>DATKNA010000162.1:0-17579 GCA_035541595.1 Kineosporiaceae bacterium | reverse complement strand
AGCACCACTCCGGCCTCGACCATCCGGAGCACGAGATCGGTCGCCCCGACCTTGAGCATCGTGGTGGTCTCGCTCATCGTGGAGTCCCCGACGATCACGTGCAGCCGCCGGTAGCGCTCGGCGTCCGCGTGCGGTTCGTCCCGGGTGTTGATGATCGGGCGGGATCGGGTGGTCGCGCTGGACACGCCCTCCCAGATGTGGTCGGCCCGCTGGCTGAGGCAGAACACCGCGCCGCGCGGGGTCTGCAGCACCTTGCCGGCACCGGCGACGAGCTGCCGGGTGACCAGGAACGGGATCAGGACATCGGACAGCTTGCCGAACTCGCCGTGCCGGCTCACCAGGTAGTTCTCGTGGCAGCCGTAGGAGTTGCCGGCCGAGTCGGTGTTGTTCTTGAAGAGGAAGACCTCCCCGGCGATCCCCTCTTCGTGCAGACGACGCTCGGCGTCCACGAGCAGGCCTTCGAGGATGCGCTCCCCCGCCCGGTCGTGCACCACGAGCTGGCGGACGTCGTCGCACTCCGGGGTGGCGTACTCCGGATGGGAACCGACGTCGAGATAGAGCCGGGCACCGTTGCGCAGGAAGACGTTGCTCGAGCGGCCCCACGAGACGACCTTGCGGAACAGGTAGCGGGCCACCTCGTCCGGCGACAGCTTGCGCTGGCCCTCGAAGGCGCACGTGACCCCGAACTCCGTCTCGATCCCGAAGATTCGGCGGTCCATGGCTCCCACTCTATGTGCCGGCCACGACGACGGCATCGCTCGGGCCTGCGGCTCTGTCACGGCACGTGCTGGACCGTGCGCTTGCGGTCAGCTTGTTGACGGCGTTGCGTCATGCGCGCCGGAGCCGTCGCCGGTCAGCGTGTCGTGCAGACCGGGCCGCGGGTCGTCCGTGTGCGGGACGTCGCTGGTGGTGTCCCCTGGTGCGAGCAGGCGCGCCAGCAGCGGGCCCGTCAGTCGCCGGAAGGACCGGCGCTGCCGCATCCGGTCCAGGACCGCCACCTCCAGCTGTGCCGGACCAAGCTCCGCGGACGTGCCGGTGTTGGGATCGCGGGCGAGGAGCTCGACGGCCAGCCGGAGAGCCTGCGAGACGGGCAGCCCCTCGCGCCACCGCTCCGCCAACGCCGACTGGATCTGCTCGGCCTGGCCGCCCATGGCGACGTAGCCGTCGACGTCCGCGACCGAGCCGTCGTAGCTGATCCGGTAGATCTGGTCCTCGGCCTGCGTCGCACCCACCTCGGCGACCGTGAGCTCGACCTCGAACGGTTTCGGCTCGGTGGTGAACACGCTGCCGAGGGTCTGGGCGTAGACGTTGGCCAGGCCGCGCGCGCTGACGTCCGCGCGATCGTAGGAGTACCCGCGCAGGTCGGCGTACCGGACGCCGGCGACGCGCAGGTTCTCGAACTCGTTGTACTTGCCGACGGCGGCGAACGCGATCCGGTCGTAGATCTCGCTGATCTTGTGCAGGGCCCGCGGGTTCTCGGCGACGAAGGCGATCCCGCCCTCGTAGGACAGGACGACGACCGAGCGGCCACGCGCGATGCCCTTGCGCGCGTAGTCCGCCCGGTCCTTCATCTGCTGCTCGGGCGGGACGTAGAAGTTCATGGTCATCGCGCCGCGACCTCCTGCCGGAGTGCCGCCAGGGCGTTCGCGGCGGCGCCGACCTCGTCCTCGGGCACCCTCGCGTAGCCTGCGTCCGTCACGGTGGCGACGACCGGGTAGATCTGACGCAGCCGGTCCGGCCCACCCGTCGCCGAGTCGTCGTCCGCGGCGTCGAACAGCGCCTCGACCACGACCGTGACGGCCTGCTCGGCGTCCAGGCCGGGTCGCCAGCGCTTCTTCAGCGACCCCCGGGCGAACACAGATCCCGAGCCCGCGCTCTGGTGGTCGTGTTCCTCGTACCGGCCCCCGGTCACGTCGTACGAGAAGATGCGGCCGACGCCGCGCTCGAGGTCGTAGCCGGCGAAGAGCGGGACCACGGCGAGGCCCTGCATCGCGAGCGCGAGATTGTTCCTGATCATCGTGGAGAGGCGCTGGGCTTTGCCGTCGAGCGAGAGCAGCGCGCCCTCGATCTTCTCGTAGTGCTCCAGCTCGACCTGGAACAGCCGGACGAGCTCGACCGCGATGCCGGCGGTGCCGGCGATGCCGATGCAGGAGTATTCGTCGGCCGGGTACACCTTCTCGATCTCCCGGTGCGCGATCAGGTTCCCCATCGTCGCCCGGCGGTCGCCCGCCATGACGACGCCGCCCTTGAAGGTCAGCGCCACGATCGTCGTGGCGTGCGGCACCTCGGGCAGGGTGCCCTGCGGCAGGACCCGGCCGCCGGGCAGCAAGTGGGCCGCGTGGGCACCGAGGAACTCGACGAACGAGGAGGACCCCGGTGTCAGGAAGGCGGCGGGCAGCCTGCCCGTGCCGCCTGCCCGGTCGGCAGCGTCGATCACTGTCCGCCCTTCTGCACGAACCCCTTGACGAACTCCTCGGCGTTGCTCTCGAGCACGTCGTCGATCTCGTCGAGGATCGCGTCGACGTCGTCGTCCTTCACCTGCGCCGTCGGCGCCGCCGGCGGCGGGGCGTCGTCCGGTTCGTCGTCACGCCCGCGCGGGCGCTGCTGCTCCTGACCCGACATGGTGTGCCTCCTCGGCTCGCCGTTCCCTCGATCCTAGGTGGCCGGGTCCAGCCCCCGCCCGGCGACTCCGGCGATGACCCCCACCTGCGGTGATGTCGACCCCGACCTGCGGTGATGTCGACCCCGACCTGCGGTGATCATGCAATCCGTGTCGATCAAGTGACTGCCCGATTACTTGATCGACACGGATGCGCACAACCCCCTCCGACGGACCTGCCCATCCGGCCCCCGCCGGCACCGGCCCCGCCACCCAGGATCAGAGGGCGATCTGGACGGTCAACGGCCAGGTTGTCGACAGGCGCGCACCGTCCCCGGGGGCGCCGTGCCCAGGTTGTCGACAGGTGCGCCTCTCGTCCGGGTAGCCCGGTACGCGCTGTATCGACACTTACCCGTCCAGCCCATAGCCGAGGGGTCCCGATTTCTGTCGATGACGTGCGCAAGGCGCGAGATCGCACGCAACGCGGTGTAAAGGATCTCCTCCGGTGCCCCTCGACAGGCTCTGGTCATAGTCCCCGCTGCGACGGCGCCGCGCCGACCAGCCCCGCCGGAGAAGCCCCGCCGGAGAAGCCCCGCCGGATGAGCGCCCTGGTCGTGGGCTGACCATCATGAACGCCGGCCCCCCGCACCCACCTCCATACTGGCGGTCGACGACCCCGCACGGTGTGCCCGTTCCCCATCACCCACAGAGAAGCAGTCGAGCCCCCATTCACGGTGCGACGATCTGTAGCCGATCGAGTACGTGATCAACATGGATTGCATGATCAGCGGAGTTTGCATGATCACCGTGAAGGGGTGGGTGGTTAGCGGCTGAGGGCGTCCACGAGCTCGGCGGCCGTTGCTGAACGGTCGATCAGGCTCCCGACGTGGTCCCGCGTCCCGCGCAGAGGATCCAGGGTCGGCACCCGTTGCAGCGCGCCGCGGCCGGGGACGTCGAATATCACCGAGTCCCACGACGCAGCGGCGACGTTCTCGCCGTACTTCGCCAGGCACCGGCCGCGGAAGTAGGCCCGGGTGTCGTCCGGCGGCTCCTCGACCGCGCGCTCGATCTCGGCATTGGTCACCATGCGCTCCACCTGGCCGCGCTCGACCAGGCGGTGGTAGAGCCCCTTCTCCGGCCGGACGTCGGACCACTGCAGATCGATCAGCTGAAGGCGGGCGGCGTCCCAGGAGAGGTTCTCCCTGTGCCGGAACCCCTCCACGAGGCGCAGCTTCGCCACCCAGTCGAGCTCGCGCGCGCAGTCCGCCGGATCCTTCTCCAGCCGCGCGAGCACGCTCTCCCAGCGCTGCACGACGTCCTTCGTCAGGTCGTCGACGTCGTTGCCGTACCGATCGTCAAGGTAGGCATGGACCTGCTCCAGGAACATCCACTGCAGCTGGACGGCGGTCAGCGTACGCCCGTCCCGCAGGCGCAGGGTCGCCCTGAGGCTGGGGTCGTGCGACACCGTGTGCAGGGCAGACACGGGGCGGTCGACCCAGAGGTCGGCGGAGAACCCCTTCTCCTCGATCAGCTCCAGGACGAGAGCCGTGGTCCCCAGCTTCAGGTAGGTGGCCACCTCGCACATCGTCGCGTCACCGATGATGACGTGCAGTCGGCGGAACCGATCCGCGCTGGCGTGGGGCTCGTCCCGGGTGTTGATGATCGGCCGCTTGAGGGTCGTCTCGAGCCCGACTTCGACCTCGAAGAAGTCCGCGCGTTGGCTGATCTGGAAGCCGACCCCCGTGCCGTCCTGCCCGAGGCCGACCCGCCCCGCGCCGGCGACCACCTGACGGGAGACGAAGAACGGCGTGAGGTAGCGGACGATGTCAGCGAACGGCGTCTCCCGGCGCATGAGGTAGTTCTCATGCGTTCCGTACGATGCGCCCTTATTATCCGTGTTGTTCTTGTAGAGGTTGACCTGCGGCAGGCCCGGGGCGGCAGCCAGCCGCCGGGCCGCGGCGAGCATGACGCGCTCCCCCGCCTTGTCCCACGACACCGCGTCCCGCGGGTTCGTCACCTCGGGCGAGGAGTACTCGGGGTGGGCGTGGTCCACGTACAGCCGGGCGCCGTTGGTCAGGATGACGTTCGCCAGCCCGGGGTCGTCCTGGACGTCGGTGAGCTGGCCGGGATCGGCGGCGTCCCGGCTCAGCTCCCAACCGCGGGCGTCGCGCAGTGGCGCCTCGTCCTCGTAGTCCCACCGGGCCCGGCCCGCCCGGTGGCCCAGTGGCGCCGCATAGGCGTTGACGACCTGGCTCGACAGGAGCATCGCGTTCGCGGTGGGGTCGCCGGGGGCCGAGACGCCGTACTCGGTCTCGATGCCCATCACCCGGCGTGCGCTCATGCCGAGAGCCTACGAGGCTGGTCCGGATCCAGGACGGCGGGCGTGGGACGTCGTCGCCTCGGTGCAGGTCGCCGCGGTGCAGAACGTCGCGGACGCACGACGGTCTCGATGGCGCAGGTCGCTCGGCGCCCGCGCCGTCGAGCAGCTCCGCGACGACCCGGGGGCCGTCGGGCTCCACCTCCCCGACGAGATGATCGAGGCGCTGGACGCGCCAACGACCCGGGGCCGGCCGACTATCCTTACGGCGGCCCGGGCATCGACCAGCGGCTGTCCCGCATGATCGTGGGCAGCCGTCAGGCCTGCGTCGACGAGGCGGCTGCGAGTCCCCGGGGTCAAGGAGGCAGGTCAAGATCGTAGCGGACGACGACGGACGCGTGGTCGCTCCACCGTGCGGCGTAGCTCGGCGCACGGTCGATCTCGGCGTTCACGGCCAGCGCGGCCAGGCCGGCGGAGGCGATCTGGTAGTCGATGCGCCACCCGACGTCCCGGTCGAACGCCGTGCCGCGCCAGGTCCACCACGAGTAGGGCCCGGGCCCACCCCCGGCGAGCGTCCGCACCACGTCCACCCAGCCCCGCTCGAGCAGCCGGTCGAACCACTCCCGCTCGGACGGGAGGAACCCGGCCTTCGAGACATTGCCCTTCCAATTCGCCAGGTCGGCCGCCGAATGCGCGACGTTGAGATCTCCGGTCAGCAGTACGTGGCGGCCGTCGGCGGCGAGAGCGTCGAGGCGGCAGGCGGCCGCGGCGAGGAAGGCCTCCTTTTCGGCCTGACGTGCCGTGCCCGCCCGCCCCGCGTGGACGTAGCCGGAGATCACGGTCAGCAGCTGACTCCCGCCCCCGCAGCTGGTCACCTCGAGATCCGCTTCCACCCAGCGGCCGGTGTCGTCGAAGGCGCCGGCCGGACCCCGCGGGGCCAGGCCGAGCCGCACCGCGGACGGCGACACTCGGGCGCCGACCGCCACCCCGGCCTGTCCCTTGGTGGGCGCCTCCTCATGGACGGTGTGCCAGCCGGGGCCGAGGGCCCGCGCCAGCTCGTCGTCCCCGGCACGGACCTCTTGCAGGCAGAGGACGTCGGGGTGGCGCTCGGCCAGCCAGGCCCCCATCCCTCGACGGACGGCGGCCCGGACGCCGTTGACGTTGACTGACGCGACCGTGAGCACGGGAGGATCCTGGCAGGCGGCACCGACAGAGTCTCAGCGGCGGGCGCGATAGGGCAGGCGCGACTGGGGCGGCGGGCGCGATCGGGGCGGGCGCGACCGGGGCGGGCGCGACCGCGACGGCCGCCGCTGAGAGGATGGGGCGTGCGCCGCCTCGCGCCCGTCTGGGCCGCCGACCTGCTGGCCGTGCTCGTGTTCGTCGTTCTGGGTCGTCGGTCGCACGACGAGGGCTCCGCGATGGCCGGGACGGTGGCGACGGCGTGGCCGTTCGTCACCGGCGCGGCCGTCGGCGAGCTGGTCGTCGTCGTCGCCCGGCGTCCGCCGGAGTCCTTGCCGGCCGGAGCAGTGGTCACCACCGGGGCCGTCGGCGTGGGGATGACCCTGCGCCGGCTCGCCGGTGATGGGACGCCGCCGTCCTTCGTGGTCGTCGCGACGACCTTCCTGGCTCTGTTCCTGCTGGGCTGGCGGCTGGTGGCGAGGCTGTTCGCCCGCCGCCGGGCCGCCGCGTGAGCGCGGACGAGCTCGTCGCGATCTACGATCCCGCCGCCCGGTCGGCGCGGGTGACCGGCACCGCGCCGCGGTCCACGGTGCGCCGGGAGAACCTGCCGCACGCCGCGACGTGCGTCGTCGTCCGGCGCTCGAACGGGGAGGTGCTCGTCCACCGGCGGTCCGACGCCAAGGACGTGTACCCGGGGTTGCGCGACTGCTCGTTCGGAGGCGTCGTGCTGGCCGGGGAGGATCCGGACGTCGCCGCGGTCCGCGAGCTCGAGGAGGAGGCGGGGGCCGCGGGCGCACTGCTGACGCCGGTGGGTTCGGCCTGGTATCGGGACGAGCACACGTGGTACCTCGGCTTCGTGTACCGGACGTCGTGGGACGGCGCGATCCGCTTCGACGACGGCGAGGTCGCCGCTGCCTGGTGGGAGGCGCCCGAGGTCGTGGCCGCGGCGCTCGTCGACCCGTCGTCGCCGTTCGTCCCGGACACCCGTGCGTTGCTGACGACGATGGGGATCGACGCCGTGTTCGGCTGATACGCGCTCGGCAGGGCCCGGCCTGCTCGCGTCATGCTGGATTGCACGGGCTATGCCGGTCCGGAGACGCCTCGGAGCGGCACAACGCGTGCATCGAGGCACAACGGGTGCACGCTCCGCCGTCGCCCGCCTCGTGGTGCACGCCTGGCCGCCTGCCGGCGAGTCAGGCACGCCATGCCGCGTGACACGTCCTCGACACGACGAAGGGCGCAGCCGATCGGGAGTGACCGCCGACGCGCTTCCTCGCCCAGCTCGTGGGTCGGGCTAGAGGTACTGGCCGGTGTTCGGGACCGTGTCGATGGTCCGGCCCGGCTCGCTGCCCGCCTTGCCCTGGATGATCGTGCGGATGTAGACGATCCGCTCGCCCTTCTTCCCCGAGATCCGGGCCCAGTCGTCCGGGTTCGTGGTGTTGGGCAGGTCCTCGTTCTCCTTGAACTCGTCCACGCAGGCCGTAAGCAGGTGGTCGATCCTGATGCCCTTCTGATCGGTATCCAGGAAGTCCTTGATCGCCATCTTCTTCGCCCGGTCGACGATGTTCTGGATCATCGCCCCGGAGTTGAAGTCCTTGAAGTAGAGGATCTCCTTGTCGCCGTTGGCGTAGGTCACCTCGAGGAACTGGTTCTCCTCGGTCTCGGTGTACATGCGCTCGACGGTCCGGTCGATCATCGCCGCGACCGCCACCTCGGGCGAGCCGCCGTTCTCGTGCAGGTCGTCCGCGTGCAGTGGCAGGTTCGGCGTGAGGTACTTCGAGAAGATGTCGCGCGCCGCCTCGGCGTCCGGCCTTTGAATCTTGATCTTGACGTCGAGGCGACCCGGCCGCAGGATCGCAGGGTCGATCATGTCCTCGCGGTTGGACGCCCCGATGACGATGACGTTCTCGAGCCGCTCGACGCCGTCGATCTCGCTGAGCAGCTGCGGGACGATCGTCGTCTCCACGTCGCTGCTCACACCCGAGCCCCGGGTGCGGAACAGTGAGTCCATCTCGTCGAAGAAGACGACGACCGGAGTGCCCTCGCCGGCCTTCTCCCGGGCCCGGGCGAAGATGAGCCGGATGTGCCGCTCGGTCTCGCCGACGTACTTGTTGAGCAGTTCCGGGCCCTTGACGTTGAGGAAGTAGCTCTTGGACTCCTTGGCGCCGCGCATCTCTGCGGCCTTCCTCGACAGGGAGTTCGCGACGGCCTTGGCGATGAGCGTCTTGCCGCAGCCCGGCGGGCCGTACAGGAGGATCCCCTTCGGCGGCTTGAGGCCGTGCTCGCGGAACAGGTCCGGGTGGAGGAAGGGCAGCTCGACGGCGTCGCGGATCTGCTCGATCTGGGCGGCGAGTCCACCGATGTCGCCGTAGTCGATGTCGGGCACCTCTTCGAGGACGAGTTCCTCGACCTCCGCCCGCGGGATCTTCTCGAAGACGAAGTTCGACCGGGTCTCCAAGACGAGAGCGTCCCCGACCCGCAGCTTCTCGGCCCGCAGTGGCCCGGAGAGCTGGACGACGCGCTCCTCGTCGGCGTGCGCCACGACGAGCGCGCGATCCTCGTCGATCAGGTCCTTCAGGATGACGATCTCGCCGGTGCGCTCGAACATGCGCGCGGCGACGACGTTGAACGCCTCGTTGAGCATGACCTCCTGGCCGGGCTCCAGCTCCTCCAAGGGCACGGACGGGCTCACGGCCACCCGCATCTTCCGTCCGGAGCTGACGATCTCGACGGTGCCGTCGTCGCCCGGGCCGACGTAGATGCCGAAGGTGTTCGGCGGTTGCGCCAGCCGGTCGACCTCCGCCTTGAGGGCGACGATCTGGTCCCGGGCGTCCCGCAGCGTGGAGGCGAGGCGGTCGTTCTGGGCCGCGAGCTGGCCGACCTGGGCACGCAGCCGGGCCACGTGTTCGGGATCCGCGCCGCCGCGGACCATGCGCAGCCGCTCCGCCTCGGCCTGCAGTCGCGCGATCTCTTCGCGCAGAGCGGCCCTGTCAGCCCCTCGGACGTCCTCGTGATCGGGCATCGCCGGCACCTCCCGTTCCTCGCCGGTGCATGCTCCCGACAGTAACTCTGCCCTGCGGGCGGCCGCTGTCCGACCCGCCACCGCCGGCCGTCGGGCCCGTTCGCACCGGTCTCGCCGTCCCGCAGCGGCGCTGCTGAGGGGATTGGTGTCCAAGGATGACATGAGGCTCTGCCGGATCGGCAGAGTCAGAGAGTATCCATTTCGTTACTCTTCGATTGTGATTGGCCGGTAGGGGCCGGTTCCCGCCCGCACCCGGCGCACCTTTCTCTCCGACACCGGGCGCTCGCCGAGGTCCTGAGCGGTCCACTCGCCCCAGGCCTCGACCGCCTCGTCCCCGGCGTTCCGGGTGGTGCCCGCCGGTCGGCGCCGCCGCACCGGCGGTGGCACGCCGTCGGCGAGCCGTCGGGTGGTGAGCAGGAACCCGGTGTGACCGACCATCCGGTGCTGCGGCCGGACGGCGAGGCCTTCCAGGTGCCAGCCCCGGACGATCGACTCCCACGCGGCGGGCTCCGTGTACCGGCCGTCGTCCCGGATCGCCTCCGCCACCCGGGACAGCTGGGTCGCCGTGGCGACGTAGCAGATGAGGACGCCGCCGGGTGCGAGCGCGGCCGCGACGGCGTCCAGGCAGTCCCAGGGCGCGAGCATGTCGAGCACCACGCGGTCGACGTCCGCCTCGTCGAGGCTCTCGGCGAGGTCACCGACCGTCACGCGCCATGCGGGGTGCGGCCCGCCGAAGAACGTCTCGACGTTGACCCGGGCGATCTCCGCGAAGTCGCCGCGCCGCTCGTAGGAGTGGACCATCCCCTGGTCGCCGACCGCGCGCAGCAGGGACATGGTAAGGGCCCCCGAGCCGACGCCGGCTTCGACGACCCGGGCTCCGGGGAAGATGTCGGCCATGGCGACGATCTGCCCGGCGTCCTTGGGGTAGACGACCGCGGCTCCGCGGGGCATCGACAGCACGTAGTCCGCCAGCAGGGGACGCAGCGCGAGGTACTCGACGCCCGCGGTGTTGCGGACGACGGTGCCCTCGGGTCGCCCGATGAGGTCGTCGTGGCGGAAGAGGCCCCGGTGCGTGTGGAACTCGCGGCCCGGGGACAGGGTGATGGTGTGCAGGCGGCCCTTCGGGTCGGTCAGTTGGACCCGGTCCCCCGGGCGTAGGAGGCCGCGCCGCGCCGCAGCCCCCGTCGGTCCGCGCGCGTCGGGCGCCGCGGGCGCGGTTGGCGGCACCGCCCCCGGAGGAGGAACGGGCGCGCCGGAGGCGTCGGCGTCGGGCGTGGTCACGGATGAGTAGTCTGTCACTCCCCGTGCGCTCCCCTCGGCGACGACGGCCGTCTGTCGGCGGTCACGCCTAGGGTTCCTGCTATGGCGCCGACCGCGTTGTCGCCCTCCCGGGCGGCCGACTTCATGCAGTGCCCGCTGCTGTACCGGTTCCGGGTGGTCGACCGCCTGCCCGAGGCGCCCAGCCCTGCTGCGGCCCGCGGGACCGTGGTGCACGCGGTGCTGGAGAAGCTCTTCGACCTCCCGGCCCCGGAGCGCACCCTGCGCTCGGCCCGCTCGATGCTGGTGCCGCAGTGGGAACGCGTCCGGGCGAACGAGCCCGAGTTGGCCGGCTTGTTCGACGGTGACCAGGTCGCCGTCGACGGCTGGCTCGCCGGGGCGGAGGAGCTCCTGGCCCGCTGGTTCGAGCTGGAGGACCCGACGAGGCTGGAGCCGGCCGAGCGCGAGTTGTACGTCGAGACGACCTTGGACGACGGGCTGCAACTACGTGGCTACGTCGACCGGCTCGACGTCGCAGCGGACGGGCGGATGCGCGTCGTCGACTACAAGACCGGGCGCGCTCCCTCGCCGCTGTTCGAGGCCAAGGCGCTGTTCCAGATGAAGTTCTACGCGCTCGTGTTGTGGCGGTTGCACGGCCGGGTCCCGGCTCTGCTGCAGCTGGTCTACCTGGGCGACGGCGAGATGCTGCGCCATCCGCCGGGTGAGGAGGAACTGCTGGCGACCGAACGCAAGGTCCGAGCGCTCTGGGTGGCGATCGATCGTGCGGCTCGCACGGGTGACTGGCGGGCGTCGCCCGGCCGGCTGTGCGACTGGTGCGACCACCGGGCGTTGTGCCCGGCCTTCGGCGGCACGCCACCACCGTTGCCGCAGGACGCGGTGGAGCGCGTCTGCGGTCCGGCGGCGTCCGTGCCGGACACACCGGGGATGGACGAGAGTTGACTGGGCATCCAGGTAGCCGTCCGATCCGTGCATCCGATCCGGCCGGGCCCGGGTGCGGACGCGAACGCGAACGCCCGGGAACCTGTCCACCCCTCGCCCGTCATGGCGGGGGTGGGGTCACCGGGAGGATTGTCGCGAAGACGTTCTCGAGGGAAGGAACAGCACATGACCGAGCTGCCCCCGGATCAGGGCGAGGTCGTGGCCCAGGCCATTGATCTGATCAAGGTGTACGGCGAGGGCGAGGCTCAGGTGCGAGCCCTGGACGGCGTCAGCGTGGAGTTCTCTCGCGCGAGGATGACCGCGATCATGGGGCCGTCCGGCTCGGGAAAGTCCACCCTCATGCACTGCATGGCCGCCCTGGACCGGCCGACGAGCGGTCGGGTGGTGATCGACGGGGTGGAGGTCGCCGGGCTGGGCGACAAGGCCTTGACGAAGCTCCGGCGCGAGCGGCTCGGCTTCGTCTTCCAGGCGTTCAACCTCGTGCCGACCTTGTCCGCCCGAGAGAACATCACGCTCCCGCTCGACATCGCCGGCCGCAAGGTCGACCAGGAGTGGTTCGACAGCGTCATCGACACCCTCGGACTGCGCGACCGGCTGTCGCACCGGCCGTCCGAGCTCTCCGGTGGTCAGCAGCAACGGGTGGCCTGCGCCCGGGCCCTTGTCAGCCGGCCCGCGATCGTGTTCGCCGACGAGCCGACCGGCAACCTCGACAGCCACGCGAGCGCCGAGATCCTCGGCTTCCTGCGCCGCTCGGTGGACGAGTACCACCAGACCGTCGTCATGGTCACGCACGACCCCGGGGCGGCGGGATACGCCGACCGCGTGCTCTTCCTGGTGGACGGCCGCATCGTCGACGAACTGCTGTCGCCCACCAGTGATCGGGTGCTGGAGCGGATGAGGAACTTCGAGCTCGTGGGGCGGCTGAACTGACCATGCTGCGCGTCACTCTGCGCGGGGTGACCGGCCACGTCCTGCGCTTCGTGCTCACCATCGTGTCGGTGTCGCTGGGCGTCGCCCTCATCGCGGGGACCTTCGTCCTCACCGACAGCATCAACAAGACCTTCGACAGCATCGTCGAGCAGGGCAGCAAGGGCCTGGACGTGCAGGTCCGCGGGAAGGAGGCTGGTCGGACCCCCGCGAACCAGGGCGGCCAGCCGGTCCGCGAGCAGCTGCCGCTCACGCTGGCGGACACGCTGCGAGGTGTGGACGGGGTCCGGCGGGTCACCGCCGACATCCAGGGCAGCGCGGTCCTGGTGGGCAAGGACGGGACGGCGGTGCGCAACGGTGGGGCGCCGACCCTGTCCTTCCCGTTCCGCCCCGACGACCCCTCGCTGCACCTCGTCCAGGGCCGTGCGCCGACCGGGCCGGGCGAGGTCGTGCTGGAGTCCTCGACGCTCAAGCTCTCCGGCCTGAAGGTCGGTGACCGGACGCAGGCGGTGATCGCGGGAATCCCGCGCGAGGTCACCATCGTGGGCGAGGCGTCGTTCGACGTCGGCCTCGCGGGTGCCACGATCGTCGCGGTGGACGAGCAGACCGCGATCCGGGAGTTCGCCCCGGACCGCACGGTGCCGTCGTTCTCCGTCCAGGCGATGCCGGGCACGGGTCAAGCGGAGCTTCGCGACCGCATCGCCGCCGTCCTGCCGCGCTCGGCCGAGGCGGTGACCGGTCAGACGGTGATCTCCGAGAGCAAGAAGAGCATTCGCGACGCGCTCGGCTTCATCAACGTCTTCCTGCTCGTCTTCGCGTTCATCAGCGTCGTGGTCGGCGCATTCATCATCTACAACACGTTCTCGATGCTCGTCGCCCAGCGGACCCGTGAACTGGCCCTGCTCCGTGCGGTCGGCGCCCAACGCCGTCAGGTGATCGGGTCCGTGCTCGGGGAGGCGGCGATCGTCGGACTCCTCGGCGCCGTCCTGGGCATCATCGTGGGGCTCGGGCTCGCGTCCCTGCTCAAGGCGTTCTTCGGGACCTTCGGGCTCAAGATCTCCGGCGGCCTGCCGGTGCTCCCACACACGATCACCTGGAGCCTCGTGATCGGGATCGGTGTCACGGTCGCGGCGGCGACGTTGCCGGCCATACGTGCCTCGCGGATCGCCCCGGTCGCCGCCATGCGCGACGAGGTCACGGCGACACCGAAGGGGCTGCGTCTGCGGGGCATCGTGGGTGGGGCGGCCGTCGTGCTCGGAGTCCTGGCGATCCTGGCGGCGGTCACGCCGAGCGAGGTCGGCTGGGGCCGCTTCGTCCTCGGGGCGGTGCTCACCCTGGTCGGGCTGCTCATCGCCGCCCCGCTCGTCGCCCGGCCTGTGATCCGTGCCGTCGCGGCTCCGTTCGTCCTCGTCTCGGGCGCCGTCGGCAGGCTGGCGCGAGAGAACGCGCTGCGGATGCCACGGCGGACGGCGACGACGGCGAGCGCACTGCTCATCGGGCTGGCCCTGGTGGCGATGTTCTCGGTCGCCGCGCAGTCGGCGAAGGCCAGCGTGTCGGACCTGGTCGACAGCCAGCTCACCGCCGACTACGTGCTCAACGGGGGCCAGCAGCCGATCCCGCCGACCGTCGCGACGACCGTCGAGAAGCTGCCCGAGGTCGCCTCGGTCGCCACGATCGGGGTCGTGCCCGTGACCATCGGCGGCGGCATCGGAGCCGTCAACGGGATCGCGGCCGACGCCCGGGGTCTGCGCGACAACGTCGTCATCACCATGACATCGGGGTCGCTGGACGCCCTGTCGTCCGGCCGGGTCGTCGTCAGCGACAGGTTCGCGAAGGACCACAGGCTGACTCTCGGACAGACCCTCACCGGGAGCATCGGCACGGCGACCGGCCAGAAGCTGACCATCGGCGGCATTTTCGCCAGGAGCCAGGTGCTCAACGATCCGTCCGTCATCGTCCCCCGGGACCTCTACCTGCGGTCGACGCCGGCGGCCCGGCAGGCCGACTTCATCGTCTATGTGAAGGCGAAGCCGGGCGCGGACCTGGCGCGGCTGCACACGTCGCTGGTGAACACCGTGAAGCCGTTCATCGTGGTCTCGGTCCAGGACGCGGCCCAGTTCACCAGCGATCAGGCATCGCAGATCAACACCTTGCTGCTGCTCATCTACGCGTTGCTCGCGCTCGCCGTGATCATCGCGGTGCTCGGGATCGTCAACACCCTGGCGCTGTCGGTGTTCGAGCGGACGAGGGAGATCGGGCTGCTCCGTGCCGTCGGGCTGACCCGCGGCCAGCTCAGCCGGACCATCACCATCGAAGCCATCGCGACCGCCTTGTTCGGCGCCGTCCTCGGAACGGTGCTCGGCCTCGGTGTGGGCGTCGCGCTGCAGCGCGGCCTACGCGATCAGGGGTTGGAGACTTTGGCCATCCCCTGGGGGACCATCATCGCCGTCCTCGTCGTCGCCACCATCGCCGGCGTGGTCGCCGCGGTGCTCCCCGCGATCCGGGCGGTTCGCCTCGATGTCCTGAAGGCCATCGCCACGGAATAGCCCCGCGGCGGCCGCCGCACCGGCCGATCGTCCGGCGCACGGGCCGGTCGATCGGCCCGTGCGGCGGCTATGACACGCCGGCCTGATGCGTGGCCCCTTGGATCCCTTGATCCCGGAGAGGAGGCGTCAGGCTGCCGGGACGGACCCCGGGGTCGGGGTGTCGCTGCCAGGCGGGGAGTTCTCCGGGAAGTGGCACGCGACGCGCTGCCCGGGGCGCAGTTCGCGCAGCGGCGGCTCGACCGTCCGGCAGATCTCCTGCGCCTTCCAGCAGCGCGTGTGGAAACGGCAGGCGGGCGGCGGGTTGATCGGGCTGGGGACGTCGCCGTGCAGCAGTATCCGCTCCCGCTGCTCCCGCCGGGAGGGATCCGGCAGCGGCACCGCGGAGAGCAGGGCGGTCGTGTAGGGGTGCATCGGCGTCTGGTACACCTGGTCGCGCTGACCGAGCTCGACGATCTTGCCGAGGTACATGACCGCGACGCGATCGCTGATGTGGCGGACGACGGACAGGTCGTGGGCGATGATCATGTAGGTGAGGTCGAGCTCGTCCTGAAGGTCTTCCAAGAGGTTGACCACCTGCGCCTGGATGGACACGTCCAGGGCGGAGACCGGCTCGTCTGCCACGATCAGCTTCGGCCTGAGCGCGAGCGCGCGGGCGACCCCGATGCGCTGACGCTGGCCGCCGGAGAACTCGTGCGGGTAGCGGTTGTAGTGCTCGGGGTTGAGGCCGACCAGCTCCAGCTGGTCTTGCACGGCCTTCTTGATGCCGCCCTGCGGCTTGACGCCCTGCAGGTAGTAGGGCGCCGCGACGATCGCGCCCACGGTGTGGCGCGGGTTGAGCGACGAGTAAGGGTCCTGGAAGATGATCTGAATGTCGTGGCGCAGCGGGCGGAGCGCGCGCTGCGAGAGATGGGAGATGTCCCGACCCTCGAACGTGATGGTGCCGCCGGTGGGCTCGGCGAGCCGGGTGACGAGACGGCCGGTCGTGGTCTTGCCGCAACCGCTCTCGCCGACGATGCCGAGCGTCTCCCCCCGCCGGACGGTGAAGTCGATGCCGTCGACCGCCTTGACCGCACCCACCTGCCGGCGGAACAGGCCCTTGGTGATCGGGAAGTACTTCTGCAGCCCGGAGACGGCGAGCAGGTCCTCCGCCGGGCGCTCGGCCCGGCGCTCGGCGGAGGGCTCGGATGCGATGCTCACAGCCTCGGAGTCACCTCCTCCTTGAAGATCCGGCGGCGCTGCTCCCGGTCGAGGTGGCACCGGACGAGATGGCCCGGCGAGGTCGGCTCGAGCTCGGGAACCACGGTGCGGCCGAGCCCCTCGGTCAACGGTTCGTAGGGGCAACGGGGGTGGAACGCGCATCCGGTCGGGACGTTGATGAGGCTCGGCGGTGTGCCCTTGATCGGGACGAGGCGCTCCTGCTGCTCACGGTCCATCCGGGGCATCGAGCTGAGCAGCCCCCAGGTGTAGGGGTGCTCGGGCGCCCGGAACACGTCCTCGCTGCCGCCGTACTCGACGGCCTTGCCGGCGTACATGACGAGGATGTCGTCGGCCAGCTCGGCGACGACGCCGAGGTCGTGCGTGATGATGATGACGGCGCTCTCGAACTCGTGCTGCAGGTCGCGGATGAGGTCGAGGATCTGGGCCTGCACCGTGACGTCGAGGGCTGTGGTCGGCTCGTCGGCGATGAGCAGAGCAGGGTCGTTGACCAAGGCCATCGCGATCATCGCGCGTTGGCGCATGCCGCCGGAGAACTGGTGCGGGTAGTCGTCCACACGCTGGCGGGGCTCCGGGATGCCGACCCGGCCCAGCAGGTCGACGGCCCGCTCCCGGGCCGCCTTCTTCGACGTGCCCTCGTGGTGGATACGGTACGCCTCGATGATCTGATTGCCCACGGTGTAGTACGGGTGCATCGCCGACAGCGGGTCCTGGAAGATCATCGCCATCTTCAACCCCCGCAGGTGCCGCACGAGCTCCGGCGGCGCGCTGATCAGCTCCGTTCCGTCGAGCCACACCTCGCCGCCCAGCCGGGAGGTGTCGCGCGGGAGCAGGCCGAGCACCGCCTGGCTCGTCACGCTCTTCCCGGAGCCCGACTCGCCGACGATGCCGAGGGTCCGGCCGCGGTTCAGCGCGAACGACAGTCCGTCGACGGATTTCACCAGTCCGTCGTCGGTCGGGAAGTGCACCCGGAGGTCGCGGACCTCGAGGTAGGAGGTCGGCGGGGGACTCGTCGGTTCTTCCCGCACGGTGACCGGCGCGGCTCCCCGGCGGGGTTCGTCGGTGCGGCTCACGACAGGGTCACCCGGGGGTCGATGACGGCGTAGACGATGTCCACGACGAGGTTGGCGAGGATGATGAAGATCGAGGCTACCAGGGTCACGCCGAGGACCGCCGGCAGGTCGTTGGCTTCGACGGCGTCCACCGTGTACTTGCCGATACCGGGCAGCGAGAACGTGCTCTCGGTGAGGATCGCGCCGCCGAGCAGCAGGCCGAGGTCGAGGCCGAAGATCGTGACGATCGGGGTCAGCGTGGACCGCATGACGTGCTTCGTGATCACCTGGCGCTCCGGCAGACCCTTCGCCCGCGCCGTGCGCACGTAGTCCTCGTGCATGGTCTCGAGCATGCCTGCCCGAGTGAGGCGCGCATAGGTCGCGGCGTACAGGAACGCCAGCGTGACCCACGGCAGGATGAGGTGGTAGGCCCACTGGGCCGGGTTGACCTGGAACGGCACGTAGGAGCCGCCGCCGGGGAACCAGCCGAGCCCGTAGGAGAAGA
>DATKNA010000161.1:0-13938 GCA_035541595.1 Kineosporiaceae bacterium | reverse complement strand
TGCCGGACGCCGTCCAGAGGTTTCCAACGTGCGTGCCGGTGTTCTTGCTCGACTTGTAGAACCGGATCCCGGTGACGGTGCCGGAGACGTCCGACGAGAACTTGACGCCGACCTCCACCGCGCTGGTGCTCCCGGAGTCGGTCACGGTCGGGGTCGTCGCGGTACCCCAGATCGAGCACGTGCACCCGACGTTGAGCGAGACACCGGCGGACGGCGACTCGAGGTTTCCGCTGTCGTCGACCGCCCGGGACTTGATCGTGGTGCTCGGGTTGCCGTGCGCCACCCAGCTGTAGCTCCAGCTCGTGGTTCCGGTGGCAGGGTGCCAGGTCGTGCCGCCGTCGGTGGAGACTTCGACGCCGGCCACGACGCCGCCGACGTCCGAGGCCGTCCCGCTGATGGTGATCTTGCCGCCGTCACCGACCGTCGTCCCGGCCGTGGGCGCCGTGATCGTCGAGGTCGGCGCGGTCGTGTCCGTGGACGGGGCGGCGGCGGTCAGCCCGGAGATCAGAGCGTACGGCTGCGCCCCCATGTCCGCGAACAGGTTCACCGTCGCCTGCTGCATGGTGCGGTCGGCCGTGCTGCCGTCGAGTCCCCACGCCCACTGCACGGTGCCCGCACCGAACACCAGGGCTCCGCTGGGAGCGCGGTACAGGGACATCCGGTGCGTCGCCGTGCCGGGGCTCTTGGTGCTGCTGCCGTAGTCGGTGAAGACCTCCGCGCTCGTGGTCGTGGTCGAGGAGAGGTCGAACAGGCCTGCCGGACGGAACCCGTTGTCGGGCTCGGTGTCCCACTCGTAGCCGAGGGTCCCCGCGCCGGGGGCGAGGGTCTGGGTCTGCCCGGACGGCAGGCTCGCCACGGCGGTGTTGCGCCAGAACCGGAGCTTGGAGTACTGCGAGGGCACCTTGATGTCCGTGGTGCCCGAGTTGACCACGAACAGCTGACCCGTCAGCGCGTTCTGCGGTCGGCCACCGTCGGCGGGTGGGCTGAACCTCGGGTCCTCCCAGGTCCCGGTCCAGGTCGGCGGATCCTGAGGGTCGACGACGCCGTCGTAGTGCGTCTCCTTGTAGCAGACCAGCGTCCGGTTGGCGGTGCCGGTGCCGTCGATGCTCGGCTCCAACCGGGTCTTCCAGAACACCTCGTTCCCGCTGAAGAAGGCGAGGTTCAGACCCTTGTCCCGAGCCGCCTCGACGTTGGCGCGCTGCGTACCGGACCAGTACTCGTCGTGCCCCGTGGACATGAAGATCTTGTGGTTGTTGAGCAGGGACCCGCCCGTCGACGTCCCGACGTCGATGCCGCTGGTGTAGGAGACGTCGTACCCGTTCGACTCGAGGAACCGGATCATGTCGTACTCGGCGTACATGACCCAGCTGCGCCCGCCGGAGTCGTCGTCCGCCGAGTGGAACGGCCGGTTGTAGGACACCTTGGACGCGCCCTTGTAGGCCGCCGGGCTGCCCGACGGGCAATTCACGGTGCAGGAGTACAGGCTGTTCCCGCCGTACGTGTTGTACGCCTGCCAGGTCTCGTCAGAGGTCTGGAAGAGCACGTCGGAATGACTGGCGTCGTTGCGCACGACGAAGACGATGTGGCTCGACCCACCGGTGTCATCGCGCACCACGTGCGCCAGGTACACCCCGGACACCGCGGTGGAGGGGACGGTCCAGGACGCCGACACCGCCCAACTGCCGCAGTCGATGAGACCCGTTCCCGTCGGGCCGTTCTGGCAGGCCGGCTGGGTCTGCGGCAGGGTCGCCGACGGCTTCAACCCCGAGGCCAGCTTGCGAGCACCGTTCCCCTGGTAGTAGCCGAGCCGCAGGATGTCGAAGTGGTACGACTTCGCCGGAGTGTTGATCTTGAACTGGACCGTGTCGCCGGGTTGCACGCTCATCGACGTCGCGAATCCCTGGATCGACTGGTCGCCCGAGCCGTTGATCTGCCAGTCGCTCGTCGGGTCGCCGGCCTGGGTGTTCTCGCAGGCGATCACGCTGACCACGGGCGGCCCGCACGGGCCGGCCGCTGACGCCGCCGAAGCGGTCAGCAGGGGGGCGAGCCCGGCGGCCACCAGCCCCACCACGGCGCCGAGTGCGACGCGACGGAGCCGGCGATGCCTCGCGGACGTGCGACGGCTCCGGCGGAGGAAAAGAACGTCGGTCATCGCGAGGTCCCCTCAGGCTGAACTCAGGCTCAGGCTGAGTAGACGAGCCGGCAGGCATGGCCGGTGATACGGCCCGTGCAATCCGAGCCGTGGGCGCCGAATAGCACACAATGGGCGATGCCGGCATCATGCGGTGCTAATCCATCAGGACGATCCGCGACGCCGTGGGGTCGTGGTTCCGGACGGCATCCCGATGCCCTCGGTGGGAACCCGGCGCGGTGGCGGTACGTCAGCCTCTCGTGGACGGAGTCCGGCTAGCCCTCAACATCATCTGGCTCGTGCTGCACGGCTGGCTCCTCGCGCTGGCCTACCTCGTGGCCGGAGCCGTGGCCTGCCTGCTCATCGTGACCATTCCGTTCGGCATCGCGTCCTTCCGACTGGCGACGTTCGCCGCCTGGCCGTTCGGCCGCACCACTGTGCGGGCACCGGGCGCGGGCGTACCCTCGGCGCTGGGCAACCTGCTGTGGTTCGTGTTCGCCGGCTGGTGGCTCGCGCTGCTTCATGTGGTCGCAGGCATCGCCTACTGCCTGACGATCATTGGGATCCCGTTCGGTGTCGCCCTGTTCAAGCTGGCGCTGGTGGGCCTGTTCCCGCTCGGCAAGCGGGTGGTCCGGACCGATCGGCCGGGGACCTGGTTCGAGGCCAGGTCGACGATCGACCAGTCGTCGGTGCGGTGACTCCCGCGGCAGCGAGCGGAACCACATCCGGGTCGTGGAGGTATCGCCCTCGGCCCGACATCGCAGCCTGACATGCGCGATCCCTGGCCCGGTGCCTCCGGCGACCGGACCTCGGCACGTCACGTGCGGTGACCATACGATGGGTCTGTCGCCCCGGGAACACCATCGGGGAGGGTCGGAATGCGCCGATCTGGCGCCGTCCGGACGGGAGCGGAAGGCCATGTCGAACCAGCCGAACGACCAGGGTGGCAACCAGATCCCCGACTACGGCACGGCCCCGGAACGCGCCTCGGGACAATACCCCGGTCAGTCCGACCACCCCGGTGAGCCGGCCGGCCCCGGCTCCGGCCCGGCCTACCCTTCGTATCCCGCACAAGCGATGCAGTACGCGTATCCCGAGGCGAGCCAGACCGTCCTCGCCTTCGTCCTCGGCGTCATCGGCCTCGTCGTGATCCAGCTGGTAGCGCCATTCGCCTGGGTCATCAGCAATCGCGAGCTCCGGGGCATCGACGCCGGCCGTCGCGACCCGTCGAACCGCGGCCTCGCCGTCGCCGGCAAGGTCATGGGCATCATCGGGACGGTCCTTCTGGCGATCGGCGTCGTCGTCCTCGTTCTTGCGATCATCCTCGTCGTCGCGGCGTCCACCTCGTCGAGCTCCTAGCGGCCGCCTCGCGGTCGACCACAGGTCGTCTGCTAGGACCTCCGGCCCAGCGCCAACACCTCAGCGAGGCCGTCGCGCATGCAGTCGACCAGAACCCTCGGGTCGTGGACGACGGAGCCATCGATCGTCAGCCCGAAGCAGCAGGTGCCGGCATAGGACACCATGGCCGCCATCACCGCGACACCGGGCAGCGGCCCGAAGGGGTAGGTCCGCTCCACCTTCGCCCCGGCCATGTACGTCTCGTAGGGGGCGCCCGGGAAGTTCGACGCGGACAGGTCGGCGGCGCCGGCGATCCGGGAAACCGCGGCACCGACCACGGACGGCATCCGATTCAGCACCGGCGCGAGCAGGGAGAAGGTGTCCAGAGCCGGCTCCACCCGCAGCGACAGCACGATGCCGCGGAGCGTTGCGATCCGCTCCTGCGGGTCCTCGACGCCGACGGGCGCGGCGAACATCGCACCTGCCCACTTGTTGCCGCCCATCGGGTCGTCGGACTTGCGGAGGCTGACCGGCATCGCCATCGGCATTTCATCCAGCTCGACGCCGTGCCGCCGGTGATAGCGCCGCATCCCCCCCAGCAGGGCGGCGATGTAGGCATCGTTGACCGAGCCCCCGGCCTCCCTCGCCGCGTCCTTGAGGTCGGCCAGCTGACAGTCCAGCACGTCGAACCGCCAGGACGTGGCCGTTCGGCCGCGGAACAGCGGTGAGCCCGGGACCGGCGGCGGCGCCCCGGTGCGACGCAGCGACCCCGCGAACTGGAGGGCGCTTGCGGCCGCGGAGGCCGGATGGGTCACCGCCCTCGCTCCTGACGACAGCAGCCTCCCGGCCACCGAGGGAAGCGTCCAGACCTGCCCGGCCAGCTCATCGATCGCCAGCGACCGCGCGTCCACCTCGGATTCGCCCCGGCGTGGTGGAGCGACCGGCTTGACCGGCGTGTGCTCCCGTCGACGGCTCTGGACCAGCGACAGCAGCTGCACCCCGCCTATGCCGTCGGTCAGCGAATGGTGCAGCTTGAGGAAGTAGGCGGCCTTGCCGTGCGGCAGGCCCTCGACCAAGGTGCCCTCCCACAGCGGACGCGTACGGTCGAACGGCACCATCGCGGCACCCTGGGCGAACGTCAGGAGCTGCGCCATGCGTCCCGGCGCCGGCAGGCGCACGCGCCGCAGGTGGTAGTCCAGGTCGAAGGTGGGGTCGAGAACCCAGGCCGGTGGACCGACCGGTAGGGCGGGTTCCAGCACGCGTTTGCGCATCCTCGGCACGAGCTTGGTCGCCCACTCGTGGGCCGCGTGCAGCCGACCCCAATCCGGCACGGTGTCCAGCAGCATCAACAACGAAATCGTGGACGACTGGCGCGGGTGCCGCTCGCTGCGCCACATCAAGGTTTCCAGCTCGTTCATCCGGTCGCCGGTACCCCACCGCGTGGCCAGCGACCAGGCCTGCTCGTTCGCCACGACCACGTCGGACGCGGGCGGCGCGGCGTGGTCCTCCCGTTTCGTGGTCACCATGCCTCCATCGGATCGCGGGCCGGAGTCACCCTGGGTGTGCCGTGGGTCATCGCGCAGGCACCTTCTCCGGCCAGTCCTCCAGGGTGTCGACGAACAACTGCCGCACCTCGGCGATCCGCTGGTCCAGGTCGGCGACCGTCCAGTCGGTGGTGGGGATCGGATCCAGCACCGCCACGTCGACGGTCCCCGGATTGATGATCACTGAGCGTCGCCAGGCCAGCTCACCGGTATTGCGCAACACGATCGGGACGATCGGGACGCCGGCCTGGAGGGCGATGTGGAAAGCACCCTTCTTGAACCGGCCCACCCTCGGCGTCGGCATGCGCGTGCCCTCGGGGAGGATGAGAACCGAGAGGCCGTCCCGCAGCTTCTGCACAACTCCGTCCAGGGTCTGACGTGCCTTCGTCGCATCGGATCGGTCGATCCACGCCGGGTCGAGCACGACGCCGACGGCCAGCATCCGCGGGTCGAAGCGCGCCTCCCTCTTGGCCACGGCGGTGAAGTCACGCCGTAGCAACGCGCCGAGGACCGGCGCGTCCAGGCTGCTCTGGTGGTTGGCGATGAAGACCGCGGGGCGGGCCTTCCAGAGATTCGCCTCGCCCACGACGTCGAGCTTCACCCCCGCGAGGGTCAGGCCTACGTCGCTGGCAAGTTCGATGCCTGCGTTGACACCACGGCGGCGGTCGCCGGTGAGCAGGCCGTATGCCGCGCCTGCGGTGAACCCGATGTTGGCACCCACCACCGCGCCGACGGTGCCCAGGTAGGCGCGCGGCCCCGGCGACCTCGGTTCACGCAGGATCACGACCGGCCATCCGTACTCCTCGGCCGCCCTGCGTAGCACCGGCTGCGGGTTCAGCGCGTACGGCCGGCCGACCGAGCCGAGGAACGCGATGTCCTCCTGCCCGTTGGCGTAGCCGTAGCTCTGCGTGAGGTCGATGCCGTGGGCACGGGCGAAGGCCCGCACCGCACTGGCCTTGAGCCCACCCCACAGCATGCCGGTGGTGCTGCGCCCGGTGAGGATGCCGCCCTCCTCCTCCAGTTCCGTGCACACCACGTGCCGAATGCCCAGATCGCGGGCCACCGGCTCGATCTGCGGGCGGGTCGCCGAGGACGCGACGGCCACGGTGTGGCCCCTGCGGAGATGGGCTCGGACCATGTCCCGGGCCTCGGGCCGGATCGTCCCGGCGATCTTCTGGACGAACAACCGCTCGCCGACGTCGGCCAGCTCGTCCACCGTTCGGCCCTTGAGACTCGCGAAGCTGATCTCACCGATGGCCTGCGGGTTGCCTCCGAGGACGCTGCCGTCCACGGCCGCCACGATGGTCCGGGCCAGTTCGAGGGCGCCGACCTCGCCCTTGCGGATCCGGTCCTGGTAGATGGTGTTGGCGGTGTAGCCCTGCACCAACGTCCCGTCGAGGTCGAAGAACGCCCCGATCGCCGGACCGGCGGGTCCTGTCTTGATCGCCGCGATGACCTCGCCAGCCGTGAGACTCATCCTTGACCACGGCGTGCCAACTCGGCGATCGCGTTCACCCTGCGCACCTCGATGCTGATCTCGTCACGGAACTCTCGCCGGCGCTTGGCCAGCTGGGGCGCGCCGGGTGTGACAAGATCTCGGTACCGCGCCAACCGCACTGCCGGCTTGAACAGCTCCAGCGACACCGATTCCTCGCTGGCCACCCGCTTCTGCAACGCCCACTGGAGGCCGACCCGCAGGCATTCCTCGAGGAAGCGCGGCTCGTCGAACGGCTCGTCCTCCTCCCAAGCGGCCAGGCAGTCCGCCACCACATGGTAGGCGTCCAGGAAGGGCCGCAACACCAGATGCGCGACCAGCGGCTCGCCGTGCTCCAGCCACCGCCTGGCGTCGGTCGGGGTGAACTCGTGCAGCCCGTGGGCCACGCCCGGGTCGATGATCGCGAGCTCGGCCGCCATCTCCGCCGCGAACTCACGTCGCGACGAGAAGAAGAAGTCGAACTTGAGCACGTCGCGCAGCCGAAGAGTCTCCTTGGCGGCCGTGTGCAGCCCGTCCTCGCCGCCCTCCATCGCGGCCAGGAGCCCGAGCTCCCCGATCGCCCGGTCGACGAGCATGTGGATCGCCGTGTTGCGGTAGAAGGCGGCGACGAGGTACTGGTCGGGCCCGATCCTCCAGATCGTCTCGTTGCCGCCGTCATAGCTGGTCAAGACCCCGGTATGGACCAGGTCGTCGAGGGTGCGCCGGATGGTGGCCCGGTCGGTCAGGTTCGCCGCGCCCGCCACCAGCCGCTCCCGCTGCTCGATGTACCGAGCGAGCGGGGTCACGGTGGCCAACACCTCGTCCAGGCTCAAGGCGCGGTCGGCGGCGAGCAGCGCCAAGCAGACGACGGCGGTCGCGGTCACCGGCGTGGCTCGGTTGATGCGATGACAGGTCTCCAGCGCGACCCGCTCGACCACGTGCGACCCGGACGGGTCGTCGGCGCGCAGCTCGGCCAGCCTGTCCCGCAGCGGCATCGGCTGACCGAACTCCAGGTACGCCCGCCCGAGCCGCTCCCCCTGCGATCGCCCGTAGGTCCACAGCCAGTGCAGGTCCTCCGGTCGCTTCCTGCCGCCATGGGCCTCGTTGGTCATGAGCTGGACCTCGTGCAACTGCTCATAGACGATCGAGACCGGGACGATGAGCGCTTCGGCGGTGGTCGCCGTGTCGAGCGCGTCGATCACGTAGCGCAGGATGCCGTAGACGGGCGGGCGGAGCTTCCCGGTGCGCGTTCGGCCGCCCTCGATCGACCAGCTGAGGTTGCTCCTGTTGCGGATCAGCTGGGCGATGTACCACCGCAACGCCAACCGGTACACCGGGACGTCGGCGGTCGACCGCCGCACGTAGACGAACCCGGACCGGCGGAGGAGATGGTTGAGCGGGAACACACTGAGGTTGGCGCCGGCCAGCAGGAACGGTGGCGTGATGCCGTTCCGGGCGACCGCGACCGGCACGGCGATCCCGTCGAGGTAGGAGCGATGGGAGAACAGGAACAACAACGACTGCTTGCGATCGAGGGCACGCAGCCGCCGCACCTGTTCCGGGTCGAGCACCAGGTCGTGGGCCCGTGACAGCCAGTCACTGAACCGTGCCCAGCCCCTCATGGCGCGATCGGACAGCGTGGCGCCCATCTCCCGGAGGTACCTCGCGGCCTCGACACGCACGTCGGCCGGGTCGCGGTCGAGCGAGCCGGCGAGTTCGGTGAGTCGCGCGGCGAAGTCGTCGTCGGAGAGCAGCTGTGCGACCTCCGGTGCGTCGCTGGGCAACGGGATCACCGGCTCGTCCACCACACCCGCGCGCTGCAACGTCCGGCGCGCTCCGATGCGGTCCAGGGAACTCACGATCCTGGCGTGCCCGGTGATGCCTGCGTTCATCGCCACCTCGTCGGTCCGTGCGATCACTGTACGACCAGTCTTTCTGGGGTCGAAGGGCGCGGTCAACGTCCTCAGCGCACCTCATCAGCGCGGTCGATCTGATTCAGGCGCGCTCGACAGGGGCAGTGACGGACGTCGCCGAACTGGACGCCGATGAGTCCGCCCGTACAGGCTGACGGGCCGGTCGGCAGAAGGCACTCCCTGTCCTCCGGCGGCGAACTGGAGAGGCCGATCGCCGATGTCCTGGCCGACGTCCCCGCCGCTCGCCACCATGGTCATCCGGCCGGGGAGGGTGGGCCCAGTCCGTCGAGCGCCTCCTCGGCGAGCCGTCGGCCGAGATCGATCATCTCGTCGGCGCGGTGGAAGTCCATCGTCCGGCAGGCGTTCTTGGGGACGCTGATCAGCACGTCCGGTGGGTAGGCCGCCAGGCAATAGCGGGTCAGGGCTGTCTGGGACGCCTCGAGCGACAGGCTGAGCGTCTCGAACATCCGCACCGTCGGGACGGCGGGGCCTTCGGCGGCGCCCGTCGCAGGCACGGGTTCCTGCGGGGGACGCCGGGGAATCATCGCGCGTGCCGCGGCCCTGGCGCTCGCCGCGAACGTCCCGGGACGTTCCGTGAAACACGCCCGGCGATCGACCGTGGCCGCGATCCCTTCGTCTGCGACCGGAACACCCGGCCCGCTGCCGCGTCCGTGAAGAGACACGGCCACGACCATGTCGGCCCCCGCGGCCGCCGTGGCCACGACGGGAACGGGATCGAGGACGCCGCCGTCGACGAGGAGTCGACCCTGGACGACAGCGGGGGTGATGAAGCCGGGAATGGAGATGGACGCGCGGATGGCACCGGCGAGCGATCCCTCGTCGAGCCAGACCTCCCGGCCTGCCAGCAGATCGACGGCCACCGCCGTGAACCGGATGTGGAGATCCTCGATCTGCCGATCGCCGATGAGCTCCACGACGTGATTCACCACCCGCTCCGCATGGATGACCCCTCTCGAGCTCAACGAGGGGTCGAGCTGCCGCAGCACGTCGCGGCCGGACAGGCCGCGCACCCAGTCGGTGTAGGCGGCGAGCTCACCGGCGGCGAAGGCGCCGCCGACGAGCGCCCCCATCGACGATCCGGCCACGCTGACGATCTCGTACCCGCGCTGCTCGAGTTCATTGATGACACCGATATGCGCGTAACCACGCGCTCCACCGCTTCCCAGCGCCACAGCGATGCGTACCACCACAGCAGGATGGACCAGCGGGCACCCGTCAGCGCCGCGGAAGGAACACTGCTATCCGGCGTCGTCAGGTCCGGTGGCTGTGTGTCGTGCCCGCTGGCCTGAGGTGTCGCGTCACCAGGCCTGCGTCGCGGGCAGATCCAACGCGACGAGCCGCGCCGCCTCGTCGTCCGAGATGCCGAGCAGGCGCAGGACGGCGCGGGCCAACTCGTCGACGGCGCCCTGCTCTACCTGGTCCGGGTGACGCAGGTGCAACCTCAGGAGGCCCAACAGACCGCCGGCGACGGCGCTGAGCGCCACCTCTGCGTGAAAGACGGTGAACCGCCCCGCTGCCTGGCCCGCTCGGATGTCGCGTAGGGCGCGGGGCGTCAGCCCCACCGGCTGGTCGAGCACGTCGAGGCCGGCCCCGACCAGGAAGCGGGACAGGTCGGGATGCGTCCAGCCGAGGCGGCCGGTGATCCGCACGGAGACCGCGAAGACCTCCGCGGGATCGTCGATGCCCGCGGTGGCCCGATCGATCATGGCCCCCCAACGCTCGAGGACCTCCTGCGACGCGGTCTGGAACAGCTGCTCCTTGCTCTCGAAGTGGTTGTAGAACGAGCCGAACCCGATGTCCGCGGAGTCGGTGATCTCCTGGATGCTCGCCCGCTCCCCCCGCCCCTCGGCGATCAGCCGGACCGCGGCGTCGACGAGTGCCTGCCGGGTGCGGGCCTTGCGGCGGTCCAGGCGGGACGGCCGCGGGACGTCCGTCGTTGCCGGCTCTGTCATGCCTACCCCTTCAGTGGCGCTCGCCCGCACCCTACGTGCTGACTAGGGTCACCGCAGTCCGGCGACTCCCTCCGGCCGTCGCCGTCGGACCATGCGATCTTCTCTCACACCCCGTGTCCCGGCCGCCTTGTCGGCCCCGGCCCTCGTTGACGATGAATGGATGCGCTATTGATAGCGTATCACAGAAGTGATCGTCCGTCCCCCACATGTACGGAGGACAGCGCGAGGACAACTCATGATCAGAGCCGACACGCCGGTCGGCGAGGTTCCCGTCGCATAGATCGTCCCGGCCGACCCCGACCGGTTCGACGAGGCCGAGCTCATGACCTGCTCGCGGCGCTCTGTCTCCGGCCCTGGGCCGCGAGCCTCCCGGTCAGCCCGCCATGCAGGCCTCCGCCGACCACGTCGGCATCGACTCTCCGCTACCAGATGATCGGCGAAGCCAACTCGCGGCGGCCTCCGGAATCCTCGCCGGCCTCGCACCCTTCGGCGTCGCCGCTGCCACTGGGGGTGGCGGCCCTCTCGTCGGCGTCCTGGTCATGCACGGTCGCGCCTGCGACGGCGTCAAGGAGATGGCACCGACGCTCGTGATCCTCCTGGTCAGGATCGTCAACGTGGTGGTCGCCCGCCGCCCGGTGATGGCGACGGGGAACATCACGCGGGACGGATCTGGTCGTCCGAGCAGCCGTTTTCGTCCGCGGTCGCGTCCCGCGTCAGCCGGACGCCACCCTGAACGACCCGATCGCTACGGCCTGCCGGGTAACGAGCGCACGAGGCGCGGCCTGAGCGTGGCCGGGACCACCGTCCCCGCGTTACGGCAGGTAGGCCCTGCTGGCCGCTCGAGCCGACCACGACGTGCCTGGGTCGGCGGGTAGACCTGGCCGGCGGGTAGACCTGGCCGGCGGGCCGACCGGCCGGCGGGCCGACGTCGGCGCTGGCCCGATCGCTGAACGCCGTTACGGTCCGCCGAGGATCCTACGGGCGACGTTCGGCCGTTGCGAGGCACCCGGAGCGCTGGAGCTGATCCACAACCCGTCCGGCGCGGGATCGATGATGCCCTCCTCCAGCCAGGTGTACCGATCCTTGAGTACTCCCTTGGACAGGCGCGTATCGGCGGCGTCGGTGTTGGTCCAGAGCGCGTCGAACAGCCGCGCGACGCGCAGCCGCGACTGCCGGCAGAACATGTCCGCCAGCTCGTACGCCTCCGCGCCGTTCGTCCCGCCGGCCCGGAGCATCTCGGCCCGGACAACGGCGGCCGACATCGCGAAGAGCTCTGCGCCGATGTCGACGACACGACCTAGGAAGCCCTGCTTGAACTCCAGCCGGCCCTGCCACCGGGCCATCCCGTAGAAGGTGGAGCGGGCCAGCTTGCGCGAGGACCGCTCGACGAACCGCAGGTGCACAGCCAGGGGGCCGAACTCCCGGTAGGAGGTGGGCACGGAGCCCGGTCCCGCGGCGAGCTGGGGCAGCCACTTGCCGTAGAACCCGCCGGCCCGGACGGCGGCCTGCGCCTTCCCGCGGGCGTCCACCGTCGGGTCGATGATGTCGCCGGCGGCGCTGAGGTGGGCGTCGACCGCCTCGCGGGCGATCGACAAGTGCATGATCTCGGTGGAGCCCTCGAAGACCCGGTTGATCCGCAGGTCGCGCAACATCTGCTCGGCCGGGATCGCCCGCTCGCCGCGCGCCGCCAGCGAGTCGGCCGTCTCGTAGCCGCGCCCGCCGCGGATCTGCACGAACTCGTCCGCGACCTGCCACGCCATCTCCGAGCACCACAGCTTGGCGAGCGCGGCCTCGATCCGGATGTCGTTCCTGTTCTCGTCGGCCATGTGCGCTGACATCTCGAGGACAGCCTCGAGAGCGAACGTGGTGGCCGCGATGAAGGCGATCTTCTCCTGCACGGCCGCGTGCTCGCCGACCGGGCGCCCGCCCTGCACCCGCTCCCGGCTCCATTGGCGGGACACCTTCAGGGCGTACTTCCCGGCGGCGGCGCACATGGCAGGAAGCGACAGCCGGCCGGTGTTCAGCGTACGCAATGCGATCTTGAAGCCGTTGCCGACGCCACCGACGATGTTCTCGGCGGGCACGACCACCTGGTGGAACCGGGTCACGCCGTTCTCGATGCCACGCAGCCCCATGAAGGCGTTGCGATTCTCCACCGTGATCCCCGGCGCGTCCGCCTCCACGATGAAGGCGGTGATCCCGCCGCGCTGCCCCTCGCCGGCCGGGACTCGCGCCATCACGACGAGCAGTTCGGCGACGACGCCGTTCGTCGTCCAGAGCTTGACGCCGTTGAGCTCGTACGCCTTCCCGCCGTCGACGGGGACGGCGGTCATCCCCAGGCGCGCGGGGTCCGAGCCGACATCGGGTTCGGTGAGGAGGAAGGCACTGATCGCCCCGCGGGCGCAGCGGGGCAGGTAGCGCTGCTTCTGCTCAGGCGTGCCCGCCAGCTTCAGTGGTTCGGGGACACCGATGGACTGGTGGGCACTGAGCATGGTCGCGATGCTCGAGTGGGCCATGGTCACGATCTGGAGAGCGCGGTTGTAGTACACCTGCGACAACCCGAGGCCGCCGTACTCAGGCGAGATCTTGATGCCGAAAGCTCCCAGCTCCGCCAGACCCTTGATCACCTCGTCTGGGATCCGCGCCTCGCGCTCGATCAGCGCCCCGTCGACCTCACGCTCGCAATATGCCTGCAGCTCGGCGAGGAACTTCTCGCCGCGTTCGACGTCGTCCGGAGCCGAGGTCGGGTGCGGGTGGATGAGGTCGAGCCTGAAGCGGCCCAGATAGAGCTCCTTGGCGAACGACGGCTTGCGCCATTCGGTCTCCCGCGACGATTCGGCCAGGGCCCGGAGGTCGGCCTCCCGCTCCGGCACCGGCACACCGGCGGGAGCGCTCGACGCCGGGGAGTCCCCAGTGCGGGTCGTGGGCTGCGTCTTGCTCGAGGTGTCGGTCACGTCTGCCTCCCGTGCTGCGCTCCCGCACGTCGCCGCGACCTGCGGCGGCGTCGCGATGGCATCGGATCCCAGCGGTCCGGCTCCGAAGTTACCGCAAAGGTTACTCGGTGGTAACCACTGTGACCCGCATCATTCGGTTCGCGCGATCAGGCAAGTGTCCGATCACGTGGCCCATGCCCGGAAGCGCCCCGGGCATGACGACGATCACTCTGCGCGATGTGGACATCCCGGCCTCAGGCCCGGCCCCGACTCGGCCGCAGCCGACGTCGCGCGGGATCACGTCCGGATGGTGGTGCCTGTCCGGGGGAAGCGCTCCGCGTGGTGCGGCCAGTTCACCCGTTCGGAGGCTTGGGACGGCGAGCCGAGGACGCCGCCTGCCTGATCGCCACACCGGCGGACCACCTGGACCCCACCATCGGAGGACGCCGCCTGCCTGATCGCCACACCGGCGGACCACCTGGCCCCCCGATCGGCCGGACCTGCCGCGGTGCCGAGCGGCCGACTCCTTGCTCCGCCTGGCTGGCGATCACGGAAGGGTCTGTCTGGGGGGCGGGGCACGCGACGCCGCCCCCTACGATCGCTCAGCGAGATGATCGTGCCGTGCGGCTGGT
>DATKNA010000160.1:0-11299 GCA_035541595.1 Kineosporiaceae bacterium | reverse complement strand
CCGCCGGCGCCCCCGCCGGCCCCGAGCCGGACCGGCTCGGCGGTGTCGGGCTCCTCCTCGGTCTCGTCGAGGACGGCGAACACCCGCTCGGCCGAGGCGATCCCGGACTGCACCAGGTTGGCCAGCGACGCGAGCTGGGTGATCGGCATCGTGAACTGACGCGAGTACTGGATGAACGCCTGGACGTCCCCCAACGACATCTGCCCCGACGCGACCCGGAAACCGCCGATCACCGCGATGCCGACGTATCCGAGGTTCCCGATCAGCGTCATCGCCGGCATCACGATCCCGGAGATGAACTGCGCCCTGAAGCTCGCCTGGTAGACCCGCTCGTTCATGTCGTCGAACACGGCCTCGGCCTGCGCCTGCCGGCCGTACACCTTGACGATGTCGTGCCCGGAGAACATCTCGTCGACGTGCCCGTTGAGCCTGCCTGTCCAGCGCCACTGGTCGGCGAAGTACGGTTGCGCGCGCCGGGCGATGAGGAGTGTCACGACGAGTGACAGCGGCACCGTGACCAGCGAGATCAGCGCGAGCAGGGGACTGATGGCGATCATCATCACCAGGACGCCGAGCACTGTCGCCAGCGACGTGATGCTCTGCGTGAGGGCCTGCTGGAGGGTGGTGTTGATGTTGTCGATGTCGTTGGTGACCCGGCTGAGCAGGTCGCCGCGGGCGTGCGCGTCGACGTACCGGAGGGGGAGTCGGCCGATCTTGCGGTCGACGTCCTCGCGCAGGCGGTAGATCACCCGCTGGGTGACCCCGGCGCCGATGAAGTTCTGGGCCCAGCTGAACACCGATGCCATCACGTAGACGGCAACGACCACGAGAAGCGCACGACCTAGCTTGTCGAAGTCGATGCCGACCCCGGGCACGACGTCCATCGACGCGATCATGTCGGCCTGGGTCGTGTCGCCCCGCGCCCGCAGGATGGCCACGACCTGGTCCTTGGTGAACCCGGCCGGGAGCTGCTTCCCGACCACCCCCTCGAAGATCAGGTTGGTCGCGTTGCCGAGCAGCTTGGGCCCGGCCACCGTGAAGCCGACGCTGGTCAGCGCGAGGACGATCACCGCCGCGACCCGCCAGCGCTCGGGCCGGAGCCGGCCGAGAAACCGGCGGAAGGTCGGCCAGAACGACGTCGCCTTCTCGGCCGGCATCCCGAGGCCGCCGCCGAACATCCCGGGGCCTCGGCGCTGGAGTGGCACGCCGGGTCGCAGGCCCGCGGACCCGGGCCCGGGAGAGCCGGAGGACGGCGGTCGGGAGGTCCCGCTCACGCCGCGGTCTCCGACCCGAGCTGGGACGCCACGATCTCGTGGTAGGTGGGGCACTCCTGGAGCAGCTGGGCGTGCGTGCCGACGCCGACGACCCCGCCCTCGTCGAGGACCACGATCTGGTCGGCGCCGAGAACGGTGCTGATCCGCTGGGCGACGATGATGACCGTCGCGTCCCGGGTGTCGGCCCGAAGTGCCGCCCGCAGCCGGGCGTCGGTGGCGTAGTCCACGGCGGAGAAGCTGTCGTCGAAGACGTAGATACTCGGCCGGCGGACCAGGGCCCGGGCGATCGCCAACCGTTGCCGTTGGCCTCCGGAGAGGTTGGCGCCGGCCTGGTCGATGCTCGCCTCCAACCCGCCGGGCAGCTCCTCGACGACGTCCCGCGCCTGCGCCACCTCGATCGCGTGCCAGAGCTCCTCGTCGGTCGCCGTCTCCTTGCCGTAGCGCAGGTTGTCGGCCACCGTCCCGGAGAAGAGGAAAGCCCGCTGCGGTACCAGCCCCAGCCGGCTCCACAGCTCCTGGCGTGGCCGCTGCCGGACGTCCACGCCGTCGACCAGCACGGCGCCGCCGGTCACGTCGTAGAGCCGCGGGATGAGGTTGACCAGCGTCGTCTTCCCCGAACCCGTGCTGCCGACGACGGCCGTCGTCCGGCCCGCGGGGATGGTGAGCGAGATGCCACGCAGCACCGGCTCCTCCGCGCCGGGGTAGCGGAACTCGACGTCCCGGAACTCGACCCGGCCCTGCGCCTCCGCCGGCGCACCGACCGCCGTGACCGGGTCGGTGATCGCGGCCTCGGTGTCGAGGACCGCGTCGATCCGTTCCGCCGACGCGGCGGCCCGCGGCACCAGCACGACGGACATGACGGCCATGAGCACGGCGAACAGGATCTGGGTCACGTACGACAGGAACGCCGTGAGGCTGCCGATCTGCATGCTCCCGTTGTCGATCAGGTGGGCGCCGAACCAGATGATCGCCACGCTCGCGAGGTTGATGATCAGTAGGATCACCGGGAAGTTGATCGCGAACAGCCGGGTCACCGACAGCGTGGTCGCGGTGAGGTCGGCATTGGCCGCGGCGAAGCGCTCCTCCTCGGACCGGGTGCGCACGAACGCCCGGACCACCCGGATACCCGTGAGGTTCTCCCGCAGGATCTGGTTGATGACGTCGATCTTGCGCTGGACGGAGCGGAAGAGCGGGACCGCCCTGAGCAGGACGATCGTGATCACGCCGAGCATGATCGGAACGATCACCAGCAACAACCCAGAGAGCTCGACGTTCTCGCGCAGCGCCATGATCACGCCACCGACCATCGTGATCGGGGCCGACACCATGAGCACCAGTGCCATCACGATGAACGTCTGCACCTGTTGGACGTCGTTGGTGTTCCGGGTGATCAGCGAGGGAGCACCGAACTGGTTGATCTCGCGCAGCGAGAAGCTCTGCACGTGCCGGAACAGCGCGGCCCGCACGTCGCGCCCGAAGCCCATCGCCGTCCGGGCGCTGAAGTAGGTGGCGACGACCGCGGCCGTTCCCAGCAGGAGCGTGACGGCGAGCATGACGCCGCCGACCCGGAGGATGTAGCCGGTGTCTCCGGTGAGGACGCCGTTGTTGATGATGTCGGCGTTGAGACTCGGCAGCCAGAGCTGGCCGACGGCCTGGACCAGGAGCAGCAGGACGACGAGCGTCACCTGGAGCCGGTAGGGCCGCAGGTAGCGGCGAAGGAGCGCGACCACGTTCCCATCCTGCATCCTGGCTCCGACATCGAGCAGATCGGCGTGGGTCGCGGCGCCGGCCCAGGCCGGCCCGGCGCGGAGAGCGCCCCGGCAGCGGCGCCGTGCACTGCCCCGCATGGGGTCCAGTGCACAGCGCCCGGGGGACGACCGGTCCGCGACGAGGTGGCCGGAACCGCCTAACGGGCGACGGCCGGCTCATCGGGCAGGGCCGGCTCATCGGGCGGGGCCGACTCATCGGGCGGGGCCGACTCATCGGGCTCATCCGGCGAGTCGGACACCGCCGTGGTGGCTGCGACGATCCCGACCACCATCGCGGCGAGCCCACCCACCAGGCCGCCGACGGCCAGGTCGCCCGGCCGCAGGTGCTCGTGCAGCACGGCGACTCCGACCACTGCGGCCGCCACCGGGTCCGCCGCCGTCACCGCGGGGAGCACGTCGCGCAGCGGCGCCTGCTGGTACGCGCGTTGGACGACGAGGTTGCCGAGCACCGACGCGACGACGAACCCGCCGAGATCCAGGATCGTGCGCCACCCGACAGGGGTCACCGAGCCGGCGACGGCCTTGAGGAAGACGGCGTCCAGGGCGAAGCACGTGCCCGCGGCGGCCCCCATGACGACGGCGACGACGGGCCGCGGGAGCCGGGTGCGCTCGACGAGGAGCCCGAGGAGGGCGACCAGGACGGCGAGCACGAGCGTGACCACGAGCGCGAGCGGCCCGATCACGCGGCCGCCGTGGGGGCGCGCGAGGGAGAGCAGTGCTATCACGCCGCCGACCACGAGGACCCACCCGACCACCTCGGCCCGGGACGGCCGTCGCCGCTCCCGGACGGACTCGAGCGCCAGGGCGAGGACCAAGCCGGTCGACAGCACCGCCTGGACGACGATGACCGTGCCGAACCTCAGGGCCGCCGCGTGCAGCCCGAGGGCGATCATGGCGGCCAGGCTGCCGAGCAGCCATCGCGGGGTCCGCAGCAGGCGCAGCAGCAGCCGCACCGGGCCGGCCTCGTGCATCGGGACGGCCGACGCGGCACCTCGGTGCAGGTTGGTGGTCAGGGCGAAGAGCGCTGCCGCCGAGAGCGCCAGCCCGACCGCGACCAGGGTCCGGACGCTCATCCGACCCGGCGTCCGGACGTGCGCGGTGCTCCCGGCATCGGACGGTCCTCTCGGTCGGCTGGTCCCGGTGCGGCAGTGCCGGGGGACGTGAACGATGGTGCCGGGCGCGGCTCCGCTCGGCCACACCGGGTGTCCTCGGTGCTCACCTCCCGGGTCGGCGCGGGATCAGCCCTCCCGCCCGGCCACTCCATCCCCGCCCACGGGTCGTAGTCGACCTCGAGCGGCTCCTGCTCCGGCCGGAGCCCGGCCGGGACGTGCTGCAGGTTCACCCGGATCCGGTACCAGAGCGAGCTGCGCCCCCGCATGCGGTCCACCAGGACGTCGGCCGGCCGGAGGTGCTCGACGACGTCCGGGTGCCGGTGCCTCCAGCGCTCGAGCCCCTCGTTCGCCTCCGCCTCGGACTTCGCCCGGGCGATCTCGACCAGTGGCATGGTCACGGTCCGCCGGCCGGTGCCCTTGGGCGGTTTCTCGGCCGGGCCGAGCTGCTCGGCGAGCTCCAGCAGCGATGCCAGCGAGCCGACCGACGCGTCCACGCCGGCCCAGGGGTCGCCGATGGCCGCCCAGCGCTCCAGCACGGAGGGCAGGGTGAACGCCCCGGGCCGGCAGCCGGGAACCTCCCCCCAGGTCAGTGGCGTGGAGACACGCGCGTCGTGGGTGGGTCGGACCGAGTACGCCGACGCCACCGTGCGATCGAAGGCATTCTGGTTGAAGTCGACGAAGACGCCGTGCCGCTCCTCCTTCCACCAGCGGCTCGTCGCGAGGTCGGGCACGCGGCGCTCCACCTCGCGAGCGACCGTCTCGGCCGCCACCCGTACCTGGCGGAAGAGCCACTGCCGTTCGATCCGCGCGTAGACGTGAAAGCCCCGCCCACCGGAGGTCTTGGGCCAGGCGGCCAGTCCGTGCTCCTCGAGGACGTCGCGGGCCACCAGCGCCACCTCGAGGATGTGCTGCCACGGCGTCCCGGGCACGGGGTCGAGGTCGATCCGCAGCTCGTCGGGGTGCAGCAGGTCGTCGGCGAGCACCGGGTGGGGGTTCAGGTCGACGCAGCCGAGGTTGACGGCCCAGGCCAGACCGGCGGCGTCGTGCACCACCGCCTCCTTGGCCGACGTCCCGGAGGCGTACCTGAGCTCCACGACGTCCACGAAGGGTGGCCGGTTCTCCGGCGCGCGCTTCTGGAAGAACGCCTCCTCGTCGATCCCCTTGACGAATCGCTTGAGGATCATCGGGCGCCCGCGGACGCCGCGCAGCGCGCCCTGCGCCACCGCCAGGTAGTACCGGACGAGATCGGCCTTCGTCAGGCCGAGCTCGGGGAAGAGGGGTCGGTCCGGATGGGTGACCGTCACCTCGTGGCCGGCGACGTGCAACGTCAGGGGCTTCGCCACGCGATCACCATAAGCCGTCGGGGCGCGGGCGGCGCGCGGTCACCCTCGGCCGCTCCTCACGGTGCGTCATCGCGTCCCAGGTGCACCGCCTCCTTCTGCCCGGATCGGGTCGTCATTATCACGGGATGGCAACACGTTTCCCGAATCGGTGGACAGCCTTGTGTACCGTCCGTCACCTTGTGCTGCCGGTGTCGGCCGGCCGGCGCGCCCCTGGCCCTGCGCGCCGCAGCTGAACGGGCGGAGAGGGCATCCATGACACAGACGTCAGGAAGGTTCCGGCGGCCGGGGGTAGTCGCCGCCGGGGCCGTCGCGGTCACCGTGGTCACGGGGACCGCGACCAACGCCTGGGCGGGTACGGCGCCACAGGCGCCGACCGGCTCGAACAGTCCGCACGCGGTCATCGTCGTCCTGCGCGACCAGGTCCCGAGCGCACCCGCGGACGCCGCCCACGTGGCGGCCCGCGCGGCGACGACCGGGCAGGCGCAGAGGGGCGTCCTCGGCCGGCTCGCCGGCCCGGCGCCCACGAAGGTCACGCACTTCGTCACCGGCAACGCGTTCGCGGCCACCGTCACATCCGCACAGGCGCAGGCCCTCACGGCCGATCCGGCGGTCGCCGGCGTGGTGCCGGACGTGTCCGTGGCCGTGACGCCCGCGCCGTCGTCGTCGGCCGGCGCAGCGGCGGGCGGCACCGCGCCGGGCCCGGGTCGCACCCCGCGGGCCACGCCCAAGGGTCTGGCCACCGTGACTCCGCAGGCGAGCGCCGCCGCGGCGCCCCCGGCGGCGGCCGGCCCCGCGATCCCCTCGGCGCCCGCGAGGGTCGACCCGCGCGCCTGCTCCACCGACCCGAAGCGACCGTTGCTCGAGCCCGAGGCACTGCAGACGATGAACGTCCGCTCGGACGACAAGCGGGCGCGCACCGCTGCGGCCCTGGGCATCGACGGCAAGGGCGTCAAGGTCGCCTACATCGCCGACGGCATCGACCCCGGGAACCCGGCGTTCCGCCGGGCGAGCGGCAGCTCCGCGATCATCGACTACAAGGACTTCTACGGGGACGGGCCGGATGCGCCCACCGGCGGAGCCGAGGCGTTCGGCGATGCCAGCTCCATGGTGGCCCAGGGGCGCGTGGTCGACGACGTCGCCGCCTTCGCGAACCCCAAGGTCGTCACCTTCCCCGGCGGACACTGCTACATCAGGATCGCCGGCGTCGCTCCCGGTGCCAGCCTGGTCGCGCTCAAGGCCGGCTCGGAGCTGCTGCCGAACTCCGCGATCCTCCAGGCGATCGACTACGCGGTCCGCGTTCGCCACGTCGACGTCCTCAACGAGTCCTTCGGCGCCAACGTCTTCCCGGACTCGAGCGCGCGGAACACCGTCCAGCTGTTCAACGACCAGGCCGTCCGCGCCGGGGTCACGGTGACCGTCGCGACCGGGGACGCCGGTGTGACGAGCACGGTCGGCAACCCGTCGACCGACCCGAACGTGATCTCGACGGGCGCGTCCACCGACGCGCGGATCTACGAGCAGACGGGCTACGCCCTCGCCACGCTGCTCGGCAACGGGAGGTGGCTGGACAGCAACATCTCCTCGCTGTCGTCGGCGGGCATCACGCAGGGTGGTCGCACGATCGACATCTCCGCGCCCGGCGAGGCCGACTGGGCCGTGTGCGACAGCAGCACCACGACGATCGGCGGCACCGTCGTGCCGCGCTTCGCCGCCTGCACGAACTTCCGCGGCGGACTGTCCGACATCCAGTCGTTCGGCGGAACGAGTCAGTCAGCCCCGTTGACCGCCGGTGTCGCGGCGCTGGTCATCCAGGCCTACCGCACCGCCCACCACGGAGCCTCCCCCTCGCCCGCCCTGGTGAAGAAGCTGATCAGCAGCACCGCGCGGGACCTCGGGCTGCCGGGCGAGGAGCAGGGCAGCGGACTCATCGACGCCCGCGCGGCCGTGGAGGCGGCGCTCACCTATCCGGGCGGCAAGCCGGCGCCCACGACGGCGGCGAGCACCGTCGCGCTCTCGGCGAACCAGCTGACGCTCCATGGCAGCCCGGGTGGCACGGTCAAGGGGTCGGTCACGGTCACGAACATCGGGAACACGACCCAGACGATCAGGGCGTCCGCCCGGACCTACCGGGACGTGGCCGCGCCGACGAGGCGGACGGTCACGATCGACGCCACCTCGAGCACGACGACGCCGTACCCGACCAACGCGACGCCGTGGGTGGTCAAGACCGCGACCTTCACCGTCCCCAAGGGAGCTGACCGGCTCGCGGCGTCGATCGCCTGGCAGGCGCCGATCTCCCCTGCCGGTACCGGCCCCGTCGTCCGGCTCAGCCTGTTCGCACCGGACGGCACCTACGCGGGGAACAGCCGCCCGCAGGGAGGCCCGGCGCCCGCGAACTATGGCTTCGTCCAGGTTCGCACGCCGGCCGCCGGTAGATGGACGGCCGTCTTCTCCACTCCGGCGGGCAGCGGCTACACCGGCGACGTCGGCTTCGAGACCCGGGCGCAGCACGCGGTCTCCGCAGGCTCGGTGTCCCCGCGCGTGACGACGGTCGCGCCCGGCAAGAGCACGAGGGTGGCCCTCGCCTTCGGCGTCCCGCGACTCGGCGGGGACACCGTGTACACGGCGTCGATCGCGAGCTCGGGTGGGCACCGGACCGCCGTGCCCGTCATCGTCCGGACCGTCGTTCCCACCTCGACCGGGGTAGGCATCTTCGGCGGCACGATCACCGGCGGGAACGCGCGAGCCTTCTCGCCGGCGCAGACGTTCAGCTTCGCCTTCGACGTCCCGAAGGGGAAGAGGGACCTCGACGTCGACGTCGTCATGGCGAAGGATCCCGGCGACGTCCTCCAGACGGTGCTCATCGACCCCAACGACGAGACGCCGTCGATCAGCTCGAACGCCGTCATCGACGGCAAGGGCGGCGGCACCCAGGGGCTCGGTGCCCAGAACACGGTGGCCAACCCGCTGCCCGGCCGCTGGCGGTACGTCGTGTCCGTGCAGAACCCGGTGTCCGGGCAGGAGATCCGGCAGGACTTCCGTGGTGTCGTGACGTTCGACCACGTCCGGGTCGGCGCCTCGCCCGCCCTGCCCACCTCCCCGGCCGTCACCCTCCCCGCGGGGGCGCCGGTCACGGTCGAGGTCACCGTGAAGAACACCGGTGTGGCGCCGCTGCCCGTCCAGACCGACGCACGGCTGAACGCGCTGACGTCACTCCAGCTGACTCCGATCGTCGGGCAGGGTCAGGTGCCGTTGCCGGTCAGCGTGGACGCCCTCGGCGCTCTGCCCGGCTTCCTCCTCCCGCCCGACACCAGGAGCGGGGGCGTGACGGCGACCTCGACCTCCCCGGTGCAGATCGAGTGGACCTCACCCGGCGGCGGGATCGACCTGTTCGGGGACCTGCGGCAGGCCCAGGGCGGCAACCTGGTGTCCACGGCGACGGACTCGAACCGGACCGGCAACGTCACGCAGGGCGTGTGGTTCGCCTACCCCCAGCAGATCGGGCCGTTCACGAATGCCGGCGCGCCCACGGGAACCTCGACCATCGTCTCCAGGGTCGTGACGAAGGCGTTCGACCCGGCCGTGACGAGCAGTGTCGGCGACCCGTACCTGGCGTCCGTCGATCCGACGGCGCCGACGGGAGCGCCCGTCGTCATCGCGCCCGGCGCCTCCGCGACGATCACGGTCACGGTGACGCCCGCGGGTGCGAAGGGGTCGGTGACGTCCGGCGTCCTCAACCTGGTGACCACGCCGTACGGGACGACGAGCTTCAACACCACGGGTGACGTCGTGGCGCGCCTCCCGTACGCCTACACGGTCGGCTGACCCCGGCAGGTCCACCGGGGGGGCCGCCCGCCGGCCGGCGGGCGGCCCGGCATGCAGGTGCACGCGCGCGCCGTCGCAGGGTCGACGGACGGCGACCGGCCTGGTCCAATGGGCGTGCCTCGCCGGCCGGGGCCCGGCGCGGTGATCCCGGGTAGTGAGCGGCGATCCCCGGGCGGGAAGGAGAGCGGCATGAGGACGATCGGGCACTGGATCGACGGGCGGGCGACCGGGGAGGCCGGCCAGGGGGCGCGGACGTCGCCGGTCTGGAACCCGGCGACCGGCGAGCAGCAGGCCCAGGTGCTGCTGGCGGGCGCGGACGACGTGCACGCCGCCGTGCGGACGGCCGCCGACGCGTTCGAGGAGTGGTCCCAGGCGTCGCTGAGCCGCCGGTCGAAGGTGCTGTTCGCGTTCCGGGAGCTGGTCGAGGCCAACGCCGACCGGCTCGCCGGGACGATCACCGATGAACACGGGAAGGTGCTGGCGGACGCCCGGGGAGAGGTGCAGCGCGGCCTGGAGGTCATCGAGTTCGCCTGCGGTATCCCGCAGCTGCTCAAGGGCGAGTACTCCGACCAGGTCTCCACCGGCGTGGACATGTTCTCCTTCCGGGAGCCGCTGGGAGTGGTGGCCGGCATCACGCCGTTCAACTTCCCGGCGATGGTCCCGATGTGGATGTACCCGGTCGCGATCGCGTGCGGGAACACGTTCGTGCTCAAGCCGAGCGAGCGGGATCCCTCGCCGTCGCTGCTCGTGGCGGACCTGTGGCAGCGGGCCGGGCTGCCGGACGGCGTGTTCACGGTGGTCAACGGCGACCGGGAGGCGGTGGACGCGATCCTCGACGAACCGATGATCGCGGCGGTGTCCTTCGTGGGGTCGACGCCGATCGCGAGGTACATCCACCGACGGGCGTCCGCGAACGGCAAGCGCGTGCAGGCCCTGGGCGGGGCCAAGAACCATGCCGTCGTGCTGCCGGACGCCGACGTCGATTTCGCCGCCGAGCACCTCGCGGCCGCCGCGTTCGGGTCGGCCGGGGAGCGGTGCATGGCGATCTCCGCCGCCGTCGCCGTCGGGGCGGCCGCGGACGCCGTCGTGAAGGCGGTCAGCGCCCGGGCCGAGGCCGTCAAGGTCGGCCACGGCCGCGACCCCGACAGCGAGATGGGCCCGGTGGTCACGAAGACGGCCCAGGAGCGCATCGTCGGCCTGATCGGCACCGGCGAGCGGCAGGGCGCCCGGCTGGCCGTCGACGGTCGCGGCATCCGCGTGCCCGGCCACGAGAACGGCTTCTTCGTGGGTCCGACCGTGGTCGACGAGGTGCGCCCGGACATGGACGTGTACCGGGAGGAGGTCTTCGGGCCGGTGCTGTCGGTGTTGCGCGCCGACACGGTCGAGCAGGCGATCGCGTTGATCAACGCGAACCCGTACGGCAACGGCACGGCGATCTTCACGAACTCCGGGGAGGCCGCGCGGCGGTTCCAGCGCGGCGTCAAGGTCGGCATGATCGGGATCAACGTTCCGATCCCGGTGCCGATGGCGTTCTACTCCTTCGGGGGGTGGAGGGACTCCCTGTTCGGCGACAAGCACGTGCACGGCCCCGAGGGCGTCTCCTTCTACACCCGTGCCAAGGTGGTCACGGCCCGGTGGCCGCACGTCGGGCACGGCGTCGAGGCCAGCTTCTCGTTCCCGACCTCGCGCTGATCCACGTCCCGGGACGCACGGGCTCGACCCGGCGGCAACGCCGCGCCCCGCGGACGTCGCCGCCCAAACGATCATGCACGGCGCCGGTGGAGTGCGTCATCATCGCCAGCCGGCGGCCCTCCCGGCCGCACCCTCGCCTGCGCGGCCCGACGCGGGTACGGTCAATCGACACCGCCGTCGGCCACCGGACGAACGCTCGTCGCCATCGGGGGAAGGGATGTGCACGGTGCCACCAGCCTCGCCCACGCTCCTGCACCGTCGCGGAAGCCTCGCGGGCGGCGACC
>DATKNA010000159.1:0-2140 GCA_035541595.1 Kineosporiaceae bacterium | reverse complement strand
CCATCGCGTACCCGGCGTTCCCCGACGAGGTGGCCGAGGTCCTCCGTGCCGCCGCGGCGGCGGGGCTCAGAGTCGCCCCGCAGGGCACGGGACACGGCGCCGCCCCTCTCCAGGGGAGGCTGGGCGACGCGGTCCTGCTGCGTACCGCCGCCCTCGGCGAGATGTCGATCGATCATCAGCGGCGGGTGGCCCGGGTCGGTGCAGGCGTGCTCTGGGGAGACCTCGCCGACGCGGCGGGCACGGTGGGGTTGGCCGGACTGCACCCGTCGTCGCCAGACGTCGGCGTCGTGGGGTTCTCCCTGGGCGGCGGGATCGGCTGGTACGCCCGGCGTCTGGGGCTGCAGTGCAACGCCCTCTCGGCCGTCGAGGTGGTTCTCGCCGACGGCACCTTCGTGCGGGCCACCGCCACGTCGGACGCCGAGCTCTTCTGGGGCCTGCGCGGCGGCGGAGCGCCCCTCGGAATCGTGACCGCCCTCGAGTTCACCCTCTTCCCGATCGACACGGTCGTCGCGGGTTTCCTGGCGTGGGACTGGACGCAGGTCGAGCGGGTGCTCCCCGCCTGGGTGGCGTGGTGCGCGCAGGCGCCCGACGAGGTGACGACATCGTTCCGCCTGCTGCACGCACCCGCGGTCCCGCCCGTGCCCCCGCCGCTGCGCGGCCGCAGCCTGGTCGTCGTCGACGGAGCCGTCCTGGGCTCGGACGCGCTGGCCGTCCACGTACTGGGGCCGCTCCGGGCGCTCGCACCTGAGGTCGACACGATGGCCCGCGTCCCGGCGGCGTCACTGGTGCGTCTGCACCTCGAACCCGAGGGGCCCAGCCCCGGCTACGCCAGCAGCGCCCTGCTCACCGGCCTACCGGACGAGGCGGTGGCAGCCGTTCTCGCCGCGGCCGGTCCCGACTCCGGCAACCGGCTCTCGGTGGCGGAGCTGCGGCACCTGGGCGGCGCGCTGAGCCGGCCCGATCCCTCCGGCGGGGCGCTCGCCTCGCTCGACGGGGAGTTCCTGGTGCTCGGCCTGGGCCTCGACGCGGACCCAGCGACCTGGCCGGCCATGCGCCAGGACGCCGCGCGACTGCTGACGGCGCTCACCCCCTGGACGACGGGGCGCCAGTACCTCCCGATGGTCGACGACCTCAGCTACAGCCGGAAGGCCCACGGGCCCCAGGTGTACGCCCGGCTGTCCGCGTTGCGTGCTGCGGCGGATCCCGGCGGGCTGTTCGTCGGCCAGCACGTCTGAGACCGACGGTCGCGCAGCGTCGGTCGCGGCTACGGGATGACTCGCCGGCGGAGTCGTGGCGCCGGGTGCAGTGGTGCTCGTCCTCGCCGCTCGCCGATGCCCTCGACGATGAACATCACACGGGACACTTGTCGTCGCTATCGCAGCGATGTCCGTCCCTCGTGACGTTCCCCGTGGCGGTCGACCAGGGCGTGGCGGTCCACCCGCCCCCGGCTTGGGTCCGGCTTGAATCGCGGCTTATCAGCGGCTCGTAAGCCCGGCTCAAGGCCCTCCGGCCACGGTGGTCACATCAGCAGCCCGATCTGGAGGCAACGGTGACCACCGCCACGACCACGCGAACCGACACATTCATCCTCCCCATCCAGCGCACCCCGCTGGACAAGCTCGGCGACCGGCTCGCAGGCGCCGTCCACGAGCCGACCGACCCGGCCTACCAGGCCCTGACCACGCCGTGGAACCTCGCCGTGCCGATGCGGCCGGCGGCCGTCATCGACGCTCAGACGCCCCAGGACGTCGTGCAGGCCGTCCGCTTCGCCGGCGCCCACGGACTGACCGTCGGCGTCCAGGCCACCGGCCACGGTGCGGTCTCCTCCCTCGCCGGGCACCTGCTCGTCTCCACCCGCGGCCTCGACGAGGTCACGGTCCATCCGCAGGAGCGGTGGGCCCGGGTCGGCGCCGGGGTGAAGTGGTCCCGGCTCGTCCCCGAGGTGGCCGCGCACGGCCTGGCCGGGGTGAGCGGGTCCGTCACGGACGTCGGCATCATCGGCTACACCACCGGAGGGGGCGTGGGCCCGATGGCCCGCACCCACGGGATCAACGCCGACAAGGTCCGGGCGATCGAGGTCGTGACGGGCGACGGCGAGTTCCGGCGGGTCACCCCGGACAGCTACCCCGATCTCTTCTTC
>DATKNA010000158.1:0-5662 GCA_035541595.1 Kineosporiaceae bacterium | reverse complement strand
GGGATCAGCCGGGCATAGAGCTGGTCGAGCAGCCAGGGCGCGCGGAGCACGGTGAACGCCTGGGTGATCGCCGGGTCGATGTCCCGCCGCGGTGAGATCGTGGGCCGGGTGCTCGGCGTGGTGCGTGGTGTGCACCCAGGGGCAGTCCACGGCGGCCCGCAGCAGCTGTGCCGGACGGAGTTCGGCGTGCCGGACGTCGTTGAGATCGGGGCAGGTGGCGAGTTCGGCGGTGGCATCGGGGCGCCGAAGCAGTCGGAGCTTCCGTGGGCCCGGCTTGCGTCGTCGTAGAAACCGGCGGTGAGGGCAGCGCGGTGTCGAGGAGATCGAACCCACGAGATCAACGGCGGCTGGTCACGGCGGCCTCTCGCGCGGTCGTCGAGGGCGCTGAGCCGCGTCTGGCGATGACGTGTTCCGCGATCATGATCGTGGGAAGGTTGGTGTTGGCCGACGGGATCTCCGGCATGATCGATGCGTCCACGACCGAGAGCGCCTCGACGCCGTGGACGCGTCCCTCGGCATCGACGACGGCCCCGCGGTCCGGGTCGGCGCCCATGGCGCACGTCCCCACCGGGTGGTGGTAGGTCCACGCCTGCGACACGATGCGACGCCGCAGCGATTCGGCGTCCGGAAGCGGCCGCGGCGGCTCGGCGGAGATCGCGGATAGGGGCCCGAGGCCGACGGCCTGGTGGGCGAGCAGCACTCCCTCGCACAGCCGGGGCAGGTCCGCCGGATGGCTGAAGTAGCCCAGGTCGATCTCCGGGGCGGCGGCGGCGTCTGCGCGGCGGGTGCGGACCGAGCCTCGGGAGCGGGGCTTGAGCAGCGCAGCGGCGACGAAATACTCCGCCGGTGCGGGAGCCGACGATGGCAGGTACGGGCCGCCGACGATCAGCTGCAGGTCGGGAGCCTGCCGCTGGGGATCGCTCGCGCTGCTGTGCAGCGTGGCGACGAGTTGGAACACGGGCGCGTCGTCAACGGGACCGGCCACATGTCGGTCGACGCTGACCGCCGGGTGGTCGGTGAGGTTCGCGCCGACGCCCGGGAGATCCTGGACGACGTCCAGGCCCAGGGAGCGTACCTGCCGCGACGGCCCGAGTCCCGACCGGACCAGCAGGCCCGGCGAGTGGTAGGCGCCGGCGCACACGATGATCTCGCCGGCGGGGACGAGCTCTCCGCTGGGGTGCAGTCGCACGCCGATGGCGCGCCCCGCGCGGACGACGATGTCCTGGACCAGCGTCTCGCCTCGGACGGACAGGTTCGGTCGGTCCCTGGCGGGGCCGAGGTAGGCCAGCGCCGTGCTCACCCGGCGGCCGCCGACCGCGTTCACCGGCAGCGGTCCGGAGCCGACCGCGGCCGGTGCGTTGTGGTCGGGGACCGGCGGTAGCCCGAGATCGGCGAACGCCTCGGTGGCGGCTACCGCGAGCGGGGACCGGGCGTCGCCGAGGTAGCGGCGGATGGGCAGGGGCCCGGTCGAGCCGTGGTAGTCGGCGTCCGGATGGTCGAGGTCCGTCTCGAGTCGCCGGAACGACGGCAGAACGTCGGCGAAGGCCCAGCCGGGGTTGCCGAGCCCGGCCCAGGCGTCGTAGTCCGCCGGCGCCCCCCGCAGGGCGAAGGTCGCGTTGACGGCCGAACTGCCGCCGGTGACCCGCCCCCGCGGAAGGTCGAGGAGCCGGCCGGCGGGCCCGCTCGTCCCGGTCAGCCCCCAGTCGTGTCCTGCGGTGCTCGGCCCGTGCCTGCCGTCGAGGAGGTCGGCCGGCAGCCGGTCTTCGGGATAGTCGGGGCCGGCCTCGAGCAGCAGGACCGAGCAGGAGGGATCCTCGCTCAGCCGGGCGGCGACGACACAGCCTGCGCTCCCGGCACCGACGACGATGACGTCGATACTCTTCACGGCGCCTCCTCAGGCTCCGAGCCGCTCAGCTCTTCGTCGCGGTGACGATGACGTACTCGGCCTCCCAGACCCCGGTGGCCGAGCCGTCCGTACGGCGGTCGTTTCGGGCCAGGAAGGCGGCGACGTCGCGGTCCAGGTCGGCGGTGCGCCGCGGATCGCCAGCGAGGGCCCGGTAGGCGGCGATGGTGGGCCCGTAGTACGTCTTGTAGTAGTCGCGCAGATCCGTCGCCGTTCGGAAGACCGCCGGGTAGGCGACGGTTCGGCGCTCGAAGCGCAGGTCCCGCACTCGGCCGGCGAAGAGTCCCCGGACGTGGTCCTCGTCGCCCCAGAGCGCGGGCGGCTGGGCGCCGGCCGGCGGAGGGGCGGTGTAGGGCGCCATGGTGGCGAACAGTTGTCCGATCAGCCCCTGCCGGGCCCAGTTGATCATCGCAACCCGGCCGCCGGGACGGCAGACCCGCAGGAGCTCGTCGGCCGTCTGCTGGTGGTGCGGGGCGAACATCGCCCCGACGACGGAGATCACGACGTCGAAGTCGGCGTCAGGGAACGGCAGTGCCTCGACGTCGGCCTCCACCCACTCGATCGCGAGCCCGCGCCGGTCGGCCTCGCGGCGGCCGGCGGCGAGCAGTTCCGGAGTGAGGTCACAGGCGACGACGGTGGCCCCGGCGGCGGCGGCCGGCAGCGTGGCGTTGCCGGATCCGGCGGCCGCGTCGAGGACCCGGCGCCCGGCGGCGATGTCGGCGGCCTCGACGGCGACGGGCCCGAGCTCCGCGATGAGCTCGGAGGCGACCCGCGGGTAGTCGCCCCAGGCCCACATCGTGCGGTGGCGTTCCTTGAGCGCGCGGTCGGCGTCCTCGGTGGTGGTGTCGGTGGCGGCGCCGGGGCTGGTGGTGGTCATGCCGAACCTCCTGACGCTGTCGTGATAGGGACCGTGCGGCTGCCGTCTTGCGGGTACCGCGGCAGGACATGACCAGGGTGGGAGCCGAGCGTGAGCCGACAGTCAAAGCACCGTCAGCGGCCGCTGACGGGCGTTCCGCTGATCGACGACCAGCGGTTATGGTCGGCGTGTGCTCCGGGTGCAACTGCTCGGGGGGTTCGCAGTGACGCAGGACGGGGTCCCCCTGCCGCTGCCCGGCGGGTCGGCCCGGCTCACCGCCTTCCTCGCACTGCGCCCCGGACCGCGCCACCGCGATCAGGTCGCCGCCACGTTTTGGCCGGACAGCCCCGAGGAGGCCGCCCGGTCGAGCCTCCGCACGGCGGTGTGGGGCCTGCGCAAGGCCCTCGGCGCCGAGGCACTCGTCACCACCCGGACGGCGGTGGGCCTGGCGCCCGACGCGGTCGGCGTCGACCTCGTGGAGGTGCAGGCGCTCGCGCACGCCGGCGATCTCGCCGGCGCCGTGGCCCTGTGCCGGGGTGAGCTGCTGCCGGACGTCACCGACGACTGGGCCGACGAGGTGCGCAGAACCCACCACCGTCGCCATGGCGAGCTACTCGACCGGCTCGCGGAGGCGGCCGAGGGCAGCGGGGACTCCGCCACTGCGCTGCGGTGGTCCCGAGCGAGGTGCGAGCTCGATCCCCTCGACGAGGCCGCGCACATCCGGCTCCTCCAACGGCTGGGAGCGGCCGGCGACCGATCAGGCGGGCTGCTCGCCGGCCGCGAGTTCGCCCACCGCCTACGCAGCGAGCTCGGCCTCGAGCCCGGACCGGCGCTGCGCGCCGCGATGGCCGAGCTCCGCGGGCCGGCGTCGCGGTCCGGCCCGACCGGCACCGCCGGGGGCCGGGCGCTCCCCATGTTCGGTCGCTCCGCCGAGCTGGCCGCGGTGATGGGAGCGTGGACCCAGGCGCGTGGCGGTCGCGGCCGCATGGTTGTCGTGAGCGGTGAGGGAGGGATCGGGAAGACCCGGTTGGCCGCCGAGGTCGCCCGTCGGGTGGCGGGCGCAGGCGCCCGGGTGGCCATCGGCGCCGGCGTCGACGTGGGGGGTGAGGCACCCCTGGCGGTCTGGCACGACCTGGCCCGCGAGCTCGTCGAGCTGGTCCCGACACCACCGCCCGGGACGGGCTGGCCGGCGGAGCTGGGGCGGCTGGCCCCGGACCTGGCCGCGGCGCTCGGCTCTGCGGCGGTGCCTCCGCCGGTCGCCTCCCCGGAGCTGGAACGCCTGAGGATCTTCGACGCCGTCCTGCGCCTCGTCGAGTGGGCGGCCGCGCAGCGCCCGGTGCTGCTCGTCGCCGAGGATCTGCATCGCGCCGACCGGGCCAGCATCGCCCTGTGCACGCACATCGGCCGTCGCGTGCGCGGCCTGCCCGTGCTGTTCCTGGTCACTCGGCGCGGCCGGCCGGAGCGCCCCGACGCCGACGCGCTTCTCGCCGACGTCGCCGGCCGCGGGACCGATGTATCGGAGATCCAGCTCGGCCCCCTCACCGAACTCGACCTCGCCGCGGTCATCCGGAGCGTCGCCGACCTGCCGGACGACGAGGTTCTGCGGGTCCTGGCGAACGCCGACGGCAATCCCCTCCTCGCCGTCGAGCGCGCGCGGGCAGTGGCCAGCGGTCGACCCGAGCCGCCGCCGAGCCTGCGCGTGGCCGTCCGCGCCACCGTCGGCATCCTGCCGCGCACCGCTCGTGACCTGGTCGAAACGCTCGCGGTGGCGGGTCGCGCGCTGTCCCCATCCGAGGTGTCCGCCCTGGGGCTCGAGGACGCTGCGGGGGCCGAGGCGGACGTGCTCGACACCGACCTGGTGCAGCGCGACAAGGCGGGCCTGCGCTTCCGGCATGCACTGCTCGCCGAGGCAGCGCGGGCCGACCTCGCGGACCCCCACCGCCGCCACGAGCAGGTGGCGAGCGCGGTCGAGGCCGCGGCTGGCCCGGACGGCGACCGTGTCGCCGCCGAGGTCGCCTGGCATCTGCAGCTCGCGGGGCGCGAGGACCTGGCGGCGAGCGCTGGCGGCGGGCCGCCCGGCATGCGCGCGCCCTCGGCGCCCTTCCTGAAGCCGCCCGATTCTGGGGTGAGGCCGTGCGGTGCGCGCCGGACGACCCGTTCCCCCGGCTGGAGCTCGCCGAGGTGGACGCCTGGCTCGGCCGCCGGGACGCGTTCGAGCAGGAGTGGCAGCAGGCCCTGCAGTTGGTTCCCGAAGCCGACCTGGCGCTCGCCTGGTACCGGCGGGGCAACGTCATGCGCTCCGTCCTCTGCCACCCCGCCGAAGGAGTGATCGCCTACCAGCGGGCGCTCGACCTGCTGCCGGCCCACGCGCCCGCCCTCCTGCGTGCCGGCGTCCTCGCCGGACTGGCACAGCTGCGGGCCGTGACCGGCGATCCGGAACGGACGGCGGCGCTGCTGACCGAGGCGGAGCGAGCGGCACCAGATCCGACGGCCGACCTCGTCGCCGACGTGTCGACGGCCCGACTGCTCCTGCTGATCCGGCTCGGTCGGTTCGCGGAGCTGGAGGCTGCGGCCCAGCAGGGCGCCCGCGCGACAGCCGCCGCAGACCGGCCCGACCAGGCGTTCGCCGGGCTGGTGACGGCGGCGTGCGGGCTCGCGGCAGGCGGAGATCTGGACGGCGCGCTGCGGATGGCCGACCAGGCCTTGACCCTCACCCACGGCATCGCGGTGCTCACGCTCCCCTGCCTGGCAGCCCGCGCCCACCTGCTCGCCAGGGTCGGCCGGTACGACGAGGCACTGGCCGCGGCCGGCGAGCAACTCGCACTGGCGGATCGGCTCGACTCCCCCCGGTTCGCGGCCCTGGCCCGGGGGGACGCCGGGCTCGTCGCGCTCGCCGCCGGCCG
>DATKNA010000157.1:0-6202 GCA_035541595.1 Kineosporiaceae bacterium | reverse complement strand
AAGGTCGAGCATCCGATGGTGATGGGGGTCGGCAAGGACGTCGAGGGCGGCTACGTGCTCGCCAACCTCGCCAAGATGCCGCATCTGCTGGTCGCGGGCGCCACCGGAGCGGGCAAGTCGAGCTTCGTCAACTCGATGATCACCTCCGTCCTCATGCGCTCGACCCCCGACGAGGTGCGGATGGTGCTGGTCGACCCCAAGCGGGTCGAGCTGACGGCCTACGACGGGATCCCGCACCTCATCACCCCGATCATCACGAGCCCGAAGAAGGCCGCCGAGGCGCTGCAATGGGTCGTGAAGGAGATGGACGCCCGCTACGACGACCTCGCGTCCTTCGGGTTCAAGCACGTCGACGACTTCAACCACGCGATCCGCGGGGGCAAGGTCACGCTGCCGGCGGGCAGCGACCGGACCCTGGCACCGTACCCGTACCTGCTCGTCATCGTCGACGAGCTCGCCGACCTGATGATGGTCGCGCCGCGTGACGTCGAGGATTCGATCGTCCGCATCACCCAGCTTGCCCGTGCGGCCGGCATCCATCTCGTGCTCGCCACGCAGCGGCCCAGCGTCGACGTCGTGACCGGCCTGATCAAGGCGAACGTGCCCAGTCGGCTCGCGTTCGCGACCTCATCCATCACCGACTCGCGGGTCGTGCTCGACCAGCCGGGCGCCGAGAAGCTGATCGGGCAGGGCGACGCCCTCTTCCTGCCGATGGGCTCGAGCAAGACCATGCGGGTCCAGGGCGCGTGGGTCAGCGAGAGCGAGATCCACAAGGTGGTCTCGCACGTCAAGGGGCAGCTACAGCCCAGGTATCGCGAGGACGTCTCCGCGCCCGTGGCGCGCAAGCAGGTCGACGAGGACATCGGCGACGACCTCGAGCTCCTGCTGCAAGCGGCGGAGCTCGTGGTCACCACGCAGTTCGGGTCGACGTCGATGCTGCAGCGCAAGCTGCGCGTGGGGTTCGCCAAGGCCGGCCGGCTCATGGATCTGCTGGAGTCCCGCGGCGTCGTCGGGCCGAGCGAGGGCAGCAAGGCGCGGGAGGTGCTGGTGAAGCCCGACGACCTGCCGGGCACACTGGCCCTCATGCGTGGCGAGGAGCCTGTCTGGCCGGCGGACGACGACGCCGGTGGCGTGCCCGACGAATGGGAGCCGGGCGATGACGACTGACACGGTCGTGGGAACGGCGGCGGACGCCGGCCCGGCCCGCACGCCGGACGAGCGGCCGGAGCTCGACCTGCTCGTCTGGGACGCGCCGAACGTGGACATGACCCTGTCCAACGTCATCGGCGGGCGCCCCACGCCGTCGTCGCGGCCCAGGTTCGACGCCGTCGCCCGGTGGCTGCTCGCCGGTGCCGGTGACCGCGAGGTCGAGGGCACCGTGTTCGCGAACGTGCCCCCCGGTGGTGCCGTGTCCATGCGGGGCTGGATCGAGGCGATCCGGTCGTTCGGTTACGACGTGTTCGCCCGCCCCAAGCTCGGGCCGGACGACGACGTCGACGCCGACATGCTCGCGCACATCCGCTCCCGGGGTGCGAGCCACAGGCTCCGCCGTGTGGTGGTCGCCAGCGGGGACGGCCGCAACTTCCTCGACCCACTGGAGGAGCTCGCCCGGACCGGCGTCGACGTCGTCGTCCTGTCGTTCTCCGAGGTCGCAGGGTACGCACAGGAGTCCGACCTCATCTCGTTCCTCGACCTCGAGGACGTCCCCGGAGCCTTCACCACACCTCTACCGCGGGTCCGACTCGACAACCTGCCGGTCGGGGGAGCCTGGCTGCCGGCGACCCGGCCGATGCGCGCACTGCTGCACGACGACGCGTGACCGGATCCGCCGGCCCGGGCCGATAGCCTGGTCGCGTGGCCGCCGTCGTGACCCCTGCGGGATCACTGCCGCGCACCGTGGCCCTGGTGACCCTCGGCTGCGCACGCAACGAGGTGGACTCCGAAGAGCTGGCCGGCCGGCTCGAGTCGGCGGGTTGGCGGCTCGTGGACGAGGCTGCGGACGCCGACGTCGCCGTCGTCAACACGTGCGCCTTCGTGGAGCAGGCGAAGAAGGACTCCATCGACGTGCTGCTGGAGGCGGCGGACCTCCGCGACGACGTCGGCTCCCGGACGAGCGCCGTCGTCGCGGTCGGCTGCCTCGCCGAACGGTACGGCGTGGAGCTCGCCGAGCACATGCCCGAGGCCGACGCCGTGCTCGGCTTCGACTCCTATGCCGAGCTGTCGAGCCACCTCGAGGCGATCCTGCGCGGTCACCGGCCGGCGCCGCACGTGCCCCGGGACCGGCGCACGCTGCTGCCGCTGGCGCCCGCCGAGCGGCCGGCGTCCGGTGTCGCCGTCCCGGGGCACGGCGATCCGGACCCGGGCGGCGTCCGTGCCCTCGATGAGGTGCGGCGCATCGCAGACGACCTCCCCTCGGGTGTGGCGCTGGGGAGCGGGCCGCGGATCGTGCGCACTCGGCTCGACGGTCGCTCGTGGGCGCCGTTGAAGATCGCTTCGGGCTGCGACCGGCGCTGCACCTTCTGCGCGATCCCCACCTTCCGCGGCGCGTTCGTGTCGCGTCCTCCCGGCGATGTCCTGGCGGAGGCGGAGTGGCTCGCCGAGCGCGGCGTCCGCGAGGTGCTCCTGGTCAGCGAGAACTCGACCTCCTACGGCAAGGACCTGGGCGACCTGAGGCTGCTGGAGCGGCTGCTGCCTCGGCTCGCCGGGGTGCCGGGTCTGGCCCGGATCCGGGTCTCGTACCTGCAGCCGGCCGAGACCAGGCCGGGGCTGGTCGAGGTGCTCGCCGGAACCCCGGGCGTGGTGCCCTACTTCGACCTGTCCTTCCAGCACGCCGCCCCCGCCGTCCTGCGCCGGATGCGCCGGTTCGGCGGGGGCGAGGACTTCATCCGCCTGCTCGAGATGATCCGCGGGCTCAACCCTGGGGCCGGCGTCCGGTCGAACGTCATCGTCGGTTTCCCCGGCGAGACCGAGGCGGAGCTCGTCGAGCTCGAGTCGTTCCTGGAATCGGCCCGGCTGGACGTCGTCGGCGTCTTCGGATACTCCGAGGAGGACGGGACCGAGGCCGCGACCCTGCCCGGTGCGCTCGACCCCGCCGAGGTGGCCGAGCGCGTCGCACGGGTCGGCGCGCTCGCCGAGCATGTCGCCGCCGGGCGCGCGCTGGAGCGGGTGGGCCAGCAGGTCGACGTGCTCCTGGAGGAGGTCGAGGCCGACGACGGCATGCCGCTCGGCCGCGCCGAGCACCAGGGCCCGGATGTGGACGGGACGACCCGGCTGCGCGGGACGGACCGCTGCGCCGTCCGCCGTGGCGACCTGGTCCGCGCCCGCGTGGTGGCCGCCGAGGGGCCCGACCTGATCGCCGAGCCGCTCGTCCCGCCGGAGCGAGGCGGGCGGTGACGCCGGCGGGGGCCGATGCCAGGCCCGACCCGGCCGGCGCGCCGTCGGCGCCCTCGGCCAGCACCTGGAACGTCGCGAACGCGCTGACCGCGATCCGGCTGCTCCTGGTCCCGCTGTTCGGCTGGCTCCTGCTGCTCGACGGCGGCGACGACCGCCGCTGGCGCACGCTGGCCGCGGTCGTCTTCGTCGTGGCCGTCCTGACCGACCGGATCGACGGCGAGCTGGCCCGGCGGCGCGGCCTGGTCACGGACGTCGGCAAGATCGCCGATCCGATCGCCGACAAGGCGCTGATGGGGATGGCCTTCATCGGGCTCTCCCTGCTCGGCGAGCTGCCGTGGTGGGTCACGGTCGTGGTCCTCGTCCGCGAGATCGGGATCACCCTGCTGCGTCTCGTGATCATCCGGCACGGCGTCATGCCGGCTGGCCGTGGCGGGAAGGCCAAGACGGCCCTGCAGGCCCTCGCGGTGACCCTCTACCTGCTGCCGCTGCCCGACGCGTGGCATCCGCTGGCGGTGGCCGTCATGGCCCTCGCCGTGCTCGTCACGGTCGTCACCGGCCTGGACTACGTGATCAAGGCATGGCGGCTCACCCGGACGAGCCCGCGCACGCAGGCCCGCCGGACGGCGAAGGGGAGGGCGTGACGTCCTCCCGGCGCACGGCCGCGGCCGCGGTGGTCGAGGCCCTGACCTCGCGGTCGGAAACGGTGGCGGTCGCCGAGTCGCTGACGGGGGGTGCGCTGACGGCGGCGATCGTCGACGTGCCGGGCGCCTCGGTGGTGCTGCGCGGCGGCGTGGTGGCGTACGCGACCGACCTCAAGCACGCGCTGCTCGGGGTCGACGCCGACCTGCTGGCCCGGGTGGGCGCGGTGCACCCGGAGGTAGCGGTGCAGATGGCGGACGGCGTCCGGGCCCGGCTGGGGGCGCACTGGGGGTTGGGGACGACCGGGGTGGCCGGACCGGACCCGCAGGACGGGCAGCCGCCCGGGACCGTCCACGTCGCCCTGGCCGGCCCTGCCGGGGCGCGCGTCGAGACCCTGCGCCTGACGGGGGACCGGGCCGAGGTCCGCATGGCGACTGTGATCAGCGCCCTCACCCTACTGGGCCGCGCGCTGGACGCGCGGGTTCAGCCGAGGGCGTAGCCGTGGGCAGCGCGGAACACCGGCGTCCCGCCGTGAGTTGCGTGGGTGTGACGAAGGACGCGTCCCCTGCGCGGCTGTCAGTGCCGAGAGGTACGGTGGGAGCCACTGGTCCGTTCGGGGCCCTGACGCCGCCAAGGGGCCGGCTTCCGGGGTCCCCGGCCGAGGCCGAGACGCCACGCGAGTTCGGGAAGGGAGGACGGCCCATGGTGCTGTTGCGGCAGGAGATCGGCGACGTGCTCCGTGACGCACGCCGCCGCCAGGGCCGGACTCTGCGGGAGGTCTCCTCCGTGGCCCGGGTATCCCTGGGGTACCTCAGCGAGGTCGAGCGGGGTCAGAAGGAGGCGTCGAGCGAACTGCTCGCCTCCATCTGCGGGGCGCTCGACGTGCCGCTGTCGTCGGTGCTTCACACGGTGAGCCGGCGGGTGGGGCAGGCCGAGCATGTGGAGCCCGAGGACCTCGACGTGGCCGACCTGCAGGTGCCCGACACCGTGCCGGACGGGCTGGCGTCCGAGGTCAACCTGCGCGACAAGCTGGTCAGCGCCGCCTGACACTGCCAACCACCCGACGCGTCTCGAACCACGCGGTGCGTCTCGAACGGATCCGACGCGTCCGGCGGCATGGCCGCGGGGTGCGTCTGGTCTGGTGGCGAGCATCGTCGGTCAGCCACCCGGCGGCGCGTCGTCGAGCGCACTGCTCTGGGCGCGTTCCGCCTGGCGCGCCTGCTGCGCGGCCCGCTTCTCCTCGAAGCGTGCGGCCTTCTTGTCGAGCTCGTCCATGAAGGCGGCGAGCTTCTCCCTGGCCTGCTCGCCCTGCGGGGAGAGGCCCTCGAGGTCGAAGACCTTCCAGTACCGCAGGATCGGGGCGAGCACCTCGTCCCGGTGGATGCGCAGGTCGTAGATGCCGGCGAGGGCGATCTTCAAGGATCGCCGGGTGAATCCCTCGATCGTCGACCCGGGCATCTCGAAGTTCGACACCACGTCCCACATGGCGGGCAGCGCCTGGTCCGGCGCGACGTCGAGCGCGGCCGCCATGAGGTTCCGGTAGAAGATCATGTGTAGGTTCTCGTCCAGCGAGATCCTCGCCAGGAGCTGATCGGCGTACTCGTCCCGGGTGTACCGCCCCGTGTTGCGGTGCGAGATCCTGGTGGCGAGTTCCTGGAAGCTCACATAGGCCACGGTGTGCAGCATGTCGAGCTCGTAGGGGCTGGCGAAGCCCTGCGTCATGTGCGTCATGCGCTCGTGCTCCAGCGCGTCGGGATCGACGGCGCGGGTGGTGAGGAGGTAGTCCCGGATCGCCATGGCGTGCCGGCCTTCCTCCGCCGTCCAGCGCCCGATCCAGGTGCCCCACGCCCCGTCCGGGCCGAAGGACTGGTAGATCTCGCGGTGGTAGCTCGGCAGGTTGTCCTCGGTGAGCAGGTTGACGACGAGGGCGGTGCGGGCCGTGTCGCTCACCTGGGACTGGCTGCTGTCCCACGCCTCGCCGTCCGGGAGGACGCCGGCGAAGTTGCGGCCGTCGCTCCACGGGACGTACTCGTGCGGCATCCACTCCTTGGCGGCGCTCAAGTGGCGGTCGAGCTCCTTGGCGGCGACGGGCTGGAGCTCCTCCAGGAGCTGGTGCTGGGTGTACTCGCGGCGTTCGGCGGTCATGGCGGCCTCCTCGTCGGCGGCTGGT
>DATKNA010000156.1:0-7964 GCA_035541595.1 Kineosporiaceae bacterium | reverse complement strand
CGGTCGCCATGGTGATTCCTCTCACCGGCAGGTACGTGCCGGACGATCCGTAGTGAGAAGTGGCGCGTCCGGAGTGACGCGCCTCACGGCGCATCCTCGCTGACGATCGGCCCCCCGTCCAGCCTGTCCGGATTCACCTCCCCCGCGTGGCAGCACCCGGCCGGGGTCGCCCCGCCCCCCGTGCGCCCTCTTGCGCCCGGGAGGCGGGAGGGGTCAGCATCACGACGCGACCAAGGGGGCCGCGGTGCGAAGGGGAGGGGCGTGGCCGCACGGCTGGCAGACATCGCGGCCCAGGCGGGGGTCAGCGAGGCGACCGTCAGTCGTGTGCTGAACGGCAAGCCCGGGGTTGCGGAGGCGACCCGGCAAGCCGTGCTCACCGCCCTCGACGTCCTGGGCTACGAGCGGCCCGCGAAGCTGCGCCAGCACTCCGCGGGCCTGATCGGGCTCATCGTCCCGGAGCTGGAGAACCCCATCTTCCCGGCCTTCGCGCAGGCCATCGAGTCCGCCCTGGCGCGGCAGGGCTACACCCCCGTGCTGTGCACGCAGACGCCGGGCGGCGTCGGCGAGGACGAGTACACCAAGATGCTTCTCGAGCGCGGCGTCGCGGGGATCGTCGTCGTCAGCGGCCTGCACGCCGACATCACCACAGACCCCGGCCGGTACCAGGCGCTGCGCCACCGCGGACTGCCGATAGTCCTGGTCAACGGCTATGTCGAGGGCGTGGACGCACCGTTCATCAGCAACGACGACGTGACCGCGATGGAGCTGGCGGTGCGCCATCTCGTCGAGCTGGGGCACACCAGGGTCGGGCTCGCCGTCGGTCCCCGGCGGTTCACGCCGGCGCTGCGCAAGATCGCCGGCTTTCGTCGCGCCATGCGTCGCCGGCTGCGGGTCGAGGACGTCGAACCCTGGATCGAGTCGACGCTGTTCAGCGTCGAGGGCGGGGGCGCGGCGGCGGACCGCCTGGTCGAGCGCGGCGCCACGGCCGTGATCTGCGGGTCCGACCTGATGGCCCTCGGCGCCGTGCGCGCCGTGAGGGCCCGCGGCCTCGACGTCCCTCGGGACGTCTCGGTCGTCGGGTCAGACGACTCGCTGCTCATCGCGTTCACGGACCCGCCGCTGACGACGGTGCGCCAGGCGGTCCAGGCCATGGGCGACGCAGCGGTGCGGGCGCTGCTCGACGAGATCGCCGGCCTCCCGGCGCCGCGCACGGAGTACGTGTTCCGCCCCGAGCTCGTCGTCCGGGGCTCCACCGCCGCGGCGCCGCGGTGGCGCGTGCCCGCCGATGGTTGAGCTGCTCGTGAGGGTCTGGTGACCGTTCGCCATCGATGCATGCCCGACGGGGGGTTCCGGCCCGGTCCACTCGCCGCTACCGTCAAGAGACCCCCCTCTGCGCCTTCCCGGCGGGCGCGGACCGGAGTCCCGGAGGTGCTGCCATGCGGGTCATCGATGTTCTGCGGCGCAAGGGTGATCTTGTGGTCACCATCCGCCCCGACGAGAGTGTCGGCGCGCTGCTCGACACCCTGGCGGAACACAGGGTCGGCGCGCTGGTCGTCGCGTCGGCGGACGGCGACGTCGACGGTATCGTGAGCGAGCGCGACGTCGTCCGTCACCTGCAGGCCCGGGGCGCCGCCGTCCTGGGGCAGCCCGTCAGTGCGATCATGACCTCGCCCGTGCACACCGCCCGCCCCGAGACCACCCTCGACGAGCTCATGGTGCTCATGACCGAGCAGCGCATCCGGCACGTCCCGGTGGTCGTGGACGACCGGCTGCGGGGCATCATCAGCATCGGGGACGTGGTCAAGCACCGGATCGAGGAGCTGCAGAGCGAGCGCGACCAGCTCACCGCCTACATCACAGGCTGATCACAGCGGGCGGCCCACGGGCTGACCCTCCCCAGGCAGGTGCTCTACCGTTGGCTTGATGACCACGCCGGGGGCCGACAGCGCGACGGCGCCGCACGAGCCCGTCCTCATCGGCCCGTTCCGACCCGTCCAGCGGCTCGGTGAGGGCGGGATGGGCGTCGTCCACCTCGCCCTCGATCCGCAGGGCCGGGCGGTCGCCCTCAAGGTGCTGCGTGACCACGTCTGCGCCGACCCCGAGGCGCGTGCCCGGCTGCGGCGCGAGGTGGAGACGCTGCGTCGCGTCCGCAGCCCGCACGTCGCGGAGGTGGTCGCCGCCGACCTGGACGGCGACCGCCCCTACCTGGCGACCCGGTTCGTGCCGGGTCCGACCGTCGAGGAGCGCGTGCGGGTCCACGGGCCGCTCGCGGTCCCGGACATCGTCCGGCTCGGCGTCGCGCTCGCGCAGGCCGTGACCGCGATCCACGCCGCCGGCGTGGTGCACCGCGACGTCAAGCCCGGCAACGTGCTGCTCCTGGACGGCGAGCCGGTGCTCGTCGACTTCGGGATCGCTCACCTCGTCGACGAGACCCGGATCACCCGCACCGGCCTCGTCATGGGGACACCGGGTTTCCTGTCCCCGGAGGTCGTGGCCGGCTGGCCGGTGACGCCCGCCACCGACTGGTGGGGCTGGGGTGCCACCCTCGCCTTCGCCGCCACCGGCCGCTCGCCCTTCGGGACCGGCCCGCTCGAGGTCGTGCTGGACCGGGTCCGCCAGGGTCGGGCCGACCTGGCCGGCGTCGACCCGTCGCTGGCGCCGGTGCTGACGGCGGCCCTCACGCCCGACCCCCGCCGCCGGGCGCCCTCCGAGGTGCTCGTGCCGATGCTGGTCCGTGCCGGCTCGGGGTCGACCCGCCCGGACGCCGGCGGCGCGACCACGCCCTTCCCCCCGGCGCCTGTGAACCCCCCGGTGCCTGTGAGCCCCCCGGTGCCTGTGAACCCCCCGGTGCCTGTGAACCCCCCTGTGCCTGCGGACCATCGCGCGCCGGCGCCGCCTCCGCCCGCCCCGCGTCCGTGGCCTGCCCAGCCGGCCGCCGCCCGGGGGGCCGGCGGCGCGACGGCGCCCAGGCCGGCCTGGATGGCCCCGACCAGGGTGTACGAGCAGGGATCGGTGGCGGGCCCACCGCATCCTGCGGCCGCGCCACCGGGGGCTTCGCAGCCGGCCGTGTCACCACCCGGGGCACCACAACCCGGCCGACCGGAGGAGCCGGGGCCGACCCGTCCTGGCCCGGAATGGACGACGGCGGTCCTGCTCGCGGCACTCCTGGCGCTGGCCGGCGCCGCGACCGTGGCGCCCGGTGCCACGCTGATCGTCTTCCTGGTCCTCACCGTACTGGCCCGCACGGTCGACCGGACCGTGACGGACCTCGTCCGCCGGCGCTACGAGCGGGGCCCGCGCGCGAGCGACGGCCTCGTCGCGGTGGCTGCCCTGCCCTGGCGGCTGACCTCGGCCGGGATCGCCTCGGTCGTGGCCGCGGTCATGCCGTGCCTGGTGGGCGTGGTGACGGCGGTCGTCGTCGCGTCAGTGTCCGCGGGTGGCGCTCCCACCCTCCCCGAGAGCGGACCGTCGCTGGCCGCGGGCGCCGTCGCGATCGCCCTGGTCGCCTGGTGGGGGCCCGGCGGCGGTTCACTGCGGCGGGGGAGCCGCACCCTGGTCCGCGGCATGAGCCCGACGCGCGAGGCGAGGGCGGTCCTCGTCGCCCTCCTGCTGGCCGGTGCCCTGGTCGCGGTCGGCGCCTCCGCCGCCGGCGTCCGGCCCGACCCGGCCCCCTTCGTCCTGCCCACCCTCCAGCTCTGGGCGATCTGACCGACCGGACGTCCGGTCAGACGTCCGGTCAGACGTCCGGTCAGACGTCGACGGGCTCCGGGCGGCCGAACAGGTACCCCTGGGCGTGGGCGCAGCCGAAGGCTGCCAGCACGTCGCGCTGCTGGGTGGTCTCGACGCCCTCGGCGACGATGTCGACCCCCAAGCCGTGGGCCAGCCCGGTGAGCGCCTCGACGATCCGGTCGCACTGACGGTCCCGGCCCAGCCCGGCGGTGAACGTGCGGTCGACCTTGATCCCGGTGACCGGCAGGTCACGCAGGTGCGACAGGGCGGAGAAGCCCGTGCCGAAGTCGTCGACCATGAGCCGGACGCCGAGCCGCTCGAGCTGGTGCAGCTGGCGCCGCCCGGCGGGCGCGGAGCCGAGCATGACCGACTCGGTGAGCTCGATGACCAGGCCGGAGGGATCCAGGCCGCTGTTCTTCAGGCTGTCCTCGACGTCGGCCAGCAGGCTCGCCCGCCGCACCTGCGAGGGCGAGACGTTGACGGCGACGTATCCGAGACCCGGCGTCGCCACGGCGATCCGCGCGGCCTCCTCGAGCACCCAGCGCCCGACGGCGTCGATGAGCCCGCTCTCCTCGGCGACCGGAAGGAACCAGGCCGGCGGCAGCAGCCCCCGTTCGGGGTGCTCCCAGCGCAGCAGCGCCTCGCGGCCGACCACCTCGCCCGTGGTGAGGTCGACGATGGGCTGCAGGTGGAGCCGGAGTTGGTCGCCGGCGAGCGCCGTGCGCAGCGCCCCCTCGATGTCGAGCCGGTCGACGGCGCGCCGGCGCAGATCGTCGTCCGCGAGATCCCACCCGCCCTCTCCGGCGGACTTGGCGCGGTGCAGCGCTGCGCCGGCGTCCCGCAGGAGGGCGGCCGCGCCGTGATGGCCGGGCGGGTCGTCGGCCCGGGAGAGCGCGACGCCCACGGACGCCGTCGGCACGACGGTGCGCCCGTCGAGCAGGACCGGCTCGGCGAGTGCGGTCAGCACGCGCTCCGCCACGCCCACGGCCTCGCCCTCGTCCCGCACCTCGTCGCACACGACGGCGAACTCGTCGCCGGACAGGCGGGCGGCGGTGTCGCCGGCCCGCAGGGCGAGCTGGAGGCGTTCGGCGACCTCGACGAGCACGACGTCCCCGAGGTCCGGTCCGACGCTGTCGTTCACCACACCGAAGCGGTCCAGGTCGAGGGCCAGGACGGCCACCCGCGTCCCGGATCGTTGGGACCGGTCCAGCGCCTTGGCGATGCGGTCCAGGCCGAGGACGCGGTTCGGCAGGCCGGTGAGGGGGTCGTGCAGCGCCTGGTGCTCCAGCATCTCCAGGGCGAGCCGGGTCTCGGTGACGTCGGTGACCTGCAACAGTGCATGGCCGGGGCGGCCGGTGTCGTCCGGGACGGCGACCAGCGTGACGCCGGCCCACACGGTCTCACCGCTCGGCCGCTGGAAGCGCCGCTCGATGTCGAAGCGCTCGGCCTCTCCCGTGGCCAGCCGGGCGAGCAGGGCGACCTCGGGTGCGCCGTCCGGGCCGTCCAGGTCGCCGACGGCGAGCCCGACCAGGTCACTCGCCGAGCGGCCGAGCATCCGGGCCAGCGCGGGGTTGACGTGCAGCAGTCGGCCGTCGAGACCGACCGCGGCCAGCCCGGTGGTGGAGTGCTCGGTGATCGCGAGCATGTGCTGCTCGGCGCGCAGCAGCGCCCGCTGCAGGCGGGCACCCGCGGCGTCGACCGTCACCGCCTCGGACGGTGGGCGGTCGGACGGCCCGGTGGCCGCGCCGGTGCCCTGCTCGCCGCTCCCGCCGTCGGACTCGGCGTCGGACTCGGCGCTGACGGTGGAGACCAGGGCGGCGACCGGCCCGCCGTAGGGCGCGATCGGCACCGTCGTGACTAGCACCTCCGCGGGGTCGCCGCCGTCCCGGCGGTGGGCGCCGCCGGGACCGCGCACAGGTCCGAGATCCACGACGGTCTGGTGCAGGCGACCGCGGCGGAGGGCGGTCGCGGCGGTGACCGCCAACGCGGCGACCGGGTCGGAGCCGAGCAGGGCCTTGGCCGCGGCGTTGACGCACAGCGGCGTCCCGTCCGGGCGCTGGACGACGATGCCCACGCTGACGGCGTCCAGCAGCGCGTCGAGCAGGTCCGGCACGAGGGGGACGCCGCCTGGCGGGGTCAGCGCGCCGAGGATGTCCGCCTCGTCCTCGGGGCTGTCGTTCTGCCCGCGCACGCGGGCATGACGCGGTCCCCGGATGAGCATGCTGACTCCCTCGAACGATTACCCGAAGTGTAGGAATGGTGACGCTGAGCTTCAGGTCTCGGAAGGTCGTCAGAACGGCGGATTGGGCGCTGACGGCGAGCGAGCACCGCTGTGACATCGGCGGTGAGCATGAGGATCCGGCCGCTCGAGAGCCCGGAAGCGCCGTGGTCGACGCCGTGTTCGACGCCGTGTTCGACGCCGTGTTCGCCGGAGCCGGGGTGACGCACTCCCCGCTCGGCGCCGGGGAGCCCGCCCGCGGGCGGGTAGTCTGGCGACGACCCGCGGCGGGCGCCGGGGGGTCACCGGCCGGCATGGCGCAACTGGCAGCGCACCCGACTTGTAATCGGGCGGTTCCGGGTTCGAATCCCGGTGCCGGCTCCCTCGTCTCGCCAGTCAGGGGACGATCGTGACGGGCCAGCGGCGGGACCGCACCAGCCGGACCGCGAGCGACCCCGCGATCCGGTGCGCGACGCTGGTGGACGCGCCGACGATGACGGCGTCCGCGCGCACCTGCTCGGCGACGTCGGAGAGCACCGTCAGCGGGTCGCCCGTCCCCACGACGAGGCGCGCCCGCACCGGCAGGGTGGACGTGATCGCCTGCAGGCGGCGCCGGAGGTCGGCCTCCACGTCGTCCTGGGCCTCGACCGTCGCCTCGACGGCGACCTGGGCGGGGTCGGCCAGCGTCAGGGCACCCCGAGTGAGCGTGCGCACGTAGACGGCGATGAGCTTGCTGTGCTCCCGCCGCGCGAGCCCCACCGCGTACGCGAGGGCGTCCAGCGAGGTCGGCGTGCCGTCGACGCCGACCACGATCGCAATCGGCCCGTCGGTCCCGAGTTCGAACCCCCGAGTGGGGGGTGACGCCTCCTCGCTCATCCCACCCTCCGCCGTCCCGCTGTCCACCAGTGTGCCGACTCCGGCCGGACGGCGACGGGCCGGACGGCGACGGGCCGGACGGCGACGGGCGCGGGCGACGGGCGCGACGGCGACGCCCTCGCCGGACCGCAGCCGTGCCCTGGCCGGGCGGCGGAGCTCGGACACATACTGAGAGGAACCTCCGGAGGTGCAGCGATGATCACGCTCACCCGCCTGCGCGCCGCCGTCCTCGATTCCTGGCATCGCCACCAGCGTCGGCAGCAACTCCGCCGCGAACTCGCCGATTTCCGGACGCCGAGCGAGCGCGCCGAACTCGCCGCTCTGCTGGCCCGTTACGACACGTCGGTCGAGGAGCTGCTCAGGAACGTGGGCCGCCCGGACCCGGCGCTGCCGAGCCCACCGGCCCCGGAGCCGATCCCGGAGCTCGCGCTGGGGATCCTGCAGATCCCTCGGCAGCGCAGTGGTGAGCGGCGGGCCTGAGGAATGGTCGTCGATCAAGGAACTTCGGTGCAGAGGTTCCTTGATCGATGACTCAGCCGAGCAGTTCGCCCGGGAGGAAGTCGCGCACGGTGCGCAGGTCGATGCCGGCGGCCGGTGTGATCAGCAGTTTGTGATCGCGCAGCTCGGCGAGGCGGCTCCGAGTCCGGGTGATGGCTTCGTCGAGGGTCGCGGGGCGACGGCTCGTGGAGGTGCGCAGCGCGAGGTCCTCGAGCAGGCCGAGCATCGAGGTGTAGCGCGCGATCAGGTCGTCGATCGTCGTCGCGGGGATGGCGTGGCCGAGGTCCGAACCCAGGGTGGGCGGCAGCGCCGCGCTGCCGGCCGCCGCTTCCGCGGCGAGTGCGCAGGCGTGGTCGACGTCCTCGCTGATCCAGCGTCGCCAGGGGATCCCACCGGGCACGGCCGGGGCGGGACGGGACGCCGGCGGGGCCAGCGTGCGGGTCTCGCGTGCCATCTCGGCGGACAGCGCGCCGAGGGTCAGCAGGAGCGCATCGAGCTGCAGGTCCAGGCACAGACGCAGCAGGTGCGCGTCGCTGGCGTCGAGATCGCTGCCCTGGCGTGGAGGGACGGGGACGGGGGAGGTCGAGTCGAAAAGGATCATGAGCGTCCTCCCGCGGACCGGGGCGCGCGGGGGCGCCCGACG
>DATKNA010000155.1:0-6009 GCA_035541595.1 Kineosporiaceae bacterium | reverse complement strand
ACGAACTCGGAGGCTGCCACCAGGTCGTCGAAGGTCCCGGTGTCCAGCCATGCGGTTCCGCGGTCGAGTACGGACGCCGTGAGTTGCCCACGCTGCCGGTAGGCCTCGTTCACCGCGGTGATCTCCAACTCCCCACGAGCGCTGGGGCGGACCGAGCGGGCTATCTCCAGGACGTCGTTGTCGTAGAAGTACAAGCCTGGTACGGCGTAATCGCTGCGGGGGGCGGCGGGCTTCTCCTCGATCGACAGGACGCGACCTTCCGGGTCGAACTCGACCACGCCGTATGCCTGCGGCGTCGCGACGCGATAGGCGAACACGTGCCCACCACGAACGTCGGTCCACGACGAAAGAGCCGTGCCGAGGCCGGCGCCGTAGAAGATGTTGTCGCCCAGAACGAGCGCCACCTTCTCCTCGCCGACGAAGCGTTCGCCGATGAGGAACGCCTGGGCCAGCCCCTCGGGCCGAGGCTGCACGGCGTACTCGATGCGCATGCCGTGCCGGGTCCCGTCGTCGAGCAGCCGCCGGAAGTTCTCCGAGTCCTGCGGGGTGGTGATGACGAGCACCTCGCGGATTCCCGCGAGCATGAGAGTCGACAAGGGGTAGTAGATCATCGGCTTGTCGAAGATCGGCATCAGCTGCTTGCTGATGGCGAGTGTGATCGGGTGCAAACGTGTGCCGGTTCCCCCGGCGAGGACGATTCCGCGCACGCCGTCAGCCTCTCGCCCCGGCCGGCCTCATCGGCGAGGAGAACCCGCGCGCGGCGTCGGCGAGCGTCTCGTTCCACACGTCGCAGGCGGCCTTGGTGGGCAGATGCCCACCCTCGAGACGGTCGCGGAAGCTCGGCGCGCTCGCGTCCTTGGGCGAGAGCATGGGTTCGGTCACCGGCCATGTGATGGCCAGCTCGGGATCGAGCGGGTGTATGGCATGCTCTCGGCGGGGGTTGTAGGCGGAGCTGCAGAGGTACATGACGACGCTGTCGTTCTCGAGCGCGCAGAATCCGTGACCGAGGCCCTCGCCGAGGTAGACGGCGACGCGGTCGACGTCGTCGAGTCGTACCGCCTCCCACGAGCCGAACGTCGGCGAGCCGACGCGAAGATCCACGACCACGTCGAGCACCGCGCCGCGAACGCACGTCACGTATTTGGCCTGCCCGGGAGGCACGTCGGTGAAGTGGATACCCCGGATCACGCCGCGACGGCTGACGGAGCAGTTGGCCTGCTCCAGCGCCAGCTGATGTCCGACGGCGGAGGCCAACTGGTCTTGACGGAACCACTCCAGGAAGGCCCCGCGGTCGTCACGATGGGCGAGGGGTGTCATCGAGAACGCGCCGGCGATCCTCAGCTCTCGCATGTCCACGAAGCCACCCTACGCAAGGATTGGGCAGGCTAGCGTCATGACTGGTACACAGGCTGTCATCCGAATATCCGAGGGATCGACTTCTCCATGCGACTACTTGTGACGGGTGGTGCCGGGTTCATCGGCTCGACCTTCGTCCGCAGGGCCGTCGAGGGCTCCTACCGCGAGCTCGGTGCGGTCTCCGTGACCGTGCTCGACGCCCTCACCTACGCCGGGAACCGCGCCAACCTCGACCCCGTGGCCGACCGAGCGGGCTGGACCCTCGTGGAGGGAGACATCCGAGACCGAGGCGTCGTCGACGCCGTCATGCCCGGCATGGACGCCGTCGTGCACTTCGCCGCCGAGTCTCACGTCGACAGATCGATAACCGGCGCCGAGACCTTCATCACGACGAATGTCCTCGGGACGCACACGCTGCTGGAGGCCGCCGTGCGGCACGGCGTCGGGCGGTTCCTCCATGTGTCGACGGACGAGGTGTACGGCTCGATCGAGGCAGGATCGTGGCCGGAGACGGATCCGCTCCGGCCGAACTCCCCGTATGCGGCCAGCAAGGCGAGCAGTGACCTCATCACACGCGCCTACGCCGTCACCCACGGCCTGGACGTCGTCGTCACCCGCTGCTCGAACAACTACGGCCCGCACCAGTTCCCGGAAAAGGTCATCCCCCTGTTCATCACCAATCTGCTCGACGGCCTGCCGGTGCCGCTGTACGGGGACGGCGGCAACGTGCGGGAGTGGTTGCACGTCGATGACCACTGCCGCGGCGTCCAACTGGTGCTCACCCGGGGCCGCGCGGGCGAGGTGTACAACATCGGCGGTGGCACCGAGCTGTCCAACCGGGAGCTCACCGCGCACCTGCTGCGGGCGTGCGGCGCGGACTGGTCGATGGTGCGCCAGGTGCCCGACCGCAAGGGCCACGACCGCCGTTACAGCGTGGACTGGACCAAGGCGCGCACCGAGCTGGGCTACGTACCGCAGGTGTCGTTCGCGCAGGGGCTGGCCGCCACCGTCGACTGGTATCGCCGCAACCGGGACTGGTGGGAGCCGCTCAAGGCCCGCGCCGCGGCGCGGGTTCCGTGACCATGGACGTCTCCGGACGGCGCTGGCTCGTCACCGGCGCGCGGGGGATGCTCGGCCGCGACGTCGTCGCGGCGCTGGCCGCGGCCGGCGTGCCCGAGGACGACGTGACCGCATTCGGCCGCGCCGACCTCGACGTGACCGACCTGGGCGCCGTGGCGGCAGCGGTCGCCGGCCATGACGTGGTCGTGAACTGCGCCGCATGGACTGCGGTGGACGACGCCGAGACGCAGGAGGCCGCCGCGTTCGCCGTCAACGCCCTCGGCGCCGCGAACCTCGCTCGGGCCTGCGCCGCTGCCGGGGCCCGGCTGGTGCATGTCTCCACCGACTACGTCTTCTCCGGATTGGATCAGGACACGGCGTACCGGGAGGACGACCCGGTCGGGCCGAGATCGGCCTACGGACGCACCAAGGCTGCCGGCGAGTGGGCCGTCCGTGCGCTGCTGCCGGGCCGGAGCTGGATCCTGCGCACCGCGTGGCTGTACGGCGAGCACGGGCCCAACTTCGTGCGGACCATGGCACGGCTGGAGGCGCAGCGGGCGGTCCTCGACGTCGTCGACGACCAGACCGGCCAGCCCACCTGGTCCCTCGACGTCGCCGGCCGGATCGTCGATGTCGTCCGGCGCGACGTCCCGCCCGGCACCTACCACGCCACCTCCTCCGGCCGGACCACCTGGTACGGGCTCGCCCGCGCCGTCTTCGCCCTCCTCGGTGCCGACCCGGACCGGGTCCGACCCACGACGTCCGCCGCGCAGTCCCGGCCCGCCCCGCGCCCGGCCTGGTCGGTCCTCGGCCACGACGCCTGGGGCGCCGCCGGCCTACGCCCCCTCCGGCCGTGGGACGAGGCGCTCCGCGAGGCGACAGCGGGCACCTCGCTCCTCGGGGCGGGGTCAGTCCGCCGTTCGGTGAGCGGCTGACGCGGCACCGGAGCGCTGGACGGGTCCACCCAGGCGCTTCTCCCAGACGGCGGTCTCCAGTTCTGTGGTCATGCCCACGCCGCGGTAGAGCGCCGTCGCGCCGGTGGGGTTGCTCGCGTCGACGCCGAGGGTGATCCTCGAGAATCCCGCCTCGACCGAGCGGGCGAAGGTGTGCAGCAACAGGGCCTTGGCCAGGCCCCGACCGCGACAGTCACGGCGGACGCCGAGACTGGCGACGTAGACACCGCCGTTGCGGGCCGGCACGTTGCGGATGGCGGCGACGGTCCGATCGCCATCGCGCACCGTGAACCACCAGGAGATGTCGAAGTCCGGGTCACTGGTCCGCGCCCGCCACCATTCCTCGAACGGCTGGTCGTGGTGCTCCCAGTGGTCCTGGAACGCCTCGCTGAGGGTCTCGTGGAACGCCGGCGCCTCCTCGGGGGTCGCCACCTGCACGGTGAACTCGTCGGACAGGACAACGGCGGACGGCGGGCCGGCGAGCTCGATGGCCATCTCGAAGAACCGCCGGACGTCGGCATAGCCGCGGTCCGCCAACAGCTCCTCGGCCTCCGGGTCCGGCACGAGCACCGCCACGTGCAGCCGTTCCAGACCCAGCTCCGTGGCGCGGCGCTCCACGAGATCGACCATCGCCGGCATGGCCTCGGGGTGGGCGGCGTCTGCGATGGGGACGGTGATTCCGAGCTCGGTCCCGTGCAGCTCGAGCCAGACGACGCCGACCGTCGCACCCGACCCGGGCGAGGTGAGCAGCCACGAATTCGCCGCCAGGTCGATGGACTGCCACCAGTCCCTGATGTCGCCCTCGACCAGCCGCGACGGACGCCCGGAGACCCGTTCCTCGTCGGCCCGGACCAGCGCGATGACCGTCCGGACGTCGTCGGCCGTGCACGCTCGAACAGCGAAGGTGTCGACGTCGGACATGACTCGCACGGTAGGCGCGAGGCGTCGATTCCGCCTCCCATTTCCGTCCGTGGCTCGACCTGGCCGAAGCGTTGGTCGGCGAGCGTCGTGCCCTCGCTCGCGGTCGATCCGATCCCGCTCCGAATGGCGGGACCCGTCTCTTCCACCCTGTCGTCAGCCCTTGAGATGCGCGTCGAAGAAGGCGGCGATGCGGCGGCGCGCATCCCGGGCGGAGGGCTCGTGGTAGCGGGTCCCCGAGATCTTCGCCAGGAAGAGCAGCAGCGGCGTGGCGTCCGCCGGGTCGGGGTCGTTGAGGAATCCGTGGCCGGCGCCGGGGTACACCGTGACGTCGTGGTCCACCCCGAGCGCGGTGAGCGCCTTCTCCAGCCGGGGCGCGGCGCTGCGGCCCATCGGGGAGCGGTCGTTGCCGCCGTAGCTGCCGACGATCGGGCAGGTGCCGGCCAGGGCGTGTTCGGCGTCCTTGGGGCAGCCGCCGTAGTTGACGCTGGCGGCGGAGTAGCCGTGGCCGGGGGCCAGCGCCAGGGCGTACGCGCCGCCCATGCAGAAGCCGATGACGCCGATCCTGCCGCTGCACCCGTCCCGGCGTCGGAGCCAGTCCCGCACGCTGTCGATGTCGTCGAACGTACGCCCGCGGGCGGCCGAGATCTCCCGCATGATGGTCCACAGGCAACGCAGGCGGCTTCCCCAGTAGTACAGGTCGGGCGCCGCGGCCAGGTATCCCTCGCCGGCCAGCCAATCCGCCTGCCGGCGCAGGTCGTGGCTCATTCCGGCGAAGTCGTGAACGACGACGACGCCCGGCCACGGGCCGGCCTTCGCCGGAACGGCGACGTACGTCGGCATCTCCCCGTACGGAGTGTGGATCGTCTCAACAGTCACGCCGCTACCGCCGAACCGTATCCGGGCACGGTCCGACGGTGCCCGCCGCCGGGCGACCCGGTCAATGGGTTCGTGGTATCCGGGCCCGGTTCGCGTCCGTCGACGTCCACCTCTCGGTAAGCGGCAACGTCGGGCACCTGCTCATGATCCGTAGATCACCCGGCGCCCGGTCCGGACCCGTCCAGGACAGTCCGTACCTCGGTCGTGTCGCGACCCGGTCGCGGTGTCCCCACCGTCCGACGATGTCGTTCCGTAGGTTTGGCCCGTGCCCGTCACTGCGAAGTACGCCACGTCCTGTTCGGTGTGCACCCGGCCGATCGCACCCGGCGATGCGATCATCGCCGTGGCGCAGCGCTGGGCGCATCTCGGGTGCGACCCGGCCGGTCACGGCGACCGGTTCGCGCTGACCGCTCCCGACGCAGCGGGGTCCACCGCGGCCGAGCCCCGCGGCGGTCGCCGTCCTGTCCCGGGAGGTGCGGCGGGCGAGGCTCTCGTGCCGGACGGCGTCGTGGAGGTCTGGACGGACGGCGCCTGCTCGGGCAACCCCGGACCGGGCGGTTGGGCGTGGGCGACCCGGGACGGCCGGCAGGGCACCGGGGGCCATCCGTCGACCACGAACCAGCGCATGGAGATCCAGGCGGCGCTCGAGGCGGTGCGGGCGCTGGTGACGCCGCTGATCGTCGTCAGCGACTCCACCTATGTCGTGAACTGCTTCCGGGATGGCTGGTGGCGGGGATGGCTGAGTCGGGGCTGGGTGAACAGCGCCAAGCGGCCGGTGGCCAACCGTGACCTGTGGGAGCCGCTGATCACCGCCGTCCGCGACCGCGGGGACGTCACCTTCCGA
>DATKNA010000154.1:0-5892 GCA_035541595.1 Kineosporiaceae bacterium | reverse complement strand
ACGACACCCGCGCCACCGTCGTCCGGATGGCCGCCCTTCGGGCCGAGCGGGCGGTCCTGCTCGGCTACCGGACACACGCCGACTACGTCGTCGCCGACCAGACCGCCGGCACGACCGAGGCGGTGACCTCCATGCTCGCCGCCCTGGTCGGTCCGGCCGTGGAGAACGCCCATCAGGAGGCCGCCGAACTCGAGGACCTGCTCGAGGCCGACGGCGAGCCCGGTCCCCTCAAGCCCTGGGACTGGGCCTACTACGCGGAGCGGGTACGGCGTGAACGCTTCGACGTCGACGCCGCGGCCCTGCGCCCGTGGTTCCGGCTGGAGGACGTCGTCGAGCACGGGGTCTTCCACGCTGCCTACGAGCTCTACGGGCTGCGCTTCCGGCGGCGCCACCACCTGCCCGTCTACCATCCGGACGTCGCCGCCTACGAGGTGTTCGACGACGAGGACAACGGCATCGGCCTCTTCCTGGCCGACTGGTATGCCCGGCCGTCCAAACGCGGGGGCGCCTGGATGAGCACCTTCGTCGACCAGTCCCATCTGCTGGGCACCTCGGCGGTCACGGTGGTGAACCTCAACATCTCCCGCCCGCCGGACGGCGAGCCGGCGCTGCTCACCCTCGACGAGGTCGACACGGCCTTTCACGAGTTCGGGCACGTTCTGCACGGGATGCTCTCCGACGTCCGTTACCCGCGGCTGTCCGGCACCAGCGTCCCGCGGGACTTCGTCGAGTACCCGTCGCAGGTCAACGAGATGTGGTCGTTGTGGCCCAAGGTCCTGGACAACTACGCCCACCATCACGCGACGCGCGATCCGTTGCCCGCCGACGTCCCGGAGCGCATCCGCGCCGCCCGCTCGTACGGTCAGGGGTTCGCCCTCACCGAGTACCTCGCCGCCACCCTGCTCGACTGGGAGTGGCACCGGCTCGCGCCCGGCGCCGCCCCGGACCCGGACGGCGTCGAGGCCTTCGAGCAGGCGGCGCTGGCGCGTCACCGGCTGGCCTTCCACCTCGTGCCGCCGAGGTATCGCAGCACCTATTTCTCCCACGTCTTCGCCGGCGGCTACAGCGCGGGGTACTACTCCTACGTCTGGAGCGAGGTGCTCGACGCCGACACGGTGGAATGGTTCCGGGAGCACGGAGGCCTGCGCCGCGAGCTCGGCGAGCGGTTCGCCCGGAGGCTGCTCTCCCGCGGGGGTTCCGTGGACCCGATGGCGGCGTACGAGTCCGTGCTCGGCCGGCCGCCCCGGGTCGAGCCGCTGCTCGAGCGCCGCGGCCTGACCCCCGTGTGGTAGCCGGCGCCCCGAGGTAGACCGACATGGAGAGCGTCGAGATCACGGTTCGCACCGGCGGCACGCTCGTCACCGACCTCACAGCCGAGCTGGAACGCTTCTGCCAGGCTCACGGCGACGGGCTGCTGCACGTCTTCGTCCCGCACGCGACCGCGGGCACGGCGCTGATGGAGACGGGCTCCGGCAGCGAGTCGGACCTCACCGACGCCGTCGAGCGCCTGCTGCCGCGCGGCGACGCCTACCGGCACCGGCATGGGTCGCCTGGCCACGGCCGCGACCACGTCCTGCCGGTCTTCGTGTCCCCCTCGCTGATCGTGCCGGTGCTCGCCGGCCGGCCGGCGCTGGGCACGTGGCAGAGCGTCGTCCTCGTCGACAGCAACGGCGACAACCCGGTGCGCCGGGTACGCCTCAGCTTCCTACCCGGCTGATCCGGCTGATCCGGCTGATCGGTCGCCCCTGGGCCGTCCTTGCCGACGCTCCGGCGCGCTCGTAGCGTGCCCGCATGGAGGCGATGCCGTCGCCGGCGGGCGCACTGCAGGGGGTCGCCCGGCTGGCCCTGCGCAGGGCCGGCGCGACCGCCCGGTCGGCGGCGGCGCGGGGCCTCGTCCGGGGGCTGGCGGTCGTCGGGGACCCCATCGCCCAGCTCGCGTCGATGCGCTCGGCGGACGACGTCTACAGCGTGTACGAGCGTGTGCGAGCCCAGGGGCCCGTGGCCAGGAGCCGGCTCGGTGCCCTGGCCGTCACCTCCCGCACTCTGTGCGAGCAGGTGCTGCGGGAGCCCGCGTTCAGCGTGCAGTCGCGGGCCGACGAGTCGGGCCGGCCGACCGGACTGGGCCCGCTCGAGGGGTCGTTCCTGGAGCTCGACCCGCCGGACCACACCCGGTTGCGACGGATCGCGGCGCCGGCGTTCCGGCCCAGGACGGTGCGCTCCTCGGCGGACCGGATCGAAGCCATCCTGCACAGGGTGCTCGACCGGGTCGCCGGTCGAGCGCGGTTCGACCTCGTGGCCGACGTCGCCGCGCCGTTCCCGATCACTGTGATCGCCGAGCTCATGGGCGTACCGGTGGACGACCCGGACCGTTTCGCGCACCTCGGTCACGTGGTCGGCCAGGCTCTGGACGGCGTCGCGTCGACGGCTCAGGCGGAGCAGTTGCACCGGGCGTCCCTGGAGCTGGCCGAGCTGTTCACCGGGCTCGCCGGCGACCGCGGCCGGAGCCCGGCGCAGGACGACGTCGTCGGCCTGCTCGCCGCTGCCTGGCACGACGGGAGGACGACGCGGGCGGAGTACCTCTCCTCCTGCAGCCTGCTGCTGCTGGCCGGGTTCGAGACGACGGTCAACCTGATCGGTAACAGCGTCACGGCCCTGCAGCGGGACCGCCGGCTGTGGGAGTCGGTGGTCGCGGATCCCTCACTGGCGGCTGCGGTCGTCGAGGAGACCCTGCGCCACGACCCCCCGGTGCAGCTGACCTCGCGGATCGCCGGCGCGGACGTCGAACTCGCCGGCCACGGCGTCCGGCGGGGCTCGTACGTCCTGACCCTGCTCGGCGCGGCGGGCCGGGATCCGCAGGTCTACCGGCAGCCGGACGTGTTCCGCCTGGATCGACGGGGCGAGCCGGAGCACCTGGCGTTCTCCAGCGGCATCCACTACTGCCTGGGTGCGCCGCTGGCCCGGCTCGAGGGCGAGATCGCCGTCAGGGTGCTCGCACAACGGCTGCCCGACCTCCGCGTGGCCGACCGGCCGCGACGCCGCGCCGGCGTGACGCTGCGGGGCTACGAGACCATTCCGGTCGCCTCCGGGTGGCCGGCAGCCTGAGCTCGGCGGCCGGCGGTCACGCGGCAGTCACCCAGCGGTCACCCAGCCGGTACACGGCGGTACACGGCTTACCCGGCGATGCACGCGTTGTGCCGCTCGTGGCCGCCTCGGCAGCGGCACAACGCGTGCATCGCGAGAGAACAGGTGCACGTCGCTCGCCCCGCCGACGGGCTTAACGGCAGGCCCGACGGCGGGTTAAGGCTCTGCAATGTGCGGCGATGACGCCGCTGTGATCGACTACATTCGCTGCGTGGTCGCGCACGCGTTCGGTCAGCGGTACGACTCGCCCGTCCCCCTCGCGCTGTTCGTGGTCGGCGGCGCCGTCGTGGTCTTGCTGTCGTTCGTCCTGGTGTACCGGCGCGAGGTGGCGGACGTCCCGGAGACCGCTCAGCAGGACGTGATCGTCCCTCCCCGGGCCGGACGGGCGGCCTCGGCCGCCTCCGTCGTCGTCCTGACCCTGCTCGTGCTCGCCGGCCTGCTCGGCACCCAGGACGTCCCCGAGAACATCCTCCCGACGATGTTCTGGCTGGTCCTCTGGGTCGCCGTACCGCTCAGTGTCGGCGTGATCGGGGACTGGACCGGGCCCGCGAACCCGTTCGCCGCGATCTCGCGCGCGGCCGGGACGCCGGGCGTGCGCCGGCTCGTCCTCGGGCGCCCGGAACCGCTGACCTGGTCGCCGCGGAGCGCCTGGTGGTTCAGCGCCGGGGTGTACGCCCTCGTGGTCGTCGGCGAGCTCGTCGTGAACGACGTCGCGACCCTTCCCCGGGTGACCGCGACAGCGCTGATCGCCTACGCCCTGATCTGCGCGGTCGGCGCGATCATCGTCGGCCCCGACGCCTGGACCAGCCGGGCCGAGATGTTCACGGTCGTCCTTGCGACCTGGGGACGGCTGGGCCGGTGGCGCTTCCGGGCACCCGGCCGGCGCGGCTTCGCGGGCGGGCTCGACGTCCCGTTCGAGGCCTCGCCCGGCCGCGTCGTCGGCGTCCTGCTCCTGCTCGTCTCGGTGTCGTTCGACGGTCTGCTCTCGACCCCGCAGTGGAGCCACCTCACCGCGGGACTGCCCGCCGGGTGGGGGCCCCGCACCGGCGGTTACGACGCGTTCGCCACCCTCACCTTCGGTGCGCTCACCCTCGGCACGCTGGCCGTCTTCGGCGGCTTCGCCGTCGGGGCCGGCCGGGCCGCCGGGCACCGGCTCGGCGTCGTCCGGGCGCTCACCGGGCTGCTGCCCTCGCTGCTTCCCATCGCCTACGGCTACCTGCTCGCGCACTACCTGCAGTACGTGCTGGTCAACGGCCAGCTGCTGGTGCCGCTCCTGGGAGACCCGGTGGGGTCGCCGAGTTGGCCGCTGCGGCTGCCCTATCCCTTCGACGGCGCCTACGAGATCCACACCGGGGTCATGCCGACATCCGTGGTCTGGTACGTGCAGATCGTCGTCATCGTCCTGGCCCACATCGCGGCGGTCGTCCTGGCTCACCGGCACCTGGCGATCAGCGCCCCCGCGCCGCGGGAGGCACGGCGCTCGGAGTGGCCCTGGCTCGTGGCGATGGTCGGGTACACCATGCTGAGTCTGTGGTTGCTGGCCCAACCCCTGGTCGAACAGGCCCCGCCGCCCGGGACGTCGTGACCGCAGGTCCCTGGTCGATGCACGTCCGGACGGCGACCGCGCCGGCCTCCCGGGCGTCCGTCGAGGGCCGACGGGTGCCGGTGCTCCTCGCCGGCCTGGCCGGCGCGGTCGCCGTCCGGGTGGGCGTGGCGGGGCAGGCCGGTGTGCGCAGCGTGCCGGCCGGGCTGGTATTCGCCGCCCTGCTGCTCGCCGTCGCCGTCACCGCCACGCCGCGGATCTGGCGCACCCCGGGGCCCGCGCTGCGGCAGGTCGCCGTCGGGCTCGCCGGTGCCGCCGCACTGTGCGCCGTGCCGCTCTCCGTCCACCTCCGGACGCCGGTCGGCCCGCTTCCGCTCGGGGAGTTCCCGGTCTGGGCCGTCGTGGTCACGGTGGTCGCGGTCGCCGAAGAGGTGCTACTGCGCGGGGTGCTGTGGGCCGCCGCCGAGCGGCGCCACGGGACGACCTCGGCGTTGCTGCTCACCACCGTCTCGTTCGGCCTGCTGCACGTCCCGCTGTACGGCCTGGCCGCCCTCCCGTTGGACCTCGCGGTCGGGCTGCTGCTGGGCGGGTTGCGGATGGCCTCGGGCGGCTGGGCAGCGCCCGCCCTGGCGCACACGGTCGCCGATCTCGCCGGGTGGTGGCTGCGATGAGCGCGCGACCGGACCGGCGCCGGATCGGTCCGGTCCTGCTGGTGCTCCTGCTCGCCGCGCTGTCGCTGGCGGCTACCGTGGCGGTACGGCCACCGCATGCACCGCCGCTGTACGACGGGCTCGGCTTCCCCGACGAGCCCTACCGATGGATCGTCCCGCCCGCGGGAGCCCGGCGAACCCCGCTGGCCGCGACCGAGGCCGTGGTCCGGATCCCCGTCTCGGGCGGGGCCAACGTCGCCGGGCAGGCACTCAGCGGCGAGCAGGGCCCGCAGGTGGCGATGGCCGCCGGGGCCGGGGCCCTCGCCGTTCCCGCCCGGATCAGCTCGATCACGTTGCGGGCCGTGCCCCGCGCCGTCCCGGCGGTGCCCCCCGATCGGGGGCAGGTCGTCAGCAACCTCTACGACCTCAGCGCGACCGGCGCGGGCAAGGCCGTCCGGCTCGCGCCCGGCCACACGCTGCTGGTGAACATGCGGGCCGACAAGGCCACCGAGCAGGCCGTAGTGATCTGCCGCTGGACGGGCCGGGGCTGGGAGCAGA
>DATKNA010000153.1:0-4135 GCA_035541595.1 Kineosporiaceae bacterium | reverse complement strand
TTCACGGACGAGGACGCGCTGCTCGGCCAGTGGTTCGCCGCGGCCTGCGCCGAGCGGGGTCTGGAGGTGACCACCGACCGGTGCGGCAACCAGTGGGCCTGGTGGGGGGACCCGGACGCCGATGTCCCGCCGCGGCCCGAGCCGGAGGCAGCGCCCCCCGAAGCCGGTCCAGCCGACGCCGGTCCAGCCGATGCCGGCTCAGCCGACCCAGCCGATGCCGGCTCAGCCGACCCAGCCGATGCCGGCTCAGCCGACCCAGCCGATGCCGGCTCAGCCGACCCAGCCGATGCCGGCTCAGCCGACCCAGACTCGGCAGCCGATGCGCCGGGCGCCCACGTCGCGCGATCCGAAGCCGCCGACCCAGCCGCCGACCCAGCCCGCGCGGCCGCCGCCCAGCGCGAGGAGGGGGCGGCAGGCACGGACGCCGCCGGTGCGGGTGCCCCGGAAGGACCGGATCTTCCGGAAGGCATCGACGAGGCCGGGGGTGCCGAGGTCGGGGTCCCCGGTGATGCGCCCCCGGACGATGAGGCCCCCGAGGACACGGCCGACCCTGACGAGATCGTCGGGACGGGCGGCGTGGTCACCGGCAGCCACCTCGACTCGGTGCCCGGCGGCGGCCGTTTCGACGGCCCGCTCGGGGTCGTGACGGCGCTCGCCGCGATCGACGAGCTGAGGGCGCAGGGCTTCCAGCCGCGCCGCGCGATCGGCGTGGTGCGGTTCGTCGAGGAGGAGGGCGCCCGGTTCGGCGTCCCCTGCGCGGGAAGCCGGCTGCTCACCGGGCTCCTCGCGCCCGGCGACGTCCTGGGCCGCGAGGACGCGGACGGCGTGACCTTCGCCGAGGCGGCGGCCAAGGCCGGGCTCGACGTCGACGCCATCGGCCGGGACGACGACACCCTGGGGCGTGTGGGGGCGTTCGTCGAGGTGCACGTCGAGCAGGGGTTCACGCTGGCAGCGGAGGATGTCGACGCACCGCTCGGCGTCTGCGGGCTCATCCGGCCGCACGGCCGGTGGCGGGTCGAGCTGCACGGGCGGGCCGACCACGCGGGCACGGCGCGCTTCGTCGACCGGTCGGACCCCATGCTCGAGCTGGCCCGGCTCGTGCTGACCGTCCGCTCGGCCGCCTCCCGGCAGGACGCCCTCGCGACGGTGGGCAAGGTCGAGGTCAGCCCGAACGTGGCCAACGCCGTCGCCGCCATCGTCGTCGCCTGGGTGGACATCCGGGCGGACACGCAAGGTCAGGTCCGGTCCGTCGTGTCCGAGCTCCGCGCGACGGGTTTCGATCTCGTCGAGGAGTCGTGGACGCCGCCGACGCCGCTCGGCGGGCTGCTGACGGACCGGGTGGCACGGGTGGCCGGCGAGGCCGCCGGGATCGGGCCGCTCCCCGTGCTGGCGACCGGCGCCGGCCACGATGCCGGGGTGCTCGCCACGGCCGGCGTCCCCGCCGCCATGATCTTCGTCCGCAACCCGACCGGCATCTCGCACGCGCCGCAGGAGGAGGTGCAGCCGGAGGACGCCACCCTCGGGGTACGCTCGCTGGCAGCGGTGCTGGCCGATTTGTGTCGTTGATCCGCTGGTCCGTCCCACGTCAGGCCGGCTCCGGTCGTACCCACCGGAGTTCGGTCAGGGGGCTGAAAGGGAGGTTCATCGGCGTGACGGCGACCGGCTCGTGGTGGTGCGAGCACGCGTGGTTGCCGGGGGGGCCCGCCGCCGACGTGCGTGTCCGTTCCGGACCAGACGGGGTCGTCACCGAGGTCTCCGTCGGCGTCCGACCGGAGCCGGGGGACCGGCGCCTGCCCGGTCTCGTCCTGCCCGGCTTCGCCAACACGCACTCGCACGCCTTCCACCGGGCGCTGCGCGGGCGCACCCATGGCCGGGGCGGAACCTTCTGGACCTGGCGGGACCGGATGTACGCGCTGGCGGACAAGCTCGACCCGGACACCTACGCCGAGTTGGCCACCGCCGTCTACGCGGAGATGGCGCTGGCCGGCGTGGCCTGCGTCGGGGAGTTCCACTACCTGCACCACGGCCCCGGCGGTGCCCGGTACGGCGACCCCAACGCGATGGGCGAGGCGCTGCGGCAGGCGGCCCACGCCGCCGGCGTCCGGCTCACCCTGCTCGACACCTGCTACCTGCGCGGCGGCATCGAGGTGCCGCTGGAGGGTGTGCAGCGCCGGTTCGACGACCATGACGCGGAGAGCTGGGCGACCCGGGTCAGCATGATGGAGGACGACGACCAGTTCCGGGTCGCCGCCGCCGTCCATTCGGTGCGCGCGGTGCCCGCCGACGAGCTCGACCTCATCGTCGAGGCCGCAGTCGGTGAGGACGGCACCCCGAGGCCGCTCCACGTCCACGTGTCAGAGCAGCCGGCCGAGAACCACGCCTGCCACAGCGCCTACGGCTGCTCCCCGACGGAGCTGCTGTCGGCGCACGGCGTGCTCGGCTCGGCGACGACGGCGGTGCACGCCACCCACGTGAGCGAGCACGACATCGCCCTGCTGGGCGAGTCGGAGACGACGATCTGCGTCTGCCCCACGACCGAGCGGGACCTCGCCGACGGCATGGGACCCGCCCGCGCGCTCGCCGACGCCGGCGCGCCGTTGACGCTCGGCACCGATCAGCACGTCATGGTCGACATGCTCGCCGAGGGGCGGGGCCTGGAGATGCACGAGCGGCTCCGGTCGGGGCAGCGCGGCCGATTCACCGTGCCGGAGCTCGTCGAGGCGCTCGCGCCGAGCGGGCACATGGCGCTGGGCTGGCCGGAGGCCGGGCACATCCAGGTGGGCGCACTGTGCGACCTGGTCGCGCTCCGGCTCGACACGTTGCGTACCGCCGGGGCCCTGCCGGAACAGGTCCTGCTCGTGGCCGCGGCCGGCGACGTGGACACCGTGGTGGTGTCCGGGCGGCTCGTCGTCGAGGAGGGCCGGCACGTGCTGCTCGAGGCGAACGGCGGTCCCGGCGTGCCCGAGCGCCTGGCCCACGCCGTGGCCCGCGCCTGGAACGAGTCCTGAGTCGACGCCCAGCCGACGCCCACCCCACACCCGATGCCCACCCCACACCCGACGCCCACCCCCACCCCGTCCCGGGATTAGGGTCGCGGCGTGTCCGCCGTCGCCGCGCTCGAGCGCCTCGCCGCGATCCCCGGCGTGCCCGAGGCCGTCGAGGACGCCCGCGAGGCCTGCACGCGGCTGCGCTGGCACCCGGCGCTGCGACGTCGCGCCGACGCGGCGCGGGTGGAGGCCGGCGTCCGCGCGGTCAGGAGCTCTGCCGCCCTCGCCGGTGCGCGGCTCCCCCTCGACCTCGTCCGTGACGTCGCCCGGGGCGCGGCCTCCTTCCCTCCCGACGCGGCCGGGCGGACCGCGCAGGGTGTGCTCCGCGCCCACGCCGAGGCCGAGGTCCTGCTGCCGGGGTGGGAGCGTTCCCCGTTGCAGGCGCTGGCCCGGCTGCACATGGTCGCGGCGGCGGGGCTGGTTCCGGACGACGCCCTCGGCCGCCCCCGTGCGCCCGGCGAGGCGCCCGGCGACGGGGCCGACCTGCTGACCCCATCCGGTGACCCGCTGCCCGCGCCCGACGCCGGCGACATCCCGGCCCGGCTCTCGGCGCTGGCCGAGCTCCTCGCCGCGCCGCAGTCCGTGCCCGCGCTCGTCGTCGCCGGGCTCGTGCACGCCGAGATCGCCACCCTGCGCCCGTTCGTGACGGCGAACGGGGTCGTCGCCCGCGCGCTCTGCCGAGCGCTCCTCGTCGGCCGGGCCCTCGACCCGACGGGGGTCGTCGTCTGGGAGGCGGGCCTGCTGGCCGCCGGGCCGCCCTACCCGCTGGCTCTCGCGGGTTACGGGCTGGGTTCGGCCGACGGCGTCCACGACTGGCTCGTGCTCTTCGCCGCCTCGGTCGTCGAGGGGGCGAGGGAGGGCGATCGGGTGGCGGCCGCCGTCCTCGCCGGCCGGCTGAGCTAGATGATCGATTCCAAGGGGGTTCGGCGTGGCGTAGCTGCTGGCGCGCGAAGGGTGTCCAAGATCGGCGTTGCTTAACCATTCGCCGATGCCACGGGGGCTCGTGATGGACGCCGACTTGGACACCCTTGCGCTGGCACTCTACGTCAAGATCGACGAGCTGCTGATCGCCTCGCCGGAGCGGCTGC
>DATKNA010000152.1:0-3227 GCA_035541595.1 Kineosporiaceae bacterium | reverse complement strand
GGGGCTGCGGTTCCTCCCCGACGGCTCCGCTGCCTCGGCGCCGGCCGGCGCCGAGTGACGGCACGACCGCTACGAACGCAGCTACCGGTGATACTTGCGCACATCGGCGGGGTGCCCTTCGAGGAGTGGCTCGCGCCCTGGCGACCACCGGCGGGAGCATCGCCGCGGCTGTGCGGCTCGCCCTTGTTCGGTTGCGCCGGCACCGCTGACACTGCTCCCCGCCGCGGGAGCCAGCGCAAGCCCGTCCGCCACGCACCGTGAGGCGCGGAGCGGCTGCTTCGCCCGGTGCATCGGCACTTCGGTTGGGCCGCCCGACCTATTGACCACGGAGAGTGGCCACATAAGTATCCGTGGGGTGACTAGCCCGCCCGGCATCGACGAGCCCACGGAGGTAGCCCGATCGGGCCCCAGCGAAGGCGGCCCCACCAGCCGGAGGGCGGTCCTCCGGTCGGCGGGCGTCGTCGGGCTGGGCGGGCTGCTCGCCGCCTGCCAGCTCAAGCCACAAGCCCCGTCGGGTGGGACGGGCTCCAAGACTGTGGCGCCGACCGCACCGGTGCCGACGGTGCCACCCGCGACGACCCCGCCGACGAGCCCGCCGACCACGGCGCCACCGCAACCCCCCACAGCCCTCGAGTCGGTCCTGATCGACAAGCTCACCTTCGGCGCCACGCCGGCGCTCGCCACGCACGTCGCGTCCATCGGAGCCGCAGCGTTCATCGATGAGCAGTTGGCGATGGTCCCGAGCAGCGCCCCTGTGCTGACCGGGCTGCAGACCCTCACCCTCACCAACCTGCAGCGCTACCAGACCGTCAACGCGCCCAACGCGCCGTCTCCCGACACCTTCCTGCCGGGCGAACTGCAGCAGGCGGCGCTCGTGCGCGCCGTCACGTCACCCGCGCAGCTCGCCGAACTGATGGCGTTGTTCTGGGCCAACCACTTCAGCATGTACTCGGGCACTGACGACAAAGGGGTCGAGTACTCGGCCGCGTCCGACGACCGCGACGCCATCCGGCCGCACGCCATGGGCAACTTCTCCGACCTCCTCGTGGCCGTGGCCCAGACCGTCAGCATGATGTCGTACCTGGACAACCGGTACTCGCGGGCGGACGGCACGAACCAGCCCAACCAGAACTACGCCCGCGAGCTCATGGAGCTGCACACGCTCGGCGCCTTCCAGGGCTACGACGAGGCGGACGTGCAATCCGTGAGCCAGATCTTCAGCGGGTGGAGCGTGGCGGGCGACTACGGGTCGGGGACGAACACCACCTTCATGTTCGACCCGTCGGCCCACTACCCCGGCCCGATCACTGTGACGATCACGGACACGGTGACCGGTGTGCCAGCCATCTGGTCGACGACGGGTCATGGCGCGACACAGGGCCCCGCGGCCTTCGCCGACGGTATCGGGTTCCTCCGGTTCCTCGCAGCCCAGCCGAACTGCGCGCGGTTCCTGGCGACAAAGTTGACGACCCGCTTCTTCGGCGACCAGCCACAGCCAGCCGTCACCTCGGCTGCAGCCGCCGCCTACCTCGCCAACGGCACGAGCATCACCGCAATGCTGCGCGCCATCTTCACCAGCCCGGCGGTGGCGACGAGCAGCCACTCGAAGGTGCGGTCACCCTTCGAGCTGATGGCGGCCATGATCCGGACGTTGGGCGGGACGGTCGCCACGACGGGCAACAGCCCGATCAACACGTGGATCGCCGACTTCCTGGGGGGAATGGGGCAGCCGCTGTGGCAGCGCAAGACACCGGACGGCTTCCCCGACCATGACACGTTCTGGGGGACGACGGGGGCGATGCTGCTGCGCTGGCGGATGGCGGGCTACATCACCCAGGGCTTGGCGACCGGCATCACCGTCAACCTCGCCGGGCTCATCCCCAACCCACTCCCCGCGACGTGGGCGGCGCTCGCCGGCCAGGTCGCCACCGAGCTGACGAATGTGACGTTCTCGCCCGCCGACATCGCAGCGCTCCTCACGGCGATCGGCGAGCAGGGCTCTGCAGCACCGACGCCGGCGGCGGCCACCGCCGCCATGCCGTTGCTCGTGACGCTCGTGCTCTCTTCCCCGATCTTCCAACTGCGCTGAACGATCCCACCGAGGAGCACCCGATGACCGATCTCGATCTGCCCGCGCCCCGCTACCGCATCTCCCGGCGGACCTTTCTCAAGGCGACCGGCGCGGCCGGTGTCGCGTCAGTGACGCTACCGTCCCTCCGGTCCTCCGTTGCGTTCGCCGCGTCGGGCACGACGCCCCCCGGCGACGTGCTCGTCAATGTATTCGCGCGCGGTGGGATGGACGGCCTCGGGGCGTTCCCGCCGATCCACCCCGACCACGGTTCGGCGGAGTACAAGGCGGCCCGGCCGACGACCTACGTCGACCCCGCTGACGCGATCGATCTCGGCAATGGGTTCGGGATGCACCCCGCCCTCGCGGCGCTCAAGCCGCTCTGGGACGCCGGCCACATGGCGGTGGTCCACGCCGTCGGCTACCCCATCGACAACCGCAGCCACTTCTCATCGCAGGCGTTCATCGACTCCGGTACCGGCGGCACGGACCTGACCTCGGGCTGGCTGGCGCGTCACTTCGACACGCGCGCTGACGGCAACCTCGGCCTCCGTGGTGTTGGGCTCCCACGAGCGGAGCCGAGCCTTGCCGAGGCACCCTCAACCGTCTCAATGGGAGACATCCGCTCGTTCCGCATCAACGGCGTCCCCAGCAACGCCAATGCTGCCGCCAAGACTGCGCTCGCCGCGATGTACTCGGCAAGCACTGCCAGCCCGCTGCTCTCGGGCCAGACCGCCCAGGTCCTCGCCAGCCTCGACCTGGTCACGACCTCAGCTGCGGCGACGCTCGCTGCACAGAACGTGCCGCTGTACCCGGCGAACGACTACTTCGGCTACTGCATGCGGCAGATCGGCGGTCTGATCAAGGCCGGGGTCGGCTTGGAGGCATCGGCGACGGACGCCGGCTACGGGTGGGACCTCCACAGCGACTACGGCACGACCGCGTCGGGCAACATGCACGACAACCTTCTCGGTCTCGGCAATGTCCTCGCCGCGTTCTACAACGACCTCGGCCCGACGCTGATGGCGACGACGACGATCGTCGTCATGACGGAGTTCGGCCGGACGTTCCGGGAGAACTCGAGCGCCGGCCTCGACCACGGTCGCGGTTCGGTGATGCTCGTCCTGGGCGGGGCCGTGAAGGGCGGCCAGGTCTTCGC
>DATKNA010000151.1:0-12331 GCA_035541595.1 Kineosporiaceae bacterium | reverse complement strand
GCTCGTGCTCCTTGCCCTTCTCACGCAGCTGGTGCTCGAGCTCGAAGTTCCGGTCGAAGTGGTCCTCGAGCGACCGCTTGTTGCGTCCGGTGATCACCAGGACGTCGGACAGCCCCGCCGCGACCGCTTCCTCGACCACGTACTGGATCGCCGGCTTGTCGACGACGGGCAGCATCTCCTTGGGCGTCGCCTTGGTCGCCGGCAGGAACCGGGTGCCCAGACCGGCGGCCGGGATGACCGCCTTGGTCACCACGGGCCCGAGCGACCTCTCCGACACGGCCTCCTCCTGCAGCAGGTCCGTCATCGCCTCTTCCCCTGTTCTGGCCGGTGCCACGTCCGGATCGCGCGGCCCTCGGGCGAGCGCCACGGTCGCACCGCCGGCCGCGGTGTGCGTCGACCTCCGCGAGGCTATCCGGCCCGGCCGGGCGGCGCGGCAGGGACGTCCTCCAGCGTCTCGTCGACCCTGGGACCGGACGTGTCGGGGTCCCCCCGCTCGCCGGCCGGCCTGCTCGGGCCGTGGTCCGGCGACGGCTCCGGCTCCCGCCCCGGCAGCACGACCTCGGCCAGGCACCAGCGGTCCCGGCCGGCCGTCTTCGCCACGTACAGCGCCGCGTCGGCGGCGCGCAGGATCTCGCTCGCCGTCCGGCCGTGGTCGGGGAAGGCGGCGACGCCGGCGGACACCGTGACGTCGGCACCGGAGGCACCGACCGTGAACGGCCGGGACCGCACCGCATGGACGATCCGGGCGGCGACCGCGGCGGCGCCGTCCGAGCCGGTCTCCGGCAGCACGATGGTGAACTCCTCCCCGCCGTAGCGGGCGACGGTGTCGACCTCGCGCAGGCAGTCCTGCAGCCGGCGGGCGAGCTCACGCAGCACGGCGTCCCCGAACGCGTGGCCGTGGGAGTCGTTGACCGCCTTGAAGTGGTCGAGGTCGAGCATGACGACGGACAGCGGACGGTTGAACCGGGTCGCGCGCTCCACCTCCCGGGCCAGCGTGGTGGACAACTGGCGGAAGTTGCCCGCCCCGGTCAGCGGGTCGGTGACGGACAGGCGGCGGGTCTCCTCGTGCTCCAGGACGTTGGCGACGGCCGTCCCCGCCGGGCCGGCGAATGCCTCGACCGCGCCCACCGCGCGGTCGTCGAACCGGGGCGCGCCGGGCTCCCGGGCGAGCGCGAGGGCACCGAGCCGGCGGTTCCCGCTGCGCAGCGGGACGGCGACCGCCGGGACGGGATCGGCCACTCGGACGGGTTCCCCCAGGTCGACGGCCGCCGTGGCCAGAGCCGCCAGGGCCTCGCTCACCTGCGGAGGCGGTGGCGGCGCGCCCTCGCGCACCGATGTCGCGCGCTCCTCCAGGGCACGCGCGTCACCGAGCAGGGCCGACCCGACGTCGCCGCCGGCCGCTGCCCGGATGCTGTCGAGCACGGTGGTGAGCAGCCCTTCCAGGTCGTGCGTCCGGGCCAGCGCCTCGGCGAACCGGGTCGTGGTGGCCGCCAGCGCCGCCCGGCTGGCCTGCAGCTCCTCGGCGCTGCCCGCCAACCGGCCGGCCATCACGTCGAACGCGGCGGCCAGCTCGGCGACCTCGTCGGCCGGGCCGGCCCGTGGCGGGATCCCGCTGCGCGCGGCGAGGTCGCCCTGCCGGAGCCGGGACGCGGCGCGGGCGAGCCGCTCCAGCGGACGGGTCAGGTGCAGGGTGACGACGGCGAGCAGCACCGTGCATGCGGCGACCGCGCAGATCGCGGCGACGGCGAGCGCCAGCGGTAGGGCCCCGGCGCCGGCCGGGGTCCAGGCGAGCAGGCCGTACGGCAGCCCGGAGGTGGGCGGTCTCGACGCGTAGCGCACGTCCCCGGCCGTCCCCTCCGCCGTCCGCGGGCCGCCGACCTGCCCGGCCGCGGCGACGGCGTCAGCGACGGCGCCGGACACCTCCTCCGGCGCGTCGACGGCACCGGACGGCGGGTCGCCGGCCACCGGGCGGCCGGCGGAGAGCACGGTCAGTCCCGCCCCGAGCCCGAGCCGGTGCCGCAGGGCGGCGACGGAGGCGTCGTCCAACGGGCCGACCGCGACGGCCCGGGCGACCTCGCGGCCGGTGGAATCGGTCACCGGGACCGACTCCACCTGCGCCGGCCCGCCGGAGGACGGGGCGATGCCGCGGGAGCAGGACGCGGCGGTGAGGGCGAGCAGGTCCGCACCGCCCGGAGGGGCGGCCTCACCGGGGTCCCCCTCGCCGGGTGCGCTGCTTGCGAGCACGCGCCCGGTCGCGGTGACGAGGACGACCACGGGCGCCTCGGCGTCGCGGCCGCGCACGGCGGCACCGGCGGCGTCGCGGGCCCGGGACGCGTCGAGCGGCTGCCCCGCCGCCAGCGCGGCCGAGAGGTCGAGAGCGGTGGACCGCGCGAGGTCGCCGAGCCCCGCGCAGCGCTGCTGGAGATATGCCGACGCCGAGGCGACCGAGCGCCGCAGCGCGGCCGCGTCGGCCGAGGCCCGGGCCCGCGGAACCACCACCGCGACGACGAGGCCCGCGGCGACGAGCGGGCCGGCGAGCACGCCGGCCAGCACGAGCGCGAGTCGGGCGCGCAAGGACACCGGGCCTCCTGGACGAGGGTGGGACCGTGATGCCGACCGGTCGCGGGCGGTTACTTCCGGGACCGGACGTGGCACCATGTCGTCGTGGGCTGTCGACGCTGCGGTCGACGGCGGGTCGAGTTTCGGGACTCTTCTCGGGTCACCTTTTCGGTAGTTCGTGTGCGAGCGACGGGCAGTCGACTGATTGTCGACGGCCGATGACGCTGCGTCAGGGGGTATCGTGCCGAACGGCACTGGCATCGCGGCGGGCTTTCCGCAGATCCTGTCCGAGGCGACGACGGTGAAGGCCGCCCTGAGGCGCCGCATCCGGGCCGAGCGGGCCCGCCGCAGGCCGTCCGAACGGGCCGCCCAGGGCCACGCGCTGACGGGAATCGCGCTCGAGCTCCCCGAGATCCAGGGCGCGCACTGCGTGGCGCTGTACGCCGCCACCCCGACCGAGCCGCAGACCGGTCCGCTTCGGCTCGCCCTGCGCACCCACGGCATCGGCGTCGTCCTCCCGCTGGTCCGGCCGGAAGGCCTGGAGTGGGCGTGGGACACGGGCGCCGAGCTGCTGCCGGCGCAGGGCCGGGGCGGCCCGGAACCGGCCGGACCGACCCTCGGCCCGCGCGGCCTGCTGACCGCGGACGTCGTCCTCGTGCCCGCGCTCGCCGTGGACACGCTCGGCACCCGCCTCGGGCAGGGCGGCGGGTACTACGACGTCGCGCTGCCCGGCCTCGATCTCGGGATCCCGATCTTCGCGGTGGTCCACGAGGAGGAGGTCTTCGACGCCGCCGTCGAGCCGCTCCCGAGCCAGCTGCACGACGTCCCGGTCGACGGCGCCCTGACGCCGCTGCGCTGCCTGCGGCTGCCCGGCCGCGCCTGACCCCTCCCGGTTGCTCGGCACGTCGGGTCGAGCCATGTGGGCAAGGGTCAGGACGACGACGGCGCGGGCGAGATCGTCATCGTCTGGGCGGCTGCGCGCTCCACCGCGGCCCGCGTGAACGGCCAGGGGAAGGTGTCCCCGTCGGCCCACGCGTCCAGCTGGTCGGTGTAGTTGGCCTGGCCGGGGTGATCGGACTGCCCGGTCTGGTTCACCCAGGTCGACCGGTCGAAGGCGGACAGGTCGACGATCATCCGCATCGACGGCGCCCAGTCCACCGCGAACGTCCCGGACGAGGCGTCGTAGCCGTTGGCGTCGACGATGGCCGGGCCGCCCGGCATGTCGATCGGACCCCGGTTGAGCAGCGGATGCAGGAGCTTGGTCACGTCGACCCCGCCGAGCGGCTGCTGGACCAGCCGCAGCCGATGCAGCTGGCCCCATTGCCAGGTGCTCGGGTCCTTACCCAACTGGCTGGTGAGTCGCAACCGGGCCTGGATCAGGGCCTGGCGCAGGATCTCGTCCCGGCTCTCGACGACGTTGGGCGTGCGGCGGTCGTCCCACCACGGATCCTGCGGGTCCTGGAGGAGCTGCCGGACGACCTCGGCCCAGCGGGCCCCGCCGTCCGGCCGGGTGCCGACGGGTAGCTCGTCGTCGAAGGTGAGGTCCATCATCGTCGCCCAGACGGCGTTGAAGTAGGCGGCCGCGGCGGAGTCCCGGGGCTGGGTGTAGTCCCAGGTCCTCAGCAGCTCGATGGCCTCCTGAGTGAACGCGTCGTCCACCTTCTCCCGGAGCAGGATCGGCACCAGGTAGGCCGCGATCCCGTTGCGGGTGTCGAGCTGGATGGCCTGCATGTCCTCGACCTGCAGCTGGCGGTGGGCGGCGACGTCGGCGGTGATGAGGTCGCGGATCCGCTGCGATCGGTACCCGTAGTCGACGTCCCGGGTCAGGGTCGGGCCGCCCCCCGGAGCCGTCACCGGCTGGTTCGCCGCGACGATGAAGCCCTCCTTCGGGTCGCGCGTCCACGGCAGCTCGGACGTCGGGACGTAGCCGGCCCAGTCGTACCGGGAGTCCCACCCCGGCAGGGGCCAGGTCCCGTCGGCCGGGACGGGCTCGCGGGGCAGGTTCGCGCGCCGGACCGGGATCCGGCCCGGGGCCTGGTAGCCGATGTGCCCGTCGATGTCGGCGTACACGAAGTTCTGGGCCGGGACGTCGAGCTTCTGCACGGCCGTCCGGAACGTGTCGAAGTCGATCGCCGAGTCGACGGCGAACACGGCGTCCATGTCGTGGCCCGGCGTCTCGGCCGTCCATTGGAGCGCGACCGCGTAGCCGTCGTCACGCGGCGGCGAACCCTTCGGCACGGGGGCGCGCCGCCCGGCCTGCGCGACGGAGTCGATGACGTCGGACAGCAGGGGGCCGTGATCCGTGGAACGCACCGTGATCGTCACCGGTGAGGAGCCGGCGACCCGGATCGTCTCCTGTCGGGTGACCAGCGGCACGACCTTGGCGTCCCGCAGGTAGCCGTTGCCGCTGAGCTTCTCCAGGTAGAAGTCGGTGACGTCGGGGCCGAGGTTGGTCATGCCCCAGGCGATGCGCTGGGTGTGCCCGATGATCACCCCGGGGACGCCGGCGAAGGTGAACCCCGCGACGTCGTAGGGGCAGGCGGACGTCAACTCCTCGCAGTGCAGGCCCATCTGGTACCAGATGCCGGGGATCGCCGGCTCCAGGTGCGGATCGTTGGCGAGCAGGGGCTTCCCGGTGGTCGTCAGCGTCCCCGAGACCACCCACGAGTTCGAGCCGACGCCGTCCGCACCACCGCCGAGGAGGTTCGGCACGGCGGACACGGCCTGCTGCGCGAGGTCCAGGCTGCGCTGACCGGGCGGGGAGGTGAGCGCGGCGAGCAGCCCGCCGGGATCGGCCGCGGGCGGAGGGGCCGGAGCGGGCCGACTCCGCCCGGCTCCCGCTCCCCGCGTCGGGTTGGCGGCCTGCCCCGCCGCGCGCGTGACGGACGCCGCCGCCGCAACGCTCTGCGCCTCGTTCTCACCCGGCCCGATGATCGGCGCGTGCTGGGCGTACGGGTACGGCGGGTAGAGCTGGTCGACCCGGGCGACGTCCTTGACCGTGCCCAGGATCCGGGCGCGGGCCAGCTCGTCGTCGTAGTTGCCGCGAAGGTCCCAGGCCATCGCCTTGAACCAGGAGACGGAGTCCAGCGGGGTCCACGGCTCGATCGGTGGCAGGGTGTGGTCGAGTCCGAGGACGGTGTAGTTCAGCGACAGCTCGGACGGTGACCGGGAGCCGATGTAGTCGTTCACGCCGCGGGCGTAGTCGTCGAGGTAGCGGTGGGTCGCCGGGTCCGCCTGGTCGAGCTCCTGCTGGGCCACCCGCCGCCAGCCGAGCGTGCGCACGACCTTGTCGGCCTGCAAGGCGTCCGGGTCCGCGCCGACCAGCTCCGACAGCCGCCCGGCGGTGACGTGGCGCCGGAAGTCCATCTGGAAGAACCGGTCCTGTGCCTGGACGTATCCCTGGATGCGGAAGAGGTCGTCCGCGGTCCGGGCGTAGATCTGCGGCACGCCGCGGTCGTCCCGGATGACGGTCACCGGGCCGGACAGACCTGGCAGGCTCACGGTGCCGTCCTGCGTCGGGAACGACCGCCGGACGACCAGCACCGTCGTCACGAACGCGACCAGAAGGACGACGACGAGGAGCGTCCCCACCCCGAGGAGGCTCAGTCGGAGCGCGCGGCGACGGGGCACGCGGGCACTCTAACGGGGCAGTCTGAGGCGTTCTCGGAGCCTGAGGGGCGGTGACGCAGCGGTGTCGGGCATGACGGTGGACGATCTCGGTGTCGTCCTGCTGGCCGCGTCCGCCGTGCTGCTCGTGGCCGTCATCGTCGTACGGTTCACCGCCCGCAGCGGCTTTCCCTCCCTGCTGCTGTACCTCGCCCTCGGGTTGCTCATCGGCGAGCGCGGCCTCGGGATCCGCTTCGACGACGCGCGTCTGACGGGCGTGCTCGGGTACGCCGCCCTGGTCGTCATCCTGGCCGAGGGCGGCCTCACCACCCACTGGTCGACGATCCGCGACGCGGTGCCCGCTGCCGCGGTGCTCGCCACCCTCGGCACCGTCGTGTCGGTCGTGGTCACCGGAGCCGCCGGACACGTGCTGATGGACCTGTCGTGGCCGACGGCGCTGCTGCTCGGCGCCGTCGTCTCCTCGACGGACGCGGCCGCGGTGTTCTCGGTGCTGCGGCGGATACCGCTGCCCGGTCGCCTGACGGGTCTGCTCGAGGCAGAGTCGGGGTTCAACGATGCGCCGGCCGTCATCCTCGTCGTGGCGCTGACCGCGCAGGCGGCCGGAGCGCCGCCGCAACCCTGGTGGCAGCTGCTCGCCGAGGCCGGGCTCGAGCTCGCGGTCGGCGCCGTCGTCGGGCTCGCCACCGGCTGGGTGGGCTCGGTGCTGCTGCGGCGGATCGCCCTGCCCGCGGCCGGGCTCTACCCGATAGCCGTCCTCGGCCTGGCGACGGCCGCATTCGGGGCCGCGACCGTGTTGCACGGTTCCGGCTTCCTCTCCACCTACCTGGCGGGCCTGGTGCTCGGGAACCGGCGTCTGCCCCACGGCGCCGCCGTCCGCGGGTTCGCCGAGGCCATGGGGTGGATCGCCCAGATCGGGCTGTTCGTGCTCCTCGGCCTGCTGGCCGACCCCGCGCGGCTCCCGGGCCTGGCGGTGCCCGCCATCGGGGTCGGGCTCGCCCTCGTGCTGCTGTCGCGGCCACTGTCCGTGTTCGTGTCGTTGACCTGGTTCCGGGTGCGGTGGGCCGAGCAGGCCTTCCTCTCCTGGGCAGGCCTGCGCGGCGCGGTACCGATCGTGCTGGCCACGATCCCGCTGGCCCGCGGCGTTCCCGCAGCGACGGAGATCTTCGACGTCGTCTTCGTGATCGTCGTGGTGTTCACCCTGGTGCAGGGCCCCACCCTGCCGTGGGCGGCGCGTCTGTTCGGGGTCGCCGGTTCCGTGACGACCACGGAGCTGGACCTGGAGAGTTCGCCGCTCGGCGCCCTGGACGCCGACGTGCTGACGATCCGCATCGGTCCGGGGTCGCGCCTGCACGGCGTGGAGATCTTCGAGCTGCGCCTGCCGGCGCGGGCCAACGTCACCCTCGTCGTCCGGGACGGTGAGGGCTTCGTGCCGTCACCGCGCACCGCCCTGCGGCACGGGGACGAGCTCATCGTGGTGACCGCCGCGGCAGAGCGGAGCGCCACCGAGCGGCGGGTGCGGGAGGTCAGCGCCGGCGGGAAGCTGGCGGGTTGGCGGCGGGGCCGGCTGGAGCCCGACTGAAGCCCCGCCGTCCCGTCCGTCGGGTCACCGTGCCGCGTCCACCCGCTCGACCCCCCGCACTCGAGCGGGTGACGTGCGGGGACTGGCCCGGTCCGGGCATACTCTTGGCACTCCCCGAGTTGGAGTGCGAAAGAGATGTGTTGAGCGGGCCCATGGGGCCCGGACCAGGAGGACGACGTGCCGACGTACGCCTATGCCTGCACCGCGTGCGATCATCGCTTCGAGATGCAGCAGTCGTTCACGGACGCTTCGCTGACCGCGTGCCCGGAGTGCGAGGGGCGCCTGCGCAAGCTCTTCAACACCGTCGGCATCGTCTTCAAGGGGTCCGGCTTCTACCGGACCGACAACCGCACCGGCTCGGACCGGTCGCGCAAGGACGCGGAGCCGGCTACGGAACCCGCAGCCGCGAGGAACGGCTCGGCTTCCGGGGCGGCCAAGGACGGCAGCGGCGTCGCGGCGGGCTCGTCCTCGAGCACGGCGTCTGGCTCGACCTCGGGCACGTCCGGCAGGACGTCGGCCGCTCCCGCCAGCTCGGCCGCCTGAGGCGGTCGTCCACAGCCCTCCAGGTCGCCGGTCGAGACCCGCAGCTCGGGTGTCACGTCGTCCACAGGGAGCCCGTCGCGCCAGGCGCGGCGGGCTTCCAGTCGTTTACCGTCTGGCGCGTGACAAGGCAGCACACCTCTTTCGCCGAGATCGGCGTGCTCGGCGGCTCGGGCTTCTACTCCTGGATCGAGGGCGGCCGGGCCGCTCCCGTCGAGACGCCGTTCGGCGAGCCGAGCGAACCGCCGGTCGTCGGTGAGGTGGCCGGCCGGCAGGTCGCCTTCATCCCGCGGCACGGTCGTGATCATCGGTATCCGCCCCACCGGGTCAACTACCGGGCGAACCTGTGGGCGCTCCGCGCGCTCGGCGTCCGCCAGGTGCTCGCTCCGAGTGCGGTGGGCTCGATGCTCCCGGAGCTCGGCCCCGGCAGCCTCGTGGTGCCCGACCAGGTCGTCGACCGCACCTCGGACCGGCCGCACACCGTGTACGACGGCGTCGGGCGGGTCGTGCACATCTCCTTCGCCGACCCCTATTGCCCCCGCGGCCGGCCCGCCGTCGTCGCCGCGGCGCGGGCTGCCGGCTGGGAGGCGCAGGACGGCGCGACGCTCGTCGTCGTCGACGGCCCCCGCTTCTCCACCCGGGCCGAGTCCCGCTGGCACGCTGCCCTGGGCGGCCACATCGTGGGGATGACCGCGATGCCGGAGGCGTCGATCGCGCGCGAGCTCGCCCTCTGCTACACCACGGTGGCCGTCGTCACCGACCTCGACGCGGGCCTGGAGGCCGGCGAGGGAGTCACCCACGCCGAGGTGATGGCGACCTTCGGCACCAGCGTGAAGCGACTCAAGGGCGTCCTGGCGGACGCCGTCGCAGCTCTGCCGACGAGCGACGACTGCCCATGCCGGCACGCCCTCGACGGGCTGCCGCTTCCCTTCGCGCTGCCGTGAGGTGGCCGTGCGCCCTGTCCAGCCCGCCTCGCCGCTCGCCGAGGAGCCGTGGCCGCTCGGCGTGCGCGTGCGCTCCCTCGCCCGGCTCGGCGCTCGGCACCGCCGCCTCCTGGCGGCCCTGTTCGCGGCGTCGGCCGTCTTCGTCACGGTGTCGGCGTTGACACCGACCGCACCGACGGCTGCCGAGGACGCTGCCGGGGCCGACGGTGGCCGATCAGCCGCGACGGGGCTTCCCGCGGGCGCCGGTGCCCTCGCACCGGGAGCCGCCGCGCGGGTCGCCGTGGCGGTCCGCCTGGCGGATCCCGCAGGGCTGCTCCTCCTCCGGCCTGGCGACCACGCGGAAGTCCTCGCCTCGGCGCCCGACCCGGGATGGCCGGTCGCCGGCGCGGCCGAGGCCTCGGGCGGCGACGGCGCGACACGACCGGCGCAGGGCGAGGTGCTGGCCGGGGACGCCGTCGTCCTCGCAGTGCCGGGGGCGGGCGGGCCGTCACCGGCCGGATGGGGCGGCGGGTCGGGGGCCGCGCCGGCCGGCGGGCGTGGCGGACTGCTGGGCGACATGACCGGTGGGACCGTCGGCGTCGGGAACGGCGCGACCGGCCTGGACGGCGTGATCCTGCTCGCCGTGACGCCCGCGGACGCCCGGCGTCTCGCGGCCGCCGGCGGGCGATCCGTGTCGGTCGCGGTCGCGCTCCCGGCGCAGACCGAGCCGGCTCCATGACCCGGCCACTGCCGAAGCGCAGGCGGCGACCGTATGCAACCTCACTCCCAGTGAGGGGGCCGGTCGCGCAGGTACCGCAGATGCCGTTCCTCGTCGCCGGATACGGACGATGCCCAGTCCTCCGGGTCCGGCGCGCCCGGATCCTCCTCGGTTGGGGCAGCCGTGGTGGGTCTCGGCTGCGTGATCGACGCGGGACGGGTGGGGTCGTCGGCGTGCGACGACGGGGTGTCACGAGCGGTCACGAGACGAGTGTCGCGGCCCCCAGCACCCGGCGCGCGGCCGCGGCCACGCTCGCCTGGGTCCGCTCGCCGTGCTGGGCGATCTGCAGCGCCTCGTGGACCTCGTCGGCGAGCTGCTCGGCCGAGCGCGGTACACCGTCGGACAGCACCCAACGGGCGATCGCGTCGAGATCCCCCTCGGCGTAGGACCCGATCGCCCGTCCGGGCGTCACGTCCGGCCAGGGTGCCCGGCTCCGGGGTCGCGCCGGAGCACCGGACGTCGGCGTCTGCGCCGTCTGCGAGGTCTGGGCTGGGGCAGCCGTCGGGTCCGGCGTCGGCGTCGGGACGCCCGCCGGCTCGCCGCCGATTGCCCGCCACGCGTGCACGATGCGCGCGACCTCACGGTCCGGGTCGCAGAACAGGTCCATGGCGGCCACGCGCAGGTAACGCCATCCGGACCGCTCGAAGGCCGCCCGGCGCTGCCGCTCCCGCAGGTCGACCGAGGCCAGGCGGGCGTGCGCCGGAACGTCGACGTCCACAGCGAGCAGCATGCGAGCGGGGTCGAGGGCGGAGGCGACGGCGAGGTCGAGCGGTCGGTCCGGCGCGGGCAGCGACGCCGTCACGGGCAGGCCGGCCTCCCGTAGCCGCCTGGCCAGGTCCGCCACCAGCGCGTCGGGCGCCCGCCGGTCGCCGTCCTCGCCGTGGCGGGTGGCGGGTGCGGTCACCACCTCCAGGACGTGCCGCAGCAGCCGGGCGCCGTCGCTGCGGACCCGCTCGATCGAGATGTCCTCAGCGCGGAAGGCGCAGATCAGCGTCGTCCGCCGTCGGGCCCGGGAGAGCGCCGCGACGAGGCACGCCCGGCCGTGTCGCCCGTCGAGCACCCCGAACCGGTGCAGCACACGACCGTGCGGGGTCCTGGCCAGCCCGACGGAGACGAGGACGGCGTCCCGCTCGATCCCGGCGATCCGGTGCACCGGCCGCACCAGGAAGGGCTCGGAGATGCCGCCGGTCCAGTGGACGTCCAGCCAGCGGGCGAGCTCCGGCCGGTGCGGGACCTCCGCCCGGAGAGCCTGCTCGATCCGGGCCGCGTGCCGCAGGCCGAGCGTCACGACGACCAGCGACTCCCCCGGCCGCCGCACGGCGTGCTCGGTGACGAGATCGACCACGCGCAGCACCTCGGCGTCCGGGCTGACGGCCACCTCCTCCCCCGGGGCGGCGACGCCGGTGCCCTCCCGGACGTGCTCGAACTCCAGGGGCGAGCGGGCGGCGACGCCCGGCGTGACCGTCCATCCGGGATAGTCCGCGAGCAGCGGTGCGAGCAGCCGCCCGTCCCTGGTCCGGTGGTCCCGGTGCAGACGGTGGACGCCGGCCAGCGCCGCCACCACCTCGAGCACGCAGGGACCGCCCGTGGCGGGCGGCAGCCGGCGACGATCGCCGGCGACGAGCACCTGCCGGCCGCGGACCAGCGCAGCCGCCGCCTCGGGGAAGCCGACCTGACCGGCGTCGTCGACGACCACGACGTCGAGGTGGCCGGGAGCCCCGGCCGGCGGAAGCAGACGTGCAGCGGCGTCCGGGCTCATCACCCAGACCGGGCGCAGGGCGGCCACGACCTCGCCGGCCTGCTGGAACAGGTCGCCCGGCCACTGCGATCGGTGACCCCGGTGGACCTCGGAGAGCAGCCAGCGCGCCTGCTCGGGGTGATCGGCCGCAGCCTCGCGCGCACGCGCCTCGACGGCGTGCCGCACGCGCCGCCGGGCCCCCGCGACCGACCGGGTGTGCTCCTCCCGGAGCCGGTCCACGAGAGCGCCGACGCCGTCCTGCTCGTGCCGGGCCAGCCTGCCGTCCGACCGGATCAGCGCCTCCAGCACGGAGGTCCACCAGGCCAGGTCGAGCTCTCCGTCGACCTCGCCCGGCCCGGTCTGACGATCGCGCAGGTCGTCCAGCAGCGCGCCGAGACCGGCGGCCCGGAGACGGTCCAGGAGCACGGCCCGGCGCGGGGCGTCCACGGCGCCGTCGACGTCGGCCGCGAGGGCGGCCAGCCGGTCGTCGAGCACCTCGAGCGGCCGGGCGCGCAGTTCGTCCGGACCGGTGCCGGGCAGGGCGGCGCCGAGCACGTCGAGGGCGTGTTCGAGCGCGTCGAGCGCCT
>DATKNA010000150.1:0-24543 GCA_035541595.1 Kineosporiaceae bacterium | reverse complement strand
GCTCGTGGCCGCGGTCGACGGTCGCGGCGACGTCCTGGACCTGCTCCGAGCCCTGACGGAGGCCGACGCCATCGCGGCCGGCCCGGCGGCCTGGTCCGCGTGGCGAGCCCGGCTCGTGGACGATCTCGTCGCCCGGGCCCGCACCGCCCTGCGCGGCGAGGCGCCGCCCGGGCCGGCCCCGGTCACCGACGCGGAGGGGGCACTCCTCGCATCGGTCGTCGCCGACGGCCGGCCCCGGGTCGCGGTGTCGGCGCTCGACGAGTTGCACGTGGTCACGGTCGTCGCCGTCGACCGGCCCGGCCTGCTCGCGGACATCGCCGGCACGCTCGCCGCCTTCCGGCTCAGCGTGCGGTCAGCGCTGGTCCGGACCGTGCCCGGGCCGAGCGGCGACGGCCAGATCGCCGTCGACACCTGGTGGGTGGACGCCGGCAGCGGAGAGGTGCCCTCGCCCCAGACCCTCGAGACCGGCCTGCGGAGACTGGCCGACGGCGACCGGTCGGTGCTGGACCGGCTGGCCCGCCGGGACGCCGCCTACCGGCCGCCGGTCGGGGCGCCGTCGCGTCCTCGGGTGGTGCTGCTGCCGGGGGCGTCGGCCGACGGCACGGTGCTCGAGGTCCGGGCCGCCGACCGTCCGGGGCTGCTGCACGCGATCGGGGCCGCGCTGGCCGGCGTCGGCGTCGACCTGCGCTCCGCGCACGTCGCCACCCACGCGGGCCAGGCGGTCGACGTGCTGTACGTCGCCGAGCGGGGCGGCGGAGCGCTGTCGCCCGCCCGGGTCGCCGGGGCGGTGGCCGCCCTGGTCGACGCAGGCGCCCACCACGGCGACGAGGGTTAGATCACGCGGGGGTGGGCAGCGACGGATCGACGGGGCCGGTCGACGCAAGCCCGGACGGACCGTGCACCCGCTCGCTACGGTGACCGGGTGACCGGGCCGCAGGAACGACTCACGGCGCTCCCGTGCCCGGGGGACCTACAGGGTGTCGCGCGCGAATCCTCCGCCCAGGCACCGGCGCCCGGGCCGTCCAGGCATCGGTCCAGGCATCCGCCCAGGCATCCGTCCGGGCATCCGTCCGGGCATCCGTCCAGGCATCCGTCCTGGCATTCCTCCTGGCGGCGGCCGGTGCGAGCCGCCGCACCCGTGGGGATGTTCGCCGCCGGGCAGGCGGCCGGTCTGGTCGCGGTCGTCTGGGTCGGCGCCGCCGGCGGCTGGGGGGTGCCCCGGATCCTGCAGCTGTGGGACGCCGGGCGGCTGCTGGCCATCGCCCGGGCCGGTTACGGGCAGCCGAGCGCGGACGGCGTCGACCTGCACGCCTTCTTCCCCGGTGTCCCGCTCGCCGTGCGTGCTGTGCATGCGCTGACCGGCCTCGGGTTCCTCGCGTCGGCCGTGACCGTGTCCGCGGTCGCCGGCGTGGCACTCGCCTGTGGTCTCGACCGCCTGACGACGCAGCTGATCGGGCCGGGGCCGGCGGCCCGCCGGTGCGCCGTGTTCCTCGCCGGTGCGCTGCCACTGTCCGTCGTCCTCGTCATGCCCTACACGGAGGCGCCCTTCTGCGCGCTCACGGTGTGGACCTTGGTGTTCCTCGGCGAGGCCCGGTGGCTCGCCGCCGGCACCGGTGCCTGTGCCTGCGGCCTCGTCCGCCCGACAGCGGTGGCGCTCGTCGCGGCGGTGGCCGTCGGCGCCGCCGCCTCCTGGTACGCGGGCCACCCGGACCGGGTCCGTGCCCTCGTGGCATGCGCGGTGGCGCCGCTCGGGGCGCTCGCCTACCTCGGCTGGGCCGCGGCGACCACCGGCCACCTCGACGCCTGGAGCCGGGCCGAAGCGAACGGATGGGGCGCCCGGATCGATCCGGCCGCGCTCGCGTCCTGGCTGCCATGGGCCGTCCGAGAGGGGCTCGGGCCCATCGAGATCTCCGTCATGGCCGGGATGGTGACGCTGGCGCTGACCGTGGGGGCTCTGGTCCTCGTCCGGGCGCCGGGCCACGTGGTGGCCTACGTGACGACGTTCCTGGCGCTCGTCGCCGGGACGGACGGCGTCTGGAACAGCAAGTTCCGGATCATGATGCCGGCGTTGCTGATCACCTGTGTGCTCGCCGCGGGAGCCCTCTGCCGGTTGCGGACTCCGGCGCGGGCCGGTGTGCTCACCACCGTCGCGGCGCTGGGCTGCTGGTTCAGCACCTTCGCGATCCTCGTCTACCCGCACGCCATCTGATCGCCGAGGGCCGCCGTTATCCTAGGGACGTGGCCCCGCCCACCGCGGCGGCGGCCGGCCTCCCGCCCACCATCCCTGCGAGGACCCGCCCGTGTTCGCCACGCTGTCCGACCGCCTGACCGCGACCTTCAAGTCCCTGCGCGGCAAGGGCCGGCTGTCACCGTCGGACGTCGACGCGACGGTCCGCGAGATCCGCCGCGCCCTGCTCGACGCGGACGTCGCGCTGCCCGTCGTCCGGGTGTTCACGGCCACGGTCCGCGAGCGCGCCCTGTCGGCCGAGGTCTCGCAGGCGCTGAACCCGGCCCAGCAGGTCGTGCAGATCGTGCACGACGAGCTGGTCCGGGTGCTCGGGGGGGAGGCCCGGCGGATCCACCTCGCCAAGACGCCGCCGACCGTGATCCTGCTGGCCGGCCTGCAGGGGTCCGGGAAGACGACCCTGGCCGGCAAGCTCGGCCGGTGGCTGCGCGAGCAGGGCCACCAGCCCGTGCTCGTCGCCGCCGACCTGCAGCGCCCGAACGCGGTCGACCAGCTCAAGGTCGTGGGCGAGCGGGCCGGCGTCGCCGTCTTCGCCCCGCACCCGGGCACGTCCTCGACCGGCGCCGCTCTGGCCGGGCCGGGTGATCCGGTCGCCGTCGCCGGCGACGGCGTCCAGTTCGCCCGGGACAAGCAGTACGACGTCGTCATCGTCGACACGGCCGGCCGGCTGGGCGTCGACGCGGAGATGATGCAGCAGGCGGCGCACATCCGGGACGCAGTGCACCCGGACGAGACCCTCTTCGTGCTCGACGCGATGATCGGGCAGGACGCCGTCGCCACGGCGCACGCGTTCCAGGACGGTGTCGGCTTCACCGGTGTCGTGCTGTCCAAGCTCGACGGCGATGCCCGCGGCGGCGCGGCGCTGTCGGTCGCCGGGGTGACCGGCCGTCCCATCATGTTCGCCTCGACGGGGGAGAAGCTCGAGGACTTCGAGCTGTTCCACCCGGACCGGATGGCGTCGCGGATCCTCGACATGGGCGACGTCCTGACCCTCATCGAGCAGGCGCAGCGGGCGTTCGACGCCGAGCAGGCCGAGCAGATGGCCGCGAAGTTCGCCGCCGATGAGGACTTCACCTTCGACGACTTCCTGCAGCAGATGGCCGCCCTGAAGAACATGGGCTCGCTGAAGAAGATGCTCGGCATGCTTCCGGGCATGGGCGAGCTGCGGGAGCAGCTGGAGAGCTTCGACGAGCGCGAGATGGACCGCGTCGAGGCGATCATCAAGTCGATGACGCCACAGGAACGTAGCCACCCGCGCATCCTCAACGGTTCGCGGAAGTTGCGGGTGGCGCGCGGTTCGGGCGTCGAGGTCAGCGACGTCAACCAACTCATCGAGCGGTTCTCCGAGGCGCAGAAGATGATGCGCCAGCTGCGTCGGGGCGGGATGCCAGGTCTCGGCGGCATGCCGGGGTTGCCCGGGACGGGCGGCGGCAAGAAGTCCAGGGGGCGCACGGCACCGCCGCCGCGCAAGGGCAAGGGGAAGTCGGGCAACCCGGCCAAGCGGGCCCAGCAGGAGCGGGAGGCGGCGCAGCGAGCGGCGTCGGGGTCGGCGGCCGCGGCGCCGGGCGGCGCCTTCGGTCTCGGCACGGGCGGCAAGGGCGCATCCGACCCGGCGGACATCAGCCTGCCTCCCGGCTTCGAGAAGTTCCTGGGTCGCTGACGACTCCCGTCCTTGCCCGTGATCATGCAATCCCCGGCCGACGCGCGTGGGCTGTCGACAGTTGCGCGTCCGGCCCGGGTGCCGGGGTATGCGGGCCGTCGACCCTTGCGTGGCCGGTCCACGGTCGAGGGGCCCGATTCCTGTCGATGACGTGCGCACGGCGCGAGATCGCACGCATCGCGGCGTCCACGTCGTCGACCCGATGCCCCGACAGGGCCTCGATCACCACCCCGGACACAGACCCACCACCGACGAGATCGGCAGCAGAGCGATGGGCAACTCGGCGTCGATCACGTGATCGAGCCGTCACGTGATCGACCCGGATTGCATGATCAGCGGGGATTGCATGATCACGGAAACGGGGAGTGTGACGGTCCCGGACCGCGATCCCAGCGGCGTCCGTCGGGTTGGCGTCCGTTAGGTTCAGGCCATGCCGGACGACCCCGTTCTCCACCTCCGCGGGCACGTGCTGATCGGCCCCGACGAGGAGCGCCCCGAGGCCTGGGTGGTCGGGGGGAGGATCACCTACCGGGCCCCGGCGCGGGTCGTCGGCGCCGACGCCCTGGACGTCGACGGCTGGGTCCTGCCCGGCCTGGTCGACGCGCATTGCCACGTCGGGCTCGACGCGCGCGGCGCGGTGGACCGCGCGACGCAGGAGCAGCAGGCGACGACCGACCGGGACGCCGGGGCGTTGCTCGTCCGCGACGCCGGATCGCCGGTCGACACCCGGTGGATCGACGAGCGTGGCGACCTGCCGCGGATCGTCCGCGCCGGCCGGCACATCGCCCGATCGAAGCGGTACATCCGCGATCTCGGGCACGAGATCGAGCCGGCCGAGCTCGCCGATCAGGTCCGGGCCGAGGCGCGCCGCGGCGACGGCTGGGTCAAGCTCGTCGGCGACTGGATCGACCGCGAGATCGGCGACCTCGCGCCGTGCTGGCCCGTGGAAGCGCTCCGGGAGGCGGTGACCGCCGCCCACCAGGAGGGAGCCCGGTTGACGGCCCACTGCTTCGGCGAGGACTGCCTGCCCGACCTGCTCGAGGCCGGCATCGACTGCATCGAGCACGGCACCGGGCTCACCGACGAGAGCATGGCCGTCGCCGCCGCCCGGGGCGTGCCGGTCGTGCCGACCCTGGTGAACACGGCCAACTTCCCGGCCTTCGCCGAGGTCGGGCAGGACCGGTTCCCGGTCTACGCGGCGCACATGATCCGGCTGTACGAGCAGCGCTACCAGACCGTGGCCGCGGCCTACGAGGCCGGCGTCCCGATCTTCGTCGGCTCGGACGCCGGCGGCACCCTCCCGCACGGCCTCGTGGCGCGGGAGGTCGCCGAGCTCGTCCGGGCCGGCCTGCCCCCGACGTCCGCGCTCGATGCCGCGTGCTGGGGAGCGCGGTCGTGGCTGCGCCGCCCGGCGCTGGAGGAGGGAGCGCCAGCCGACCTGGTGGTCTACCCCGCGGATCCGAGGGCGGACGTCGCCACCCTCGCCGCTCCCCGGCTCGTCGTGCTGCGCGGCAGACCTGTCCCCTGATCAGCTGATGTCGTCCATGCTGGTTCACCGAGGGGCGAGAGGAGGGCTGCCGTGACCAGCGGTGCGATCGCCGACGCCCCGGCCCGGCGGTCCGCCGTCTCCGGGGTCCCACAGCGACTGTCCGCCGCGCTCGCCGCGGTCCGGGCGCACGTCGTGCGACTGCGCGGCCCGTACGGTGTCGCGGCCCTGACGTTCGGCGTCTATCTGCTGCTGTCGATCCGGCGGTACCAGCACTACCAGGTCCCCTCCTGGGACCTGGGCATCTTCGACCAGGCCATCCGCAACCTGGCGGCGTTCCACGCCCCCGTCTCGCTCATCAAGGGCGTGGGCTTCAACGTCTTCGGCGACCACTTCCACCCCGTGATCGCTCTCCTCGTGCCGGTCTACTGGCTCGCGCCCACGGCGATGTCGTTGCTCGTCGTGCAGGACCTGCTCGTCGCGGCGTCCGCCTTCGTGGTCACCAAGGCCGCGCGCACGGTGGTCGGTGGCTACAGCGGCGTCGCCCTGGGGCTCTCCTACGCCTTCTCCTGGGGCCTCCAGGAGGCTGTGGTGGCCCAGTTCCACGAAGTTGCCTTCGCGCTGCCGCTGCTCGCCGCATCTCTGACCGCCCTGGTCGCGGGCCGGTGGCTCACCTGCGCGCTCTGGGCGCTCCCCCTGGTCCTCGTCAAGGAGGACCTCGGGCTGACCGTGGTCGTCATCGGGCTGCTCGTCGTCCTCCGGTCACGGGGACGCCAGGCCGCCCTCGGCGGCGCCCTGGCCGCCTGGGGCGCGGCCTGGTTCGTCGTCGCCGTGAAGGTCGTCCTGCCGGCGGTGAACGGGCAGGGTGTCTGGGACTACTCACGCCAGGTCCCGTGGGGGACGCTGAGCGACCCCGTCACGGTCGCCGAGCGTCTCGTCCAGCCCACCGAGAAGCTGCACACCCTGGCCTACATCCTCGGCATCACCGGCTTCCTCGCGCTGCGCTCGCCACTCGTGCTGGCCGTCCTGCCGACCCTGGCGTGGCGATTCCTCTCCGACACCCCGGCCTATTGGGGCCGCCTCTGGCATTACAGCGCGGTGCTCATGCCGATCATGTTCCTGGCGTTGATCGACGCAATCCGCGCCGTGCGGGCCCGGCCGGTCTCGTCCCGCCCGAGCCTGCTGCGGGCCTATGCCGCGGTCGCCGCGCCGGTGTGCGCGACCGTCGCCGTCATGCTGACGATCAACGGCCTGCCCGTGCGCGAGCTCGTGCGGCCCTCGTTCTACCGGCCGGACGCCCGGAACACGGCCGCCGAGCGGGTGCTCGCGCTGATCCCCGCCGGTTCTTCCGTGGAGTCCGACGCGGGGCTCGTCACCTACCTGACGGACCGTGACGACGTGTACTGGATGGGCCGGACCGGCAACCCGGCGCCGGAGTACCTGCTCGTGGACGGCCGCAACGGGGGATGGCCCACGCCGCCCTCGGACGTCGTCGCCTATGCCGAGCAGCTCCACCCGGGGACGACGTACGTGAAGATCTTCGACACCGACGGCTACGTGCTGGTGGAGCGTGTGACGGGATGACGCTGGAGGGGGAGCGGGCGGCCCCGGCTGCGGAGCCGGCTGCGGGCACGGCGGCGCCCTCGGATGACGAGCCGGCTGCCGAGCCGGCCGCGCAGCCCGCGACCGCCCCGGGCCGACCACCGCCGACCGCCCGGACCTCGACTCCCGCGACCCGAGCGACGCCGCTGGAGGTGGCACTCGTCGCGGTCGTCTGCCTGGTCACCACGACGGTCTCGAACATCCCGCAGGTCACCGGCGCGACGACGACGGTCCCGGGCGACCTCGGCGACCCGCTCTACTTCGCCTGGCAGCTGGCCTGGGTCGGGCACCAGCTTCCCGCGCATGCCGGCGATCTGTGGACGACGAACGCCTACCTCGGCATGCCCGACAGCCTGGCGTTCACGGACGCCGTGCTCGGCTACGCCCCGTTGTCCTGGCTGGGGGAGTGGCTGGTGGGCGGGCAGGGGGGTGCGCTGTTCGCGCTCAATGCGGCCGCACTCCTGGCGACCGCCCTGGCCCTGTTCGGCGGGTACGCGCTCGCCCGGGCCCTCGGCGCGGGTCTGCCGGGGGCGTTGATCGCGGGTGCCGGCTTCGGGCTCGCCCCCTGGCGGCTGGCCCAGGCCACCCACGTCAACATCCTGTCCACCGGCGGCATGGCGCTCGCTCTGGCCTGCCTCGCCCTCGGGCGCGGCTGGTCGTTGCGAGCCGGATGGCGCCCCGAGCGGATGCGGGCGGGCTGGGTGGTCGCCGGCTGGGCCGTGGCCTGCTGGCAGCTCACGCTGGGGTTCGCGGTCGGGATCCCGTTCGGCTACGTCGTGCTCGGCCTGTCAGCGTCGGCGGGTCTGGCGTGGCTGCTGCGTGGCCGTCGGCGGGCGCCGGCGCGGGCCCGCAGGGTCGTGGTCGTCGATGCGGTCGGCGGCGCGGCGTTCTGCGTCATCGCGGTCCTGCTCAGCCGGCCCTACGAACGCGTCGCCGAGACCCAACCCGGCGCGCAACGCAGCGCGGCGATGGCGGACCTGCTCTCGCCCACCTGGCACGGCCTGCTCACGGCCCCGGAGACCTCGCGGTTCTGGGGCTCCCGCCAGGTCGGCTGGCGACAGGCGATGATCTGGCCACCGGAGATGACCATCTCGCCGGGCGTCGTGCTCGTCGTGCTCGGCGTCCTGGGGCTCGCTGTGTCCGTCTGGCCCTGGCGGCGCCGGCTCGCCGTCGCCGCCGGCACCGCCGTCGTCACCCTGCTCGCGCTCGGCTCCCACGCGCCCGGCCCGGTGTGGCAGCTCTACCTCGGCCTGTACGACCACCTGCCGGGATGGAACGCCCTGCGGACGCCCGGCCGGCTGATCATCTGGGTCACGCTGGCGCTGGCGCTGCTCGCGGCCGGATGCGTGGATCGCCTGGGTCAGGTCATCGCGGGCGTGTTCGCGACGCGCGTGCGGGCACCGTCCGGCACGCGGTCACCCTGGCGTGGGCCCCGCGGCCTCGTCCTCGCCGTGGTCGCGGCGATCCCGCTCGGCCTGATCGGCTACGAGGGACAGGGCCAGGTGCCGCACTGGCAGTTGGCTCCGCCGCCGGTCGACGTCCGCGTCCTGGACGCACCCGTGCTGTTCCTGCCCAGCGACATGATCGGTGACTACACGACCATGCTCTGGAGCACGCAGGGCTGGCCCGTCATCGCCAACGGCAGCAGCGGGTTCGACCCGCCGGCCCAGATCGCGCTGCGCACGGCGGTGCGGGGCTTCCCGGATGAGGCGAGCGTCGCAGCCCTACGGGCGCGCGGGGTGCACACGGTCGTGGTCGTGCGGTCCAGGGCCGTCGGGACGCCGTGGGCGGGGGCCGCCGACAGACCCGTCGCCGGGCTGCCGCTGCGGCGTGCGGACGCCGGGGACGCGGTCGTCTACGACCTGCGCTGAGTGGCGGAGGATCTGGCACAATGGACCGCCGTACCCGGCGATCGCGGCCCCTCTCTCCGTGCCCGCCGCGTCCCCGAGTCGCCCGGCGCCCGGCCCCCACCCGGCGCGGCGGTGCCTCACATCCCACGAAGCAGGAGACCGCACACCCGTGTCCGTCAAGATCCGCCTCAAGCGCCTGGGCAAGATCCGCGCGCCCTACTACCGCATCGTCGTCGCCGACGCCCGAACGAAGCGCGACGGCCGCGCGATCGAGGAGATCGGCAAGTACCACCCGACCGAGGAGCCTTCGTACATCGAGGTGAACTCCGAGCGCGCCCAGTACTGGCTCGGCGTCGGCGCTCAGCCCACCGAACAGGTGCTCGCGATCCTCAAGGTGACGGGGGACTGGCAGCGGTTCAAGGGCGACACCGGGGCCGAGGGCACCCTGCGGGCGCCCAAGGCGAGGGCCGACAAGCGCGCCGTCTTCGAGGCCGCCGCCAGGGAGAGCCTCGGCGACACCGCGGCCGAGGGGGCGACCACGCCGCGCGCTCGCAAGAGGGCGCAGGCCGCCCAGGCGCCCGCCGAGCCGGCTGCCGCCGAGGCGTCCACCGACGCGGCCGAGAAGGCGCCGGGTGGCGGCGAGACCTCGCCGCGGGTCGAGGCCCCGGACGAGACGGCACAGGCCGAGGGCTGACGTGCTCGTCGACGCCCTGGAGCATCTCGTCCGCGGCATCGTCGCCCACCCCGACGACGTGCGCGTGCGCAGCAAGCCCCTGCGCCGCGGGACCCTGCTCGAGGTGCGGGTGCACCCCGACGACCTCGGTCGCGTGATCGGGCGGTCCGGCCGTACCGCGAGCGCGCTGCGCACGGTGGTCAAGGCCCTGGCCGACGGGCAGCCGGTCCGCGTCGACGTCGTCGACGTCGACCGCGGGCGCTGAGCGGCGGACGGCGCGGAGGGAACGGTGCGCCTGGTGGTCGCCCGCGTCGGCCGGACGCACGGCGTCCGCGGCGAGGTGACGGTCGAGGTGCGGACCGACGTCCCGGAGCGGCGCTTCGTCCGGGGCAGCCGGCTCTACGTCACCGGCGATCACGCTGTCGGCGGCGTCGACGCCGTGACGGTCGCGTCGGCCCGGGACCACAACGGCAGGCTGCTGCTGGGCTTCGAGGAGGTCGCCGACCGCACCACGGCCGACGCCCTGCGTGGTGCCCTGCTCGAGGCCGACGTCCCGGACGAGGTCGACGAGGACGACGCCTGGTACGTCCACCAGCTCGTCGGCCTCCGCGTGCTGGCGCCCGGGGGCGCGCAGCTGGGCACGGTCGTGGCCGTGGAGCACCCGCCGGCGCAGGACCTGCTCGTCGTCCGGCGCCCGGACGGCGTGCAGCGCCTCGTCCCGTTCGTCACCGCACTGGTCCCCACCGTCGACGTCCGCGCGGGCTTCGTCGTGGTGGACGCGCCCCGGGGCCTGCTCGACGACGTGTACGCCGACAGCGCCGAGGGCGCCCAGGACGCCCCCGGCGACGAGGACGCCGACTAGCCGTGCGCCTCGACGTCGTCACGATCTTCCCGGAGTACCTGGCCCCGCTCGATCTGTCCCTGATCGGCAAGGCCCGGCGGGCGGGCCTGCTCGAGCTCTCGGTCCACGACCTGCGCGGCTTCACCCGCGACCGGCACCGCACCGTCGACGACGCCCCGCTCGGCGGCGGGGCCGGCATGGTGATGCGGCCGGAGCCGTGGGGGGAGGCGCTGGACGTCGTGCTCGCCGGGGGGCGGGCGGCCCTGGACGACGCTGTCGCCGTGCCGACCCTGGTCGTCCCGACCCCGTCCGGTGAGCCCTTCCGGCAGGCGACGGCCCGGGAACTGGCGTCCCTGCCCTGGCTGGCCTTCGCCTGCGGCCGCTACGAGGGGATCGACGAGCGGGTGGTCGAGGACGCCTCGGCCAGGATGCCGGTGCGCCTGCTGAGCCTGGGGGACTACGTCCTGGGCGGCGGCGAGGCGGCGGTGCTGGTCATCGTCGAGGCCGTCGCCCGGCTCCTGCCGGGCGTGCTCGGCAACGCCGGGAGCCTGGACGAGGAGAGCCATGAGGGCGGGCTCCTGGAGTACCCCGTGTACACCCGCCCCGCCTCGTGGCGGGGGCGGGACGTGCCGGCCGTCCTCCTGTCCGGTCACCATGCCCAGGTCCGTCGGTGGCGTCGCGACCAGCAGCTGCGGCGGACGGCGGCGCGCCGGCCCGACCTGGTGCGCCAGCTCGACCCGGACGGCCTCGACGAGGCCGACCGCGCCGTCCTCGACGCCTGCGGCTGGGTGGTGGCCGACGGGCGCGTGGCTCCCCGGTCGCCGGCTGTGGCAGACTGACCTGCTGTGCCGCCGGCCGGCCGCGCCCTGCCACAGGGGGGCGAGGCACCTGCTCCGGGCCCGAGAGGGGACGGCACCCCGCTGACGCACCGTCCTTCGAGCTGCGCGGATGACCTGTGGCACCCGCCGGAGAGCGACTCCCGATGCACGCACTGGACAACCTCGACGCGGCCTCGCTGCGCGCCGACATCCCCGACTTCCGCCCGGGTGACACCGTCAAGGTGCACGTGAAGGTCGTCGAGGGCAATCGCTCGCGGATCCAGGTCTTCCAGGGCATCGTCATCCGGCGGTCCGGCGGCGGGGTGCGAGAGACCTTCACCGTCCGGAAGATCAGCTTCGGCGTGGGCGTCGAGCGAACCTTCCCGGTGCACACGCCGGTGGTCGACCGGATCGAGGTCGTCACCCGCGGTGACGTGCGGCGCGCGAAGCTGTACTACCTGCGCTCTCTGCGGGGGAAGGCCGCGAAGATCAAGGAGAAGCGGGAGCCGACCCCCGGCCGTTGAGGCACGTCCGGACAGCGCCTGGCGCACCCAGGCTCGTCCCGTACCCTCATGGTCGTGCCAGCCCAGGGCGTCCGGACCGAGACGGGGAGTAGGCGGGCCCGGCGCGTGGCTGCCACCCTCGTCACCGCCGGGCTGCTGGTGGCGGTGATCCGGGTCCTCATCGTCCAGACCTTTGTGATCCCCTCCGGTTCGATGGAACCCGGCCTCCAGGTCGGCGATCGGGTGGTCGTGTCCCGGCTGGACTACCGGTTCGGGCCCGTCCGGCGCGGAGATGTGGTGGTGTTCGACGGGGAGGGCTCCTTCGCCGCGCCCAGCCCGCCCGGCACGCTGCTGTCCCGGGTCGGCGAGGGCATCGCGCGCGCCCTCGGGAACCCGGTGGGCGAGAGCGACTTCGTCAAGCGTGTGATCGCCGTCGCGGGGGATCACGTGGTGTGCTGCGACTCCGGCGGGAAGATCACCGTGAACGGCCGTCAGCTCATCGAGCCGTACCTGTATCCCGGCGACGTCCCGAGCGAGGAGCCGTTCGACCAGGTCGTCCCGCCCGGCAGGCTCTGGGTGATGGGGGACCACCGGAGCAGTTCGGCTGACTCCCGGGAGCATCTCGGCGACCCCGGCGGAGGCATGGTGCCGGTCGATCAGGTCGTGGGCCGGGTGGTCGCCGTATGGTGGCCGTGGGGCCACGCCGCGGGCGTGGGCCGGTTCGACGCGACGACATCCCGTCGTCCGGCGGCCGGCACGCCCGCCTCGATGCCCGGCAGCGCCACGGACAGCTCGCCCGACACCGCCCCGCGGGCCGCGCGCCCCGGACTGGAGGCCATCGCGTGACCGAACCCTGGGACACTGGCCGCGGTGCCGGGTGGGACGGGTGGGCTCCGTCGGCCGAGACGAAGCGTCCGCTCCGGCAGCACACGCAACCGCGGCACGAGGACGACGCCGACGGGACCGCTCCCGCCCCCTACCGGCGGCTCCCGACCCGGCGCCTGCCCGACCCCTCCAGCTTCGACCCCGAGCTGACGGCCCTGGACACACCCCACGAGGACGGCGGGACGAGCTACGGCGCGCATCGGGTGAACGGGGTCCCGGACGTCGCCGGCCCGCGCGACGCCGCCCAGGGCGCCGCGCACGAGGTGCCCGGTGTCGGCGCGGCCGGTGTCGGCGCGGCCGGTGTCGGTGCGGCCGGTGTCGGTGCGGCCGGTGTCGGCGCGAGGCCGTTCGACGACCCGGGCCGGGCCTACGACATCGCCCCCCGACCGCTGAGCCCACGTGCGCGGGTCGACCGGGGTCTCGATCTCGCGACCGGCCTGACCCGACCGGCCCCCCGGCAGCCCAGGTCCCGGATGCGTGTCGGGCCTCGCCACGGCACGGCCGGCCGGCGCGCCGACCCCGGCCCCAAGAGCCCCCTGCGCGCCGCGCTCGGCGCGGTCGGCGAGGTCGTCGTGGTGCTGGGGATGGCGCTGCTGCTGTCCCTGCTCATCAAGACGTTCCTCGTGCAGGCGTTCTTCATCCCGTCGACCTCGATGGAGAACACGCTCCTGGTGGGGGACCGGGTACTCGTCAGCAAGCTGACCCCAGGGATCTTCTCGCTGCACCGGGGCGACGTGGTGGTGTTCAAGGACCCCGGCGGGTGGCTGACCGCCGAAGAGTCGGCGCCGGCGCAGGACCAGGGCGGCGTCGGCGGGACGGTCCGCAACGCGCTCTCGTTCGTGGGCCTGCTCCCCCAGGACGCGGGCGAGCACCTGATCAAGCGGGTGATCGGCGTGGGCGGGGACCACGTGCAGTGCTGCGACGCCCAGGGCCGGGTGCTGGTCAACGGCATCGCCATCGACGAGACGCCCTACCTCATTCCCGGTGCCGCACCGTCGGACAAGGCGTTCACCGTGACCGTCCCCTACGGCTATCTGTGGGTGATGGGGGACAACCGGCCCGTGTCCGCGGACTCCCGGCTCCATCGAGCCCTCAACAATGGCATGGTCCCCCTTCACGACGTCGTGGGAAAGGCGTTCGTGATCGTGTGGCCGTTCGACCGCGCGGGCGGCCTCGGCGCCCCGGCAACCGTCTTCCAACACGTTCCCCAGCCGGCCACGCGCTGACGGGCCGCCGCCGTAGGGTGATGCGCGGGCCGGGCGACGGAACGGGGAGCAGCCGAGGGTGGATGCGCCGAGCAGGACAGAGGTCCGCGGTTCGCGTGGCTCGGGCGGACCTGCCGGGAGCCGCCTGCCGAGGTCGGTGAGCCGTCCCGCGCCGGCCAGGCGATCGGGCCGGGTGCCGGCGCCGGCCGCACCGTCGCCGGCCGTCCCGTCCCTGCGTGAGGAGCGGCGACTCCTGCGGACCGGCCATCCGCTCGTCGCGGGCATGGACGAGGTCGGCCGCGGCGCACTGGCCGGGCCGGTCACGGTGGGGGTCGTCGTCGTCGACCTGGACTCCCGCAGCGCCCCCACCGGTGTCCGCGACTCGAAGCTGCTGGCGCCGGCCGCTCGCGAGGCCTTGGTTCCGAGGCTGCGTCGATGGGCGCGGGCCTACGCGGTGGGTCACGCCGAGCCGGACGAGATCGACCTGTACGGCATCATCGCGGCTCTGCGACTGGCCGGCCGCCGTGCCCTGGCGTCGCTGACGACCGTCCCCAGCTGCGTGCTCCTGGACGGCAACCACGACTGGCTCACCGGCCGGGTCGCTCCGGAGCCCCCCGACGACGAGGCCCTGTTCCCGCTCGACGCGGTGGCGCCGGCCCGGATCCCGGCTCCGCCCGTCGATCTGGCGGTCGACCCCGTCGTCCGCACGATGATCAAGGCGGATCTGCGCTGCGCCGCCGTGGCGGCCGCCAGCGTCCTCGCGAAGGTCGAACGCGACCGGATCATGGTCGAGCGCTCGCGTCGGTTCCCGGGCTACTGCTGGGAGGAGAACAAGGGCTACTCGGCGCCTGACCACTCCTCGGCGCTGCGCCGGCTGGGGCCGTGCACGCAGCACCGGCGCACCTGGAGCCTGCCGCTCGACGATCCGGGCGACGACCGGCTGTCCGCGGACCGGCCGCCCGACGACCGGCCGTCCGACGACCTGGTCGCCGACGACCGGCTGTCCGACGACCTCGACCGACCCGCGGACGTCACCGGCGCCCTGGCCTGACGTCGGCAAAGCGTCCGCCGACCGATCCGGGGCACGTCGTGCGACCCGCCGCCGCGGGCTGCGCCATCATGGAGCACGGGGCCCGGCGGCCCCGCGCGGATGCCGTGCCCGCCGCACGGCCACAGTCGGACCGGAGCATCCCTCGACGATGAGCGCAGAGGACCTCGAGAACTACGAGACCGAGATGGAGTTGCAGCTCTACCGGGAGTATCGCGACGTCGTCGGGCTCTTCTCCTACGTCGTCGAGACCGAACGCCGGTTCTACCTGGCCAACCAGGTCGACCTGCAGGTCCGGTCCGCCGACGGCGAGGTCTACTTCGAGGTCCTCATGAGCGACGCCTGGGTGTGGGACGTCTACCGGCCGGCCCGGTTCGTGAAGTCTGTCCGGGTCGTGACCTTCAAGGACGTCAACGTCGAGGAACTCGCCAAGAGCGATCTCGAGGTTCCGAAGAACGGCGGCTTCCCCGCCTCCTGACGTCCGCCGGCGCCCACGGCCTGTCCTCGGGCGATGGACGTTGCCGGCCGAAGGGCGCCGCCGGCCGCAGCGCGCTGCCGGCCGAAGGGCGCCACCCCGCCCGCCGTGACTCCGTCGCCGCCCTCGTCCACACCCCCGCCGGGGTCGTCCCGTCGTCCACAGGTTGACGATGACCCCATTCCGCCGCCGGCCGGGGGTCCGTCAGGGTGGTTCGCGGAGGTGGGCAGGTGAGGGCGACGGACGCGGTGGGGGCCTACGGGGAGCGGGTGGCGGCGCGCTTCCTCGCCGATCGGGGCATGACCGTCCTGGAGCGCGGATGGCGCTGCGGCGAGGGGGAGATCGACATCGTCGCCGTCGACGGTGAGTGCCTGGTGGTGTGCGAGGTCAAGACTCGCCGATCGCTGGTCGCGGGTGCCCCCCTGGAGGCCGTGACTCCGGCGAAGCAGGCCCGGTTGCGGCGTCTGGCGGCGGCCTGGCTCGCCGAGCACCGCGGAGGCTACCCGGACGTGCGGATCGACGTGGTCGGCGTCGTGCTGCCGCGGCGCGGACGACCGCGGGTGGAGCACCTGCAGGGCGTGGTCTGAATGGGGCTCGGATGTGCGCTGGCGATCGCCCTCATCGGCCTGGAGGGTCACCTGGTCGAGGTCCAGGCCGACGTGACGCCAGGTCTCCCGGCCTTCACGCTGGTCGGGCTGCCCGACACCGCGCTCGAAGAGGCCCGGGAGCGGGTGCGGGTGGCCGTCGGGAACGCCGGTTACCGGCTTCCGTCGCGGCGCATCACGGTGAACCTCTCCCCCGCGGCCCTGCCGAAATCGGGCTCCGGCTTCGACCTGGCGGTGGCCGCCGCACTGCTCGCCGCGACGGGCGCCGTGGAGGGGTCCTCCGCCGCGGCTGCGGTCCACCTGGGCGAGCTCGCGCTGGACGGGCGGGTGCAGGCCGTTCACGGTGTCCTGCCGGCCGTTCTCGCCGCGGTCCGCGCCGACCGGCCACGTGTCGTCGTCCCGGAACGCAATGCCCTCGAAGCCGGGCTGGTGCCCGGGGCAGAGGTGGTCCCGGTCAGATGGCTGAGCGACGTCGTCGCGCTCCACCGGGGGATCGACCCGTCGGGCTGGCCCGGGCCCTGGACGGCTCCTGCGCCGCCCGCGCCGCCCGTCCGGCGCGCGGAGCCCGACCTCGCCGACGTCGTCGGGCAGGCCCAGGCCCGGCGGGCGCTCGAGGTCGCCGCTGCGGGTGGTCACCACCTGCTCCTCGTCGGTCCGCCCGGCGCGGGCAAGACGATGCTCGCCGCCCGCCTTCCCGGCCTGCTCCCGGATCTGGGGGAGGGCGAGGCGCTCGAGGTCACGGCGGTCCACTCCGTCGCCGGAACACTCGATGCGAGCGCAGGGCTCGTGCGCCGTCCGCCCTTCGAGGACCCGCACCACACGGCGACCGTGCCGGCGCTGGTCGGCGGAGGGGCCGGCCTGCCCCGGCCGGGCGCGGCATCGCGGGCGCACCGGGGCGTGCTGTTCCTCGACGAGGCGCCCGAGTTCTCCTCGGCCGCTCTGGAGGCTCTGCGCCAGCCGCTGGAACAGGGCGAACTGGTCATTCAGCGGGCGCGCGGCTCGGCCCGCTTCCCGGCCCGGTTCCAGCTCGTCCTCGCGGCCAATCCCTGCCCGTGCGGTCGGGCCACCGGGACCAGGCAGGACTGCACCTGCACGCCGCTGGCCCGTCGTCGGTATCTGCAGCGGCTGTCCGGGCCGCTGCTCGATCGCGTGGACATCCAGGTCGAGTTGCCCCCCGTCTCCCGTGCCGAGATGGCCGCCGGACTGCCGCCGGAGCGATCCGCCGAGGTAGCGGCCCGGGTCGCAGGAGCGAGGGCGGCGCAGCGGGAGCGGCTGCGCCCGCTGGGACGTGGCTGCAACGGGGAGGTGCCGGGCTCACAGCTGCGCGGCCCGCTCGCGTTGCCTCGCTCGGCGCTGTTCGATCTCGACCGAGCGCTCGACCGCGGCCGCCTCACCGTTCGGGGGTACCATCGCGTCCTTCGTGTCGCCTGGACCGAGGCCGACCTGGGCGGCCGCATGGTGCCCGACCGCGACGACGTCGGGCGCGCCCTGCTGCTGCGCAGTCGGGGGCGGGTGGCGGCGTGAGTGTCGTCCTTCCCTCCTGGTTCGATCCTGGCGACGAGCGTGCGGCCAGGGTGGTCTGGAGCCGCATCGCGGAGCCCGGTGACCTCGTGGCGGCCCGGTTCGTGGCAGGGCGGGGGCCGGCGGCGGCTCTCCGCCTGGTGCTCGAGGCGGAGTCGAGCCGCGTCGAGGTCCAGCAGCGGTGGCGCGCCCGGCTCGCCGCCACCGATCCGAGGCGTGACCTGGGCATCCTGCGGAGATTGGGGGGCCGGGTTCTCGTGCCGGGGGACGAGGAGTGGCCTGATCCGCTGGACGACCTCGGCGAGCGCCGACCCTTCTGTCTGTGGGTGCGTGGTCCTGGCCACCTCGGGGCGCTGACCGCCCGAGCCGTCGCGATCGTCGGAGCGCGTGCCAGCACCGATTACGGCGACGGACTCGCCACCGAGCTCGCGTTCGGGTGCGCCGAGCGGGGCATCTGTGTCGTATCGGGCGCCGCGTACGGGGTCGACGCCGCCGCACACCGGGGTGCCCTGTCCGCAGCCGGCGGCACCATCGCGGTGCTCGCCTGCGGCGTCGACCGGCCGTACCCGCGGGTGAACCTCGACCTCATCGAGCAGGTCGCCGCGGCGGGTCTCCTGGTGAGCGAGGTGCCGCCGGGGTGCTCCCCGACCCGGAACCGCTTCATCCACCGGAATCGACTCATCGCGGCACTCGGCGGCGCCACGGTGGTGGTCGAGGCAGGGTGGAGGTCCGGTGCCTCGATCACGGCGTCCGAGGCGGCCGGCCTCGGCCGCGCGGTCGGCGCGGTGCCGGGGCCGGTGACGTCCGCGGCCTCGGCCGGGTGTCACCGGCTGCTCCGCACCGGGGCCGTCTGCGTGACGAGGGTCGGCGAGGTTGCCGAACTCGTCGATCCGCTGGGCGCCGTCGAGGACGAGCGCCCCATCCTGCCGCGTGCCGTTCACGACGATCTTCCCGAGGTCGACCTTCGAGTCCTCGACGCCCTGCCGCTGAGCCGGCCTGCGCCTGAATCGTCACTCGCGACGGTCGCCGGCCTGGACGCGGCGGCCCTGGCGTCCAGCCTGGGAAGGCTCGAACTGCTGGGCCTCGCGCGGCCGGGCCCCGGAGGGTGGCGACGGGGTCCACACCCGCGCCAGGACTGACGCGGCGCGCCCCCTTGAGCGTGCCGGGGGCGCCGGGGACCGTGGTCGCGTGGCAGCACGAGGAGCGCGGGGCCAGGTGGAGCTCGGACACGGCGAGGGGTTCCCTTCGCCGGCTGCGGGCGCCAGCCGTCGCGGTCGAGCCGTGCATCCCCGTGAGACGCCCGGACTGCCCGATGCCTTCGACGACGCGCTGCGCGCGTACGAACGACACCTGGCGGCTGAGCGAGGTCACGGCCGCAACACCCGCCGGGCCTACCTCGGCGACGCCAGATCACTCCTGGAGTTCGCCGCGACCGACGGGTGCGGCCGGCTGGACGAGGTCGATCTCAAGCTCTTGCGGGGCTGGCTCGCCCGGCTCATGGAATCCGGCGCGGCCCGGGCGACCATCGCGCGGCGAGGCGCGGGCGCCCGAGCGTTCACCGCCTGGGCGCACCGGACGGGCCGGCTGCCGGTCGATCCGGGCAGGCGGCTGACCTCGCCGCGGCCGCTGCGCCGCCTGCCGGCCGTCCTCACGACTGCCGAGGCGGCCGCCCTCGTCGACGCCGCCGCCGGACGGGTGACGTCCGCGGAGCGCACGCCGGGTGAGGCGGAGTCGCCGGCTACCGCCGTCGCGCTGCGTGATCTGGCTGCCGTCGAGTTGCTCTACGCCACCGGCGTCCGGGTCGGGGAGCTCGTGGCCCTCGACCTGGAGTCTGTGGATGCCGAACGCCGGCTGGTGCGGGTCCGCGGGAAGGGTGACCGCGAACGGGTGGTCCCGTACGGCATTCCCGCAGCTCGGCGGCTCGAACAGTACCTGAGCCGGGGTCGACCCGTGCTGCTGCGGGCGCCGGCCGAGCGCGCTCTGTTCCTGGGCCGGCGCGGCGCCCGGGTCGACCAGCGCCAGATCAGGCGGGCGGTGACCGATCTGGTGGCCCTCGTCGACGGTGCTCCAGCCATCGGCCCGCACGGCCTCCGCCACTCGGCCGCAACCCACCTGCTGGACGGGGGAGCTGACCTCCGTAGCGTACAGGAGTTACTCGGTCACGCTACGCTGTCAACGACTCAGCTCTACACCCACGTCTCAGTGGAGAGGCTCCGTGCAAGCTACCGACAGGCGCATCCCCGAGCGTGAGGCCCCCGCCGACGCGCCGGTCGACGGTGAGGCCCTGCCCGACGTCGACCCCGTCGCCGCCAACGAGGCCGCTCTGCGGGGGCTGTGGGAGCACTTCAAGGAGACGGGTGAGCCCGCGACGCGGGAACGGCTGATCCTTCACTACGCGCCACTCGTCAAGTACGTGGCCGGCCGGGTCGGCGTCGGCCTCCCACCCAACATCGAGCAGGCCGATCTCGTCTCGTACGGGATCTTCGGACTGATCGACGCGATCGAGAAATTCGACATCCACAGGGCGATCAAGTTCGAGACGTACGCGATCTCGCGGATCCGTGGGGCGATCATCGACGAGCTCCGGGCGATCGACTGGATCCCTCGGTCGGTCCGCTACAAGGCCCGGGAGGTGGAACGCGCCTACGCCACCCTGGAGGCGGAGCTGCACCGAACGCCGACGGAGGCCGAGGTCGCGGAGCACCTCGGCATTGGTCTCGACGAGCTCCACCAGGTCTTCTCCCAGGTCTCCTACGTCAACGTCGTGGCGCTCGACGAGCTGCTCTCCGTCGGCGGCGAGAAGGGGGACAAGCTGTCCCTCGTCGACACGCTGGAGGACACCAAGGCCGAGGATCCGGTCACGGCGTTCGAGGCGGAGGAGACGAAGTTCATGCTCGCCCGGGCGATCAACCAGCTGCCCGAGCGCGAGAAGATCGTCGTCACGCTCTACTACTACGAAGGCCTCACCCTGGCGGAGATCGGGCGCGTCCTCGGGGTGACCGAGTCCCGGATCTGCCAGATGCACACGAAGGCGGTCCTCCAACTGCGTGCCAAGCTGGCCGAGGTCAGCTGACACCGACGTCCGGAAGCAGCACGGGCAGGGTGGTACGACCCAGGAGAGTCAGCGGGTCGAGGTAGGCGAGGCCCCGTCGGGCCCCCCAGTGGAGGCAGGCGCCGGGGCAGTGGCTCCCGCGGCTCTCCAGGGTGCCGACGAGCTCACCGGCCGCCACGGCCCGCCCCACACCGACCGCGGGCGTGACGGGCTCGTAGGTCGTCCGCACGTCGCCGGCATGGGCGACGACCACCACGCCCCGGCCGGCGACCTGCCCGGCGAAGGTCACGATGCCTGCTCCGGCCGCGAGGACCGCCTGGCCGGCGGCTCCGGAGAGATCGACCCCCCGGTGCCCCGGGGACCACGGGTACGGCCCGACCGCGAATTGATGGACCACCCTCGGCACCGGGCGCAGGGGCCAGCCGAAGCGAGCCGCTGCCCGGGCCACGGGATCAGCGACACCCTCCGCCGGGCCGGCGAAGGCCGCCCCGCCTGCTGCGGGAGCGACGGGCGATCTCGCTCGAGGGGTCGCCCGCGGTCCTGCCGGTTCGGCCGCCGGGGGGAGGCCCGGCACGTGGGCGGCTGCGGCGCCGGCGAGCCCGGCCGCCAGGAGCGTGGCGACGACACCGATCACGGAACTGGACGACGGCATGAATTCAGCCTGGCTGCCGGACGCCGCGCCGGCAGAGCCCTGCCAGGGCCGTGTGGACGGTGGGACGCGAGGCCCGGCTGTGGACGGGCCCGATGCGGCGCGACAGCCGGCAACCGGGCGGAGTCAGTGCCTGAGCTGCCGCAGCCGCCGGGACGCCTCAGCCAGGACCTCCGGCCGCTTGCAGACGGCGAAGCGGACGAGCGACGCGGCCGCCTCGGGGTCGTCGTGGAACACGCGCACCGGCACGGCGACCACGCCGGCGAGTTCGGGCAGGTCGAGGCAGAAGGCCATGCCGTCCTGGTACCCGAGCGGCGCCGCGTCGGCGACCACGAAGTAGGTCCCACCCGGACGGCTGACGGCGAACCCGGCCTCGAGCAGGCCCTCGGTGAGCAGGTCCCGCCCGAACTGCAGGCGTGCGGCGGCGCTGTGGAAGACCTCGTCGGGCAGGGCGAGCGCGCGGGCGACGGCCGGCTGGAACGGCGCGCCGTTCACGTAGGTGAGGAACTGCTTGACGGTGGTGACGGCCTCGACGAGCCAGGCCGGTCCGGTGACCCAACCGATCTTCCACCCGGTGACCGAGAAGGTCTTGCCGGCGCTCGAGATCGTCAGCGTCCGCTCGGACATCCCGGGGAGGGTCGCGATGGGCACGTGGTGGCGTCCGTCGAAGACCAGGTGTTCGTAGACCTCGTCGGTCACCACCAGCAGGTCGTGCTCCACCGCCACCGCGGCGACCTCGGCGAGCTCGGCGGCCGTGAGCACGTGCCCGGTGGGGTTGTGGGGGCTGTTGAGCAGGATCATCCGGGTCCGCGGGCCGACGGCGGCCGCCAGGGCGCCCGGTTCGAGCTCGTACCCGGGGAAGCGCAGCCGGACGGTGCGCCGGGATGCCCCGGCGAGCTCGATGCAGGCCGCGTAGGCGTCGTAGTACGGCTCGAGGACGACGACCTCGTCGCCCGGTCCGCAGAGCGCGAGCAGGGCCGCTGCGATTCCCTCGGTCGCTCCCGCCGTCGCCAGCACTTGCGTCTGCGGGTCGTACTCCAGCCCGTAGAAGCGGTGCTGGTGATCGGCGATGGCCCGCCGCAGCTCGGGGACCCCGCGCCCGGGGGGGTACTGGTTGACGCCCGAGCGGATCGCCGTCACCGCGTCCTCGAGGAGCGAGGCCGGGCCGTCAGTGTCGGGGAACCCCTGACCCAGGTTGATCGACCCCGTCGCCACCGCCAAGGCGCTCATCTGGGCGAAGACCGTGGGTGCGACGCGACCGGCCGCGTCCAGCAGGTTGGCGGCCCGCGCGACGTCACGCCAGCGGCCCGCGTCGCGCGGCCGGCCACCGGCGCCGGCCGGCTCCTGGGCGCGGGCCGGCCGCGTCGAGGAGGCCGGGGCGGAGGTCGGGCCGGCGGAGCCGACGGCGGCGTCGTCCATGGGTCGAGCCTAGGCGCCTCGTGTCGACCCATCGCGGGCACCGGCCGGGCCGGACGCCGGGGACGGGAAGGCCGCCACCGGGTCAGGCGTTTCGGGCTGTCGGCCCGCGAGGGCTTAGCATGGACGTGGCCGGGATCTCCCGGCCGACTTCGCGTGCCCGCACACCGCCGCCAGGCGGGGCGCACCGTTCGGTCCGGCCCTCCCAGGGCCGGTGCGTACGCCGCCGGCACCAGGCGCGCCGACCGCCCGGCCGGCGCGAGGAACCGAGAGCGCCCCGGCCGCGGCAGGCCGCCGACGGGGCCTGACAGGAGTACCTCCCATGGCTGTCGTGACCATGCGCCAGCTCCTCGAGAGCGGCGTGCACTTCGGGCACCAGACCCGGCGCTGGAACCCGAAGATGAAGCGCTTCATCTTCACCGAGCGCAACGGCATCTACATCATCGACCTGCAGCAGTCGCTGTCGTTCATCGACCGTGCGTTCGACTTCGTCAAGGAGACCGTGGCACACGGCGGCACCGTCCTCTTCGTCGGCACGAAGAAGCAGGCCCAGGAGCCCGTCGCGGAGCAGGCCACGCGGGTGGGCATGCCCTACGTCAACCAGCGCTGGCTGGGCGGCATGCTGACCAACTTCACCACGGTGCACAAGCGGCTCCAGCGCCTGAAGGAGCTCGAGGAGATCGACTTCGAGGACGTCGCCAAGAGCGGGATGACGAAGAAGGAGCTGCTCGTCCTGCGGCGCGAGAAGGAGAAGCTGGAGCGCACGCTCGGCGGCATCCGTGACATGTCCCGGGTGCCCAGCGCGGTCTGGATCGTCGACACCAAGAAGGAGCACCTCGCCGTCGACGAGGCCCGCAAGCTCGGCATCCCGGTGGTCGCGATCCTCGACACCAACTGCGACCCGGACGAGGTCGACTACAAGATCCCGGGCAACGACGACGCGATCCGCTCCGTCACGCTGCTGACCCGGGTGGTGGCGGACGCCGTCGCCGAGGGTCTGATGGCGCGCTCCCGTGGCGGCGACGTCAAGCCCGAGGCCGGCGCCGTGGGCGAGGACGAGCCGCTGGCCGAGTGGGAGCGCGACCTCCTGGCGGGCCAGGCGGCCGAGGCCACCACCGGGCCGGTCGCGGTCCCCGTCCAGGACGCCGGTGTCGACGAGGCCGCGCTGGCGGGTGTGGGCATCGAGACCACCGCGGACGAGGAGATCGGAGCGCTGGAGGAGCCCCTCGCCACCGACGCCGTCACCACGGACGGCGTGCCCGCCGGCGAGGCGTTCGGTGCCGGCGAGGCGTTCGGTGCCGGCGCCGAGGCCGGGCGCGCCTGAGCACGGCCAGGACACCACGACACGTACGTAGGAGAAGACCACCATGGCGAACTTCGGCGCCGCCGACGTCAAGCGGCTGCGCGACCAGACCGGCGCGGGGATGATGGACTGCAAGAACGCCCTGGCCGAGGCCGAGGGCGACGTCGACCGGGCCGTCGAGGTCCTGCGGATCAAGGGTGCCGCCAAGGCCGCCAGGCGGGACGCCGGCCGCACCACGTCCGCCGGCCTCGTCGCGGCCCGGGTCGATGACGGCGTCGGCACGCTCGTCGAGATCAACAGCGAGACGGACTTCGTCGCCAAGAGCGAGGCATTCATCGCGCTCGCGGACCGGGTCCTGGATCAGGCCGTGCGGATCGGCGCGGCCGACGTCCAGACCCTGCTCGACGGCGAGATCGAGCCCGGCCACACGGTCCGGGACCTGCTCACCGAGGCGAACGCGACGATCGGTGAGAAGATCGAGATCCGGCGCGTTGCCCGGCTCGAGGCCCCGCACATCGCGAGCTACCTGCACCGGACGAGCCCGGACCTGCCCCCGCAGATCGGTGTCCTGGTCGCGACGGACACCGATGCCGAGGGTGTGGCCAAGGACGTCGCGATGCACATCGCCGCCATGTCGCCGACCTACCTCACCCGGGACGACGTCCCTGCGGAGGTCGTCGCCACCGAGCGGCGCATCGCCGAGGAG
>DATKNA010000149.1:0-3972 GCA_035541595.1 Kineosporiaceae bacterium | reverse complement strand
CTCCGGGCCACGCTGGCCGACCTCTTCCCGGCCCTGCGCGGGGTCGCCTTCACGCACGGCTGGGGCGGTCCGCTGGGCGTCCCCCGCGACTGGCACGCCGGCGTCGGGCTCGACCGCGGTTCCGGGATCGCCTGGGCCGGCGGCTATGTCGGCGACGGCGTGGGAACCTCGAACCTGTCCGGCCGGACCCTCGCCGACCTGCTGCTCGGTCGGGACACCGAGCTCGTCCGGCTGCCCTGGGTCGGGCACCGCTCACCTCGGTGGGAGCCGGAGCCGCTGCGCTGGCTCGGGCTCAACGCGGGCCTGCGAGCGATGACCGCGGCCGACGCCGAGGAACGCCTGACCGGCCGGCCCAGCCTCGCCGCCGCGGCGATGGCCCCCCTCCTGGGCCACTGATCATCGTCGTGGCGATCCCGTGCCCAGTGTCGCGGCGATCCTCGTGCCAGCCTCGTGCCAGCCCTCGCGGTGATCATGCAATCCCCGCTGATCATGCAATCCGTGTCGATCAAGTGACGACTCATCACACAATCGACACGGATTGCGCGAGCCTCTTCAGGGCCTTGGTCGCGCATGTCGAGCAGTAGCCGGGCGGTCGGCGTCCACCGCGCTGGGCTGGTCGACCCGCGCTGAGATTCCCTCGGCGGCGGTGCGCAGGTCGTCGACATTTGCCTGTCTCGCCCAGAGCGCCGTGCGCAGGTCGTCGACATTTGCCTGTCTCGCCCAGGGCGCCGTACGCAGGTCGTCGACAGTTGCCTGTCTCGCCCAGAGCGCCGTGCGCAGGTCGTCGACAGTTGCGCATCTCCTCCGAATGTCGCGGTACGCGGCTATCGACGGGTGCCCGCCCGGCCCACAGTCGAGGGGGCCGTTGTCTGTGGACGACGTGCGCACGGTGGGACATCGCACGCAACGTGGCGCCCACGTCGTCGACCCGGTACCCCGACGGGCTCCGGTGACCACGCTCCGCCGCGGATGAGCACTGGGCTCGCTGGCACGTCAGCCGATGTTGGCCATCACGTGCTTGATCCGGGTGTAGTCCTCGAAGCCGTACATGGAGAGGTCCTTGCCGTACCCGGAGTGCTTGAACCCGCCGTGCGGCATCTCGGCGACGAGCGGGATGTGGGTGTTGATCCAGACGCAGCCGAAGTCGAGGCGCCGGGACATCCTCATAGCCCGGCCGAAGTCCTTGGTCCACACCGATGACGCCAGGCCGTACTCGACGCCGTTGGCCCAACGCAGGGCCTCCTCCTCGTCCTCGAAGCGCTGCACGGTGATGACCGGTCCGAAGATCTCGTTCTGGATCACCTCGTCGTTCTGGCGCAGCCCGTCGACCACCGTCGGCTCAACGAAGTAGCCGTTGCCCAGCGAAGGGACCCGGCTGCCGCCGGCCAGGACCTTGGCGTGGTCGGGCAACCGGGAGAGGAAGCCGGTGATGCGCTCCAGCTGGTTGGCGTTGTTCACCGGCCCGAACAGAGCCTCGTCGTCATCCGGGAGCCCCACCTTCGCCGCCTTGGCCTGCTCGGCGAGGGCGGCCGCGAAGTCGTCGTGCACCCCTGGTCCGGCGAGCACCCGGGTCGCCGCCGTGCAGTCCTGGCCGGCGTTGAAGTACCCGGCGACGGCTATGGCCTCCGCAGCCGCCGCCACGTCGGCGTCGTCGAACACGATCACCGGCGCCTTGCCGCCCAACTCGAGGTGCACGCGCTTGACGTCGTAGGCGGCGGCCTCGGCGACCTGCATGCCGGCCCGGACCGAGCCGGTGATCGCCACGAGCTGCGGGGTCTTGTGCGAGACCAGCATCCGCCCGGTGTCCCGATCTCCCGTGATCACGTTCAGGACGCCGGCGGGGAGGAACTCCGCGGCCACCTCCGCGAGCAGCAGGGTCGTCTCCGGCGTGGTGTCGCTCGGCTTGAGCACCACGGTGTTGCCCGCGGCCAGAGCCGGCGCGATCTTCCAGACCGCCATCATCATCGGGTAGTTCCACGGGGTCACCTGGCCGACGACGCCGATCGGCTCGCGCCGGATCCAGGAGGTATGCCCGGCCGTGTACTCGCTCGCGGCCCGGCCCTCGAGCACGCGGGCGGCGCCCGCGAAGAACCGGATCTGGTCCACCATCGGCGGGATCTCCTCGGACGCCGTCAGCGCGTGCGGCTTCCCGGTGTCCTCCCCCTCCAGCCGGACGAACTCGTCGGCGCGGGCCTCCACCGCGTCCGCGAGCTTCAGCAGGGCGCGCTGGCGCTCGCTCGGCGTCGCGTCCCGCCAGGTCTCGAACGCCCGGGCGGCGGCGGCATAGGCGGCGTCGACGTCCGCCTGGTCCGAGACCGCGGCCGTGGCCACAACCTCACCGGTCGCCGGGTTGACGATGTCACTGCGGCTGTCGGACGACGCCTCGCGGTACTCCCCATCGACGAAGTTGCGCAGCACGCGGGGCCTGGACTGGGTCACGAGCGGGCTCCCTGCAGACGGCACGGACGGGCCGCGAAGCCCGCGGCCCCTGACGCGAGGACTCTAATCCCTGGCGAACCGCACGGACAGGTGCCTGAGCGCCGTAATCCACCGGTGGGCTTGCTGGCCGCAACGGTTTCCGTGAGTGAGCCACCCCTGGGCCACGGATTCGGTGGCGGCCTACTTGCCACCGCTCGGCCGACCAGTCAGGCTTGGGCCGTGTCCACCCCCGCTGCGGCCTCCCGGAACTCGCACATGATGCTCGACGACATCTCGAAGAGGATCATCGAGCAGCTGCAGTCCGACGGGCGCCGGCCCTACGCCGCCATCGGGAAGGCGGTCGGGCTCTCCGAGGCGGCAGTGCGGCAGCGCGTCCAGCGCCTGCTCGACGCGGGCGTCATGCAGATCGTGGCCGTCACCGATCCCGTGCAGGTGGGGTTCAACCGGCAGGCCATGGTGGGCCTGCGGGTGGACGGCGACGTGACGACGGTCGCCGAGCAGGTGGCCCAGCTCCCCGAGGTCGACTACGTCGTCGTCACCGCGGGCTCGTTCGACCTGATCGTCGAGGTCGTCTGCGAGGACGACGAGCACCTGCTGGAGCTCGTCTCACGCCGGCTGCGGAGCCTGCCGGGGGTGCGCACCACGGAAACGTTCGTCTATTTGAAGCTGCGCAAGCAGCGTTACGACTGGGGAACACGATGACCACGACCCCGCAGACTTTTTCCGAGCCGGGCCACGACAGCCTCGCCGAACGCGCCCGGGACCACCTTTGGATGCATTTCACCCGGCACTCCACGTACGAGCACGGCGGGCACGTCCCCGTCATCGTGCGGGGCGAGGGCGCCTACATCTGGGACGACCAGGGCAAGCGCTACCTCGACGGCCTGGCCGGGCTGTTCACCGTGCAGGTGGGTCACGGCCGACAGGAGCTGGCGGACGCCGCGGCGATGCAGTCCCGCGAGCTCGCCTTCTTCCCGCTCTGGTCCTACGCGCATCCGCGCGCCATCGAGTTGGCGGAGCGACTCGCGGCGAACGCCCCCGGGGACCTCAACCGGGTGTTCTTCACGACCGGTGGCGGAGAGGCCGTGGAGACGGCCTGGAAGCTGGCCAAACAGTTCTGGAAGCTCGTCGGCAAGCCGATGAAACACAAGGTGGTCTCGCGGTCCGTGGCCTACCACGGCACACCCCAGGGGGCCCTTTCGATCACCGGGATCCCGGCGGCGAAGGAGATGTTCGAGCCGCTCGTGCCCGGTGGCTTCAAGGTCCCCAACACCAACCTCTACCGGGCGCCGGAGCACCTGCGGGAGGACCCGAAGGCGTTCGGCCTCTGGGCGGCCAATCGGATCGCCGAGGCGATCGAGTTCGAGGGTCCGGACACGGTCGCCGCGGTCTTCCTCGAGCCGACCCAGGGCGAGGGCGGCGTGGTGCCCGCGCCCGCGGGCTACCTGGCCGCCGCCCGCCAGGCCTGCGACCAAGCGGGCGCCCTGCTGGTGCTCGACGAGATACAGTCCGGCATCGGCCGCACCGGCGCGT
>DATKNA010000148.1:0-2554 GCA_035541595.1 Kineosporiaceae bacterium | reverse complement strand
GTGGCCGACGTCCCCGGCCTCGTTCCCGGTGCCAGCTTGGGCAAGGGCCTCGGCCTGGAGTTCCTCCGGCACGTCGAACGCTGCCTCGTCCTCGTCCACGTCCTCGACTGCGCCACCCTCGAGCCCGGTCGCGACCCACTCAGCGACCTCGACGTCATCGAGGCCGAGCTCTCGGCCTACCGGGTCGACCCCGGAATGGTCCCGCTGCTCGAGCGACCCCGGCTGGTCGCGCTCAACAAGGTCGACGTCCCGGAGGCCGAGGAGCTGGCCGAGCTCGTCCGGCCCGACCTCGAGGCCCGCGGCCTTCGTGTGTTCGAGGTCTCGGCGGTCAGCCACGAGGGGCTGCGGGAACTCTCGTTCGCCCTGGCCGGACTCGTCGCGCAGGCCCGCGCGGCCGAGCCGGCGCCAGCGCCTCGCGTGGTGCTGCGGCCGAAGGCGGTCGACGAGGCCGGCTTCACCGTCCTGCCCGAGCAGGCCGTCGGGCCCTCCGGTGCCGTCCGCTACCGCGTGCGCGGCGAGAAGCCCGAGCGGTGGGTCCGTCAGACCGACTTCGCCAACGACGAGGCGGTGGGCTACCTCGCCGACCGGCTGGCCCGGCTCGGCGTCGAGGAGGCGCTCTTCGAGGCCGGTGCGGTCGCCGGAGCCGAAGTCGTGATCGGCGATGACGCGACCGGCGTCGTCTTCGACTGGGAACCGACGCTGGTCAGCGGCCCCGGGGTGCTCGCCGGGCCGCGCGGTGGCGACCCCAGGTTGGTCAAGGGGGGCCGGGCCACCCGCGAGGAGCGTCGCGAGCGGTACGAGGCGCAGCGCCAGGCGCGCCGCGACGCCCGGGCCGAGCTCGCCGAGGAGCGCCGCGCCGGCGTCTGGACCGACCCCGGCGACCGCCCGGATCTCGGCTCTGATCACGACGGCCCGGATCACGACGGCCCGGGCGACGGCCCGGATCACGGCTCTGATCACGACGGCCCGGATCACGACGGCCCGGATCACGACGGCCGGGACGACGGGCTGTGACCGGCCGCGAGCTGCTGCCGACCGCGCGCCGGATCGTCGTCAAGGTCGGCTCGTCGTCGCTCACCACACGCGCGGGGGGCCTCGACGCGGCGCGGCTCGGTGCGCTGGTCGACGTCCTGGCGGCGCGCCGGCTCGGCGGATGTGAGGTCGTGCTGGTCTCCTCCGGGGCGATCGCCGCCGGTCTCGCGCCGCTCGGCCTCCCCCGGCGGCCGAAGGACCTCGCCACCCAGCAGGCCGCGGCCAGCGTCGGCCAGGGGCTGCTCCTCGCCGAGTACGCCGCGGCCTTCGCCCGGCACGGCCTGACCGTCGGCCAGGTGCTGCTCACCGCCGACGACGTCGTCCGCCGGGGCCACTACGTCAACGCGCACCGCACGCTCGAGCGGCTGGTCGGTCTCGGCGTCGTCCCGGTGGTCAACGAGAACGACACCGTCGCCACGCAGGAGATCCGGTTCGGCGACAACGACCGGCTCGCCGCGCTCGTCGCGCACCTCGTCGGCGCCGACGCCCTCGTCCTGCTCTCCGACGTCGACGCCCTCTACGACGGGCCGCCCGGGCGGGACGGCGTCCGGCGGGTGCCGCTCGTGCGCGGACCCGAGGACGTCGACGGCTTCCGGATCGGCTCCGTCGGCGCGGCCGGCGTCGGGTCCGGCGGCATGGTCACGAAGGTGGAGGCCGCGGGCATCGCGGCGTCCGCCGGGGTTCCCACGCTGCTCACCGCGGCCGGGCTGGTCGCGGAGGGTCTCGCAGGCCGGGACGTCGGCACCTGGTTCCGGGCCCACGGCAGCCGGCGGGCGAGCCGCCTGCTGTGGCTGGCCCACGCCGCCCGTACCGAGGGCCGCCTGGTGCTCGACGACGGCGCGGTGGCCGCGGTCGTCGCGCGGCGGATGTCGCTGCTGCCCGCGGGGGTGACCCGGGTGCAGGGCGCGTTCTCCGCCGGCGACCCGGTGGAGCTGGCCGACGTCCGCGGCAGCGTGGTCGCCCGCGGGCTGGTGAACTTCGATGCGGCCGAGCTGCCTGCCCTGCTCGGGCGGTCGACCCGCGACCTCGCCCGCGAGCTCGGCGAGGGGTACGCCCGCGAGGTCGTGCACCGGGACGACCTCGTCGTCCTGCACCGCCCGGGGGCCCGCGAACCGGCCGAGGGGGAGGGCGGACGAAGGGGCGCTTCGGTCGGGCCGGGCACGGCCTCGACATCGGGGCGGTCGTGACCTCCGCACCCAAGTCGGTTACGCTGAGTTCAGCGGTCTTGCCCCGACGTATACGACATGCCAGGCGAGCCCGCCACGCCGACGTGCGGAACTCGGCCAAAGACATGACGCGGGCGCGGGTATCTGCTCCACTTGTTGCGTGCCCACCGGAGACGACGAGCAGCCCCTCGGCACCCTGACCCCGCTGCGCGGGATCGCTCTGGGTGACACGTCCACGCGGGGCCGGTCGCGCCGCCAGGAGCCCGCCCTGTGGTACGTGACGGTGACCGTCAGTGGCGAGCGGATGCCACCCGCCGAGGTCCGGGCCGCCTTGGAGCGGCTCAGCCAGGAGCAGC
>DATKNA010000147.1:0-5501 GCA_035541595.1 Kineosporiaceae bacterium | reverse complement strand
GCGCTGTCGACCTCGAACGCGGCATGGGCGATGCGGCCGCCCTCGGTCAGCCGTGCCAGACGAGCCTCGGGTCGCGTGCGGATGAAGATGTCGCCGCCGTCGACCAGGTGATTGACGACGACGAGAACGACACGGCCCGCGTCGACCGTCGCCAGCCGCCCGAACGTCACGGCCTGTAGCAGCTCGAGGCAGCGAGACGGCTCGATCGCCCGCAGGAGTTCGGGGTGCTCCGACGGAACGCGGGCGGCCGGGAGGCCGGTGGAGGTCTCGCTCGCCATACCCCCACTGTGAGGCCCGGCCGACGTGCCGCCCCAGGGACGAAGGTCCCGCCCGGCAGGACGGTCCGTCCCGTGATCGCCGTCCTCTGGACCGTCCTGGTCAGCGGGCGGCCCGACCGGCGCGGGATCGGTCCCGGGGCCGGGCCCCGTTCCCGGCACTGGTTCGATGGTGCCATGGGCGTGCCTCGCATGCTGTGGATCGACGCCACCGCCGGTGTCGCGGGCGACATGCTCGTGGGTGGTCTGGTCGACGTCGGCGTCCCGCTGCCGACGATGCAGGCCGCGGTCGACGCCGTCCTACCCGGCGCGGCGCGGCTGACCGCCCGGCCGGTGACCCGGGCAGGGCTGCGGGCCACCAAGGTGGACGTCGACGTCGTCGGCCACGCCGATCCCGAGCGGCGGACCTGGGCAGAGATCCGTCGCATGCTGGACGCGGCGGGCTTGACGGCAGAGGTCCTGCAGCCGGCGGGGCGGACGTTCCAGCGGCTGGCCGAGGCGGAGGGGCGGGTGCACGGGGTGCCGCCGGAGAGGGTGCACTTCCACGAGGTCGGGGCCGTCGACGCGGTGGCGGACGTCGTCGCGACCTGTGCGGGAGTCGCGGCCCTCGCCGTCGACCGGGTGGCCGTGTCGGCCGTCGCCCTCGGGTCGGGCCAGGTGCTGTCGGAGCACGGGATCCTTCCCCTCCCGGCACCGGCCGTACTCGAGCTGGCTCGTGGCCGGCTCGTGATGGCCGGCGGAGACGGAGCGCCGGTCCCCACCGGGGAGCTGGCCACGCCCACGGGGGTCGCACTGGTCACCACCCTCGCCACGGTCAGCGGACCCCTGCCCGCCATGACCGTCCTCGCTGTCGGGATCGGCGCCGGCACGCGCGACCGGCCCGACCGCCCCAACGTCGTCCGCCTGCTGCTCGGCACGGCCTCGGAGGGGGCGTCGACGCCGGCCTGGTCGGGGGGCGCCCCCGACGCCGTCGTCGTGGAGACCAACGTCGACGACCTCGACCCTCGCATCTGGCCCGACGTGCTGCGCCGGCTCCTGGAGGCCGGTGCGCTGGACGCGTGGCTCACCCCGATCCTCATGAAGAAGGGCCGGCCAGCGCACACCCTGCACGTCCTCGCGCGCCCCGAGGACGAGCCCTCGCTCGCCGGCATCGTCCTGGCGCACACGAGCACGCTCGGGGTCCGGGTCACACCCGTGCGACGGAACGTCCTCGAGCGCTCCTGGTGCCCGGTCCAGGTCGCCGGGCGCGCCGTCCGGATCAAGATCGGGCACCGGCATGGCCGGGTGTACCAGGCCACGCCGGAGTTCGAGGACGCGGCCCAGCTGGCCGCGGCGACCGGGATCCCCCTCGCACAGGTGCTCGCCATGGCGCGGGCCGCGGCCGCGGACGCCGGCCTCGCCGGCGGCGCCGAGTGGCCGGGGCCCGACTGCTGAGGGGCCGGGTCAGTCGCCGTCCGGGTCCGGCCAGGGGGCGGCGATCTGTGCCGCGAGGTGCCCGGCGCCGTACCCGTTGTCGATGTTGACCACGGCGACCCCGGGCGCACACGCCGTCAGCATGGTCAGCAGCGGGGCGACGCCATGGAAGGCAGCGCCGTACCCGACCGAGGTCGGGACGGCGATCACCGGCGCGGCGACGAGGCCTGCAACGACCCCGGGGAGGGCCCCGTCCATCCCGGCCACGACGACGACGGCCCGGGCCGTGCGCAGCAGGTCGAGGTGCTCCAGGACCCGATGCAGCCCGGCCACTCCCACGTCGACGAGGAGATCGACGGAACGGCCGAGATGACGGGCCGTCACCTCGGCCTCCCGGGCGACGGGCACGTCCGACGTGCCGGCCGCGACGACGGCGACGCGACCGCCCGTGCCGGCGGGCGGCGTCCCGGGCCAGGCGACGATCCGCGCGTCGTCCTCGAACACGGCGCCCGGGAGGGCGGCCAGCAGCGGGCGCGCCTGGTCGGCCCGGACGCGGGTGAACAGGGTCGGCGCGTCGCTCCGGCGGACCTGCCCGGCGACGACCAGCACCTGCTCCAGGGTCTTCGCCTCGCACAGCACGGCCTCGGGGAACCCGCGCCGCGCGGCCCGGTCGTGGTCGAGCCGCACGAACTCGGACACCGAGCGTGGCGGCGTCCACGCCTCACCCATGTGTCGGCTCCAACCCGAGCTGTGCCAGCGTGAACGAACCCGACTGGATCCCGGCCAGGTCGAGCGCCACATACCGGAAGCCCGCCGCGCGCACCGCGTCCACGACGTGCCCGCGCAGCGGCTCGCGGGCCAGCCGGCCGATCTCGGCCACGGGCACCTCGACGCGGGCCACGTCGCCGTGATGCCGCACCCGCAGATCGGCCAGCCCGAGCCGGCGCAGACCCGCCTCCGCGGTCTCGACCTGCCCGAGCTTGCCCGGCGTGACCTCCTGCAGGTGCGGGATCCGCGACGCCAGGCAGGGCGCGGCGGGCTTGTCCGCGGACGGCAGCGCGAGCGCACGAGCGATCCGCCGAATCGTTGCCTTACCCATCCTCGCGTCCGTGAGCGGCGTGAGCACGCCGTGGTCGCGGGCCGCGCGCGCTCCCGGTCGGTCGTGGCGCGCCGCGTCGTCGGCGTTCTCGCCGTAGGCCACCGCCGACAAGCCGTGCGCTGCCACCACGTCCGCCGAGATGCGGGCGAACAACTCGTGCTTGCAGTAGAAGCACCGATCCGGCGCGTTGCGCCGGTACCTGGGATCGTCGCCTTCCGCGGTGGTCACCTCCACGACGGGGACGCCGACGAAGCGCGCCACGTCGTGCGCGGCGACCCGTTCGGCGGTGGCCAGGCTGGGCGACACCCCGAGCACGGCCACCACCTTGACCTGACCGAGGGCCCGGACGGCGAGGGCGAGCAGCACGGAGGAGTCGACCCCGCCGGAGAAGGCGACGCCGAGCCGCCCTCGGCCGACGGCGTCGGCGAGCCGCACGGACAGCCGTCCGACCGCAGCGCGATCCGCGTCGTCGAGCTCCGGGCCGGCGACGTCCGGCTCCCCGGTCCCGGCCTCCGGCCCCCCACCCCGGGCTTTCATGCGGTCCGGCGCAGGAACGGCGAGCCGCCCGAACCCGCGGTACTCCATGCGACTCCTCTCGACGTCCCGGGCTGCGGAGCAGGTCCCACCCTCTCAGGTCGGGCAGTGATCCCGCGACGGTGCGTCCACGGAGTCGGCCGATGCCCCGGGAGGCGCCGGGCGCGTTAGCGTTCTGCTAGGACGCACGTGGGGCGGAGACGACATGGACGACGACGAGACCTCTGTCGACGAGCAGGCGACGGCCGACGACCCGGCGGTGGCGTCCCAGGTCCAGACGTCCGGGGTCCACCCGAGACGGCACGAGCGGGCGGCCCACGACGGGGCCAAGGTCGTGCCGTTGGAGGACGCGATCGGGGCCGGCGACCGGTCCGACGACGTCGCGCAGCTCAGCATCGGGCCGGTCAAGATCGGCGACCTCGTGGTCGAGGACGACGCCGACGACGACCCGGTCCTGAGGTTCAGCGACGGGCGGGTGGTGGACACCTGGCGCGAGAACTACCCCTACACCGAGCGCCTGCCACGCGACGTCTACGAGCGGGAGAAGCGGCTCCTGCAGATCGAGCTGCTCAAGCTGCAGTACTGGGCCAAGGACACCGGCGAACGCATCGTCATCCTCTTCGAGGGCCGGGACGCCGCCGGCAAGGGTGGCACGATCAAGCGGTTCATGGAGCACCTGAATCCCCGCGGCTCGCGTGTCGTCGCGCTGGAGAAGCCCAGCGACCGGGAGTCCACGCAGTGGTACTTCCAGCGCTACGTCCGGCACCTGCCCTCCAGGGGCGAGCTCGTCCTGTTCGACCGGTCCTGGTACAACCGCGCCGGGGTCGAGCGGGTGATGGGGTTCGTGGACGCCCGGGACTACCTCGAGTTCATGCGCCAGGCCCCGGACCTGGAGCGGATGCTGGTCCGCTCCGGGATCCGCCTCATCAAGCTGTGGTTCTCGGTGTCCCGCTCCGAGCAGCGCACCCGCTTCGTGATCCGCCAGGTGGACCCGGTGCGGCAGTGGAAGCTCTCGCCGATGGACCTCGCGAGCCTGGACAAGTGGGACGAGTACACCGAGGCGAAGGAGGCGATGTTCTTCTACACCGACACCGCCGACGCACCGTGGACGGTCGTCAAGAGCAACGACAAGAAGCGCGCCCGGCTCGAGGCCATGCGGCACGTGCTCAACCGGTTCCCGTACGAGAACAAGGACGAGGAGATCGTCGGCCTCCCCGACCCGCGCATCGTCGGCCCCGCCGCGACCCTGTTGGAGCAGGGGGAGGGTGTCACCCACCGCTTCCCGAAGCTCTGACCGGCCGCTGCCGGCACCGTCTCCGTCCGGCACCGTCTCCGTCCGGCGCCGTCTCGGTCCGGCACCGTCTCCGTCCGGCACCGTCTCCGTCCGGCACCGTCTCCGTCCGGCACCGTCTCCGTCCGGCACTGTCTCCGTCCGGCGTATCCCGCTCGGCCGGTCGCGGCACTACCCTGGGCGATCATGGCGTGACCGGCCCTGGGAGGCGTCGTGGCGATCGATGACGAGGCACTTGCGGCCGCGGTGCGCGCTGCCGTGGCCCGAGCCTGCGAGATCGAGCCCGAGCGCGTCGACCTGGCGACCCCGCTGGCGGAGCTCGGCCTGGACTCGCTGGCGGCGGCCGAGGTGATCACCGACCTCGAGATCGGGCTCGGTGTCGAGTTCCCGGTCGACGTGCTCAGACAGCTGACCGAGGCGCGGACCGTGGGCGACGTGCTCGACCGGCTCCGCGACGGCCTCCCCGTCCACGGTTGAGGTCGATGCCGAGCGCTCCGGCCGCAGGCGTCGTCCACGGCGTCCCGGTCCTCGACGCGGGCGCCCTCCGCCGGGCGGGCAGCTCGCCGGAGGCGATCGCCGCGCACTACGACCTGCCGGCGGACTTCTTCGCCACCTGGCTCGGTCCCGATCTCGTGTACTCCTGCGCGTCCTGGGATTCCCGCGACCCGACGCAGGACCTGGCCGGGGCCCAGCGCACGAAGATCGATTTCTTCGCGGCGGCCCTCGACGTCGGCGGGCGACGCGTCCTGGACGTCGGCTGCGGATGGGGGACCCTGGCCGAACGGTTCGCCGTGCAGCACGGCGCCCGGGAGGTGGTGGGGCTCACGCTGAGCCCGGCGCAGCACGCGTACGCCGCCGGCCGGCCGGTGCCCGGCGTCGACGTGCGGCT
>DATKNA010000146.1:0-55688 GCA_035541595.1 Kineosporiaceae bacterium | reverse complement strand
CAGACGTCCTTGATCACCACTTATTCCTTGATCACGGACGGAGGGGGGTCAGGCCAGCGCCTTCTGCAGGTTCTCGTCCAGGGAGCCCAGGAACTCCTCGGTGGTCAGCCAGGACTGCTCCGGCCCCACGAGCAGCGCGAGGTCCTTGGTCATCTTGCCGCTCTCGACGGTCTCGACGCAGACCCGCTCGAGGGTCTCCGCGAAGCGGATCACCTCGGGGGTCCCGTCGAGCTCGCCGCGATGCTTCAGGCCGCCGGTCCAGGCGTAGATGCTGGCGATCGGGTTGGTCGACGTCGGCTTGCCCTGCTCGTGCTGCCGGTAGTGCCGGGTGACCGTGCCGTGCGCCGCCTCGGCCTCGACGGTCTTGCCGTCGGGCGTCATGAGGACGCTCGTCATGAGGCCGAGCGAGCCGAAGCCCTGCGCCACGGTATCCGACTGGACGTCGCCGTCGTAGTTCTTGCACGCCCAGACGTAGCCGCCCTCCCACTTCAGCGCGGCGGCCACCATGTCGTCGATCAGGCGGTGCTCGTAGGTCAGGCCGGCGGCCTCGAAATCGGCCTTGAACTCCGCCTCGAAGATCTCGGCGAAAGTGTCCTTGAACATGCCGTCGTAGGCCTTCAGGATCGTGTTCTTCGTCGACATGTAGACGGGGTAATGCCGCTTGAGCCCGTAGGAGAGCGACGCCCGCGCGAAGTCCTCGATGGACCGCTTGAAGTTGTACATGCCGAGCACGACACCGCCGTCCTCGGGCATCCTCACGACCTCGAACTCGATCGGCTCGCCGCCGTCGTCCGGGGTGAAGGTGATGGTCACCGCACCGGGCCCGACGACCTTGAAATCCGTCGCCTTGTACTGGTCGCCGTGGGCGTGACGGCCGATGACGATGGGCTTCGTCCAGCCGGGGACGAGCCGGGGGATGTTGCTGATGATGATCGGCTCGCGGAAGACGACGCCGCCGAGGATGTTCCGGATCGTGCCGTTCGGCGAGCGCCACATCCGCTTGAGGCCGAACTCGGCGACCCGGGCCTCGTCCGGCGTTATGGTCGCGCACTTGACCCCGACGCCGTACGTCTTGATGGCGTTCGCCGCGTCCACGGTGACCTGGTCGTCGGTGGCGTCCCGGTGCTGGATCGACAGGTCGTAGTAGCGCAGGTCGACGTCGAGGTAGGGATGGATCAGCCGGTCTTTGATGAACCGCCAGATGATCCTGGTCATCTCGTCACCGTCGAGCTCGACGACGGCGCCCTCAACCTTGATCTTCGCCACGGGCACGACTCCTTCGACGACATCGGCGGCCACGCCACCTGATGCATCGCAGCCTATCGACGGCAGGCGGCGGGGATCGCCCCGATCGCGCACGAGCAGCATGGCGAGAGCGTGGCGCGGACCCTCGCCGGCGTCCGCTGACGGGTGCCGGAGGTCAGAGCGAAGCGACGTCCTTGGCTTTGGCCCTGACCGCCTCGGCGGCTTCCCGCAGACCCGCCAGCTCGCTCTCGGTGAGGTCGCGCTCGACCACCCGGCGGACGCCGGTCGCCCCGAGCTCGGCCTCGACGCCCAGGTAGACCCCCTCGATGCCGTACTGCCCGTCGACCCACGCGCAGACCGGCATGATCGCCCCCGAGTCCTCGGCGACGGCCCGCGCCATCCGCGCGGCCGCCGCCGACGGCGCGTAGTAGGCCGAACCGGTCTTGAGCAGCGCGACGACCTCGGCACCGCCGTTCCGGGTCCGGGTGAGGAGCTCCTCGACCGTCGGCTCGTCGAGGAATTCCGACAACGGCCTGCCGTCGACGGTGCACGCGCTCGGGACGGGAACCATGGTGTCGCCGTGCGAGCCCAGCGTGAGAGTGCGCACGGACCCGACCGGCACTGCCAGCCGCTCGGCCACGAAGTACGTGAACCTCGCCGTGTCGAGCATCCCCGCCTGCCCCATCACCCGCCGGTGCGGGAAGCCGGTGGCGGTCTGGGCCAGGGTGGTCATCTCGTCCAGCGGGTTGGACACGACGATCACCACCGCCTCCGGGGCGTGCCGGGCGACGTTCTCGGAGACCTGGCGGACGATCCTGCCGTTGACCTCGAGCAGGTCCATCCGGCTCATGCCGGGCTTGCGCGGCAGCCCGGCGGTGATGACCACGATGTCCGAGCCCGCGATGACCTCGTAGCCCTCGCCGCCCTGGCCCGTCGTCCTGCCGACCACCTCGGTCTCGAACCCCTCGACGGGGCGGGACTGGTTCAGGTCGAGCGCCAGCCCTTCCGCCCAGCCGTCCCGGATGTCGGTCAGCACGACCTTCTCGAAGATGTCGTACTCAGCCAGCCGCTGTGCGGTGGTGCTGCCGTAGAAGCCTGCGCCGACGACGGTCGCCGTACCCTTGCGCGCCATTGCGGGGGTCCCCTTCGGATCGGTTGCCGATTGACTCGAGGCTATCGAGTCCATCGCCTGTCCGGCCCGCCCGCCCTGTGAGCTCGGGCTCGCCGACTCCCGCCGGCCCCCTCGCCGTGATCATGCGATCCGTGTCGATCAAGTAACCGGTCGACTACGTGATCGACACGGATTGCATGATCAGCGGGGATTGCATGATCACGCCCGTGGGGGCGGCGGTGCGCGGGCGTCAGGCCTTGCGGACGACGATCCGGGTCCAGGCGCCGATGTAGACGCGGTCGTCCTCGGCGAGCTCGACGCGCTGGCCGGGCACGGTCGGCGTCGTCGGGAGGGCCTGGCCGGCGGCGCCGATGAACGTCCCGTTGGAGGACTGCAGGTCCTCGATCCACCAGCGCTGCCCGTCCGTGGTCAGCTGGGCGTGCCGGCGCGAGACGCCGTTGTCGCCCGAGACGTCGATCTGCGGATGGATGTTGCGGCTGGTGGAGGTCCGGCCGATGAGCAGCGTCCGCTCGGCGAGCGGTACCACGACGGGGGCCCCGACGCTGGGCAGCTGATCCGTGACGCCCTGCGCCGCGTACCAGTCGGGATCCACCCATACCTCGGCCACCCAGTCGACGGCGCCGTCGGGGGCGGCCGGCGGGGGAACCGGGTGGGCGGCCGCGAGCTCCGCCGCGACGTCCGGTGGGGGGAGCGGCTGCGGCAGCTGGCCCGTGGTGAAGTCGTAGCCGCAGTTCTCGCAGAACAACGCGCCGGGCGGGTTGTCGGTCCCGCAGTTCGGGCAGGAGCGCACGCCGGCCGTCGCGCCGGCGACGTCCGCCCGCCCGATCGTCAACGGTGAGGTGTGGGCGACCGCGCCGCCGCCCGCGTCGGGCAACGGCGGGGGCGTGACCGGCGAACCGGCCGGCGCGGCGGCCGCTGCCGGAGTCGTGCCGGACCGGATCGGCAGGCCGCAGACGTCGCAGTAGTCCGCGGACTGGGAGGTATGCCCGTCCGGGCAGGTGTACGTCGCCACCGCGGCCGTCCCTTTCGCCTCGCCGACCCGCTCGGGTCAGCGCTTCACCCGCGTCGTCTTGGTCGAGCTCGTGTCGAGCGCCATCTCGTCGAGCTTGTCGACATTGCGGCGCAGACGCACGGTACCCGTACCCGGGTCGTCGATCTCGACGACCTTCCGCAGCCGGGAGGTCGCCTCGTCGTTGCCGGTCTCCGCGGCCAACTGCACGGCGCGGCCGAGCTTGGTGGTCGCCGTCGCGGTGTCTCCGGCGGCCTTGGCCTCCAGCCCCTCCTGGATGGCCTGGGCGAGCTCCGCCTGCCCGGTGTAGTGGGCGACCGCCGGACTGATCCGGGTCGTCAGCGCGTCGTCGTCGGACCAGAGGGCCTTGACCAGGCCCTGCGCGACGACCTGGTCGGCGACCACGAGCTGGACCCGCGCGGCCAGCTGCTCGGCGCCCACGGGCTTGGCGGCCAGCCGGACGGCGACGTGGTAGTCGCGGGTCTCGTCGCCCCACGCCCCGGTCGGGTAGGCCCCGGTGAGCGGGTTGACGTCCTGCCGGCGGCCGGTGAGGTCCTCCACGGTCGGCGCGACCTGCCGCACGAACAGCACCTGCGCGCCCTGCGGTGCCCACACCCGCAGCCACGCCTGCGACACGCCCCGGCGCATGGCGTTGCGCATCAGCTCCTCGAAGGTGGAGGCGAGCTGCGCCGGGGCCGGCACGAGATCGACCGTGCCGAGCAGGGCGGTCGCGATCCCGCGTAGCTCCCGCACGTCCCAGTCGGCGCCGACGCCCCGGCAGTCGCACTGGAAGACGCCCTGCGCCTGGCGCAGCGCGTCCTGGAGCATGCGCGGCGACTCGCTCTGGTTCTTCCCGTCGGTGAGCAGGATGGCATGCCGCTGCGTCGCGGTCGGCACCGAGAGGAAGAGCTGGGTGGCCAGGCGCAACCAGGTCCCCATCGCGGTGCCGCCGCCGGCGAGGAGCTGGCGCACTGCGCGCTTGGCCTCCTCGCGGGCCGCCGGCTCCATCCGGACCATGGGCGAGACGGCGTTGGGATAGGGGAAGACGCGTGCCGCCTGGTCGGTGCCGGCGATCACGGCGAACCACGTGCCGTCGAGGATCTGGTCGATCGCGGCGGCGGCGGCCCGCTGGGCGTTGGCGAACCGCTCACCCTGCATGGACCCCGACGTGTCCAGGATGACGATCTCGGCGGCGTCGCCGCCCTCGCCGCGGCCGGCCTCGCCGGCACCGGTGCAGGTGATGGTGACGATCGCGTGCACGTCCGTGCCGCCCTGGGGCAGGAACTCGTTCTGGTAGACCTCGGCGGTGAACTGGGCCATCGGGTTCCTCTCCGGGTTCTCGGTTCAGCTGTCCAGACGGGCCAGGGCCACGCTGACGTTGTCCGCCCCGCCCTGCGCCACGGCCCAGGCGACGAGGTCGGTGGCCAGGACGCCGGCCGGCACCGGGGCCCCGCCGTGGGCGTCGCCGTACGCCGAGGCGGTGCGCGCGACCAGCCCGCCCAGCTCCGCGGCCGGCGAGCAGTAGTTCCACAGGCCGTCGGAGCAGAGCAGGACCCAGCCTGGGCCGTCGAGCACCGTGTCGACGACGTGCGGGCGTGGATCCGGAGCGTCGGCGCCGAGCCACCGGGTGATCGCGTGCGCGTTCGGCCCGTTCTCGGCCTCCTCGCGGCTCACGCCGAGGGCCATCGCCTCGGCGGCCCACGAGTCGTCCGTGGTGAGCTGCCGGGATTCGCCGGCGTCCGGGAGCCAGTAGGCACGGCTGTCACCCACCCATCCCACGACGAGCCGGTGGGCCGCCAGCACGCCGGCGACGAACGTCGTGGACGGCGGGTTGCCCCGACCTTGCCCGGCCACCCTCCTGGCGATCTCGGACGCGGCCTCGTGCGCGGCCCTGCCGGCCCCGACGACGGCGTCCGCGATCCGGCCCGCACCGTCGGCGTCCGCTGCCTGCGGCGCGGGAGTCAGGTCGGGGCCGGCGAGCACGTCCCGGGCCGCGCGGGCGGCCGCGAGACTGGCCAGGTCCGAGTCCGGCGCGGACGAGACGCCGTCGCACACGACGAGGACCGCGAAGGAGCCGGGCGCGGGCTCCGCCGCGACCGCCACCGCGTCCTCGTTGCGGGCATGCCGGACGCCTCGGTCGCAGACGGCCGCGACCCAGGGCACCGGCTGATCGATCCAATGGTCGCGCGGCCGGACCGCCGGCGTGCCGCACTGCTCGCAGTAGCCGTCGGGCGCCACGGCTCCACCGCAGGCCGCGCAGACGACCGCGGGCCTGCCGAGGTCGACCGGCGCCACTGCGACGCCCTCCCGGACGGACACGGCCGGCCGTGAGACGGCGCCGACGGGGTCAGCCGGCACCACCGGCGGGGCCGGCGCGGACGCCAGCTCCGCGCCGCAGTTCTCGCAGAACCGCTCGCCCTCCGTGACGGGCGCACCGCAGCTCGGGCAGGCCACCAGGAGATCCCTGATCATCGCAGCGTCCAGCGCCGCACCGAGTTCGCCTGGTCGACGAGTCGGACCCGCTCGTCGCCCGCGGGGGTGAGGGCGGCGAGGTCGCGATAGGCGTGCTCGAGCGCGTCGCGCAACGGCGCCTCCTTGGCCGGCACACCGGCGATGAGCACCTTCTCCTGGGCGCCCTTGGTCGTCACGACGTCGAGGGCGGCGTCGAGGACACCGGTCAGCAGGCGGGCGCGGTCGACGGGGTCGATGGTCACGGACTCGATACTGCCCATCGCGTCCGACAGCGCGACGAGGCCACGCCCGGATCCCGCGAGCAGGGCGGCCCGCTGCCGCCGCGCCTCGACGTAGCCGCGGCTCGTCGCCGGGACCAGGTCCAGCGCTGCGAGGGCACCGTCGAGATCCTTCCGGGTGGTCCGGATCCGGGCCAGACCGAACGCCGCCGGCGCGGTGTAGTTCGCATCCGTCCGCGCGCACACCGTGTAGAGCGCCTCGGCGACGTCGTACTCCGCGGACCGCTCGCAGGCCAGCGCCAGCGCCAGCTTGGGTGCGAGCTCGCCCGGCACCTGTCCGTAGACGGCGTTGAAGGCGGCGCGGGCCGCCGCGTCGTCCCCGGCGGCGAGCGCCGACAGTCCGGACACCCAGACCGCCCGCCACTCCCACGGATCGTCGTGCAGGATCTGGGTCAGCGCACCGTCGGCGACCTCGGGCCGGCCGGCGGCGATCGCCGTCCGCGCCAGGTCCAGCCGCACCTCGACGGTGTCCTGGGGCGCCGCGTAGAGGGCGTTCATCCGGTCGACCGGGTCGGTCACGGAGAGCGCGGACAACCAGGCCGCCATCGGGTCGCCGGAATCGACCTTGAGCGCCGGCAGGTGCCGCCAGTCGATCGTGTCCGCCTCGACCACGGGTGCTTCGAACAGCACGGACGCCGCCGAGTGCCGGGCGCGCCCACCGTCGGGGCTCTGGGTGGCGACGATCTCCCGCAGCACGCCCAGCAGCTGCACACGCAGCTCGTCCGCCGTCTGGAAGCGGTCGGCAGGATCCGTCGCGCACGCCTTGGCGAGCAGCCGGTAGAACGAGTCGTACTGCTGGAACAGCGGCGACTCGGCGACCGGTGGCAACGAGGAGACGTAGGTCGACTGGTATCCGCGGAACTCCATCGACAGCACGGCGAGGGTGCGGCCGAGGGTGTAGATGTCGGAGGCGATCGACGGGCCGATGTCGGGGACCTCGGGGGCCTGGTAGCCGACGGTGCCGTAGATCGGCGAGTCCAGGTCGTCGATCCGCCGGACGCCGCCGAGGTCGATGAGCTTGACCGCGTCGCCGACCTGGATGATGTTGTCCGGCTTGAAGTCGCAGTACAGCAGGCTCATGTCGTGCAGGTAGCTGAACGCGGGCAGGATCTCGACGATGTAGGCGATGGCCTGGTCGACGGGGATCGGGTCGTACCGGCCGCCGTTCTTGATCATCCGCTCCTTGAGGATCGCCTTGAGCGAGGTCCCGCCGACGTACTCCATGACGATGTAGCCGGCGCCCTCGTAGAGCACGAAGTTGAAGATCTCCACGATGAGCGGGTGCTCGACCTTGGCGAGGAACTCACGCTCGGCGACCGCCGCGGCGTACGCGTCCGGGTCGCCGGAGTTGAGCAGGCCCTTGAGCACCACCCAGCGCCCGCTCAGCACGGTGTCCCGGCCCAGGTAGATCCAACCGAGGCCGCCGTGCGCGAGGCAGCCGACGACCTCGTACTGACCCCCGACGATGTCGCCCGGCTTCAGCTTCGGCGTGAAGGAGAACGGCGTCCGGCACTGCGGGCAGAAGCCCTCGGAGCGGCCGGGCCTTCCGTCGCGGGAGCGCCCGACGGGCGAGCCGCACTTGGCGCAGAACCGGCGGTCCTCCGGCACCTGCGGGTCCTGCAGGACGGCCTTCGCCGGGTCGATCGGCGGGACCGAGGGGATCGTCGTCAGGCCGGCGCCCAGGCGCGCCCCGCGCAGCCGGGTGGACGAGGTGCCGAGCCGGCGGGTGGCCCGCGAGCCGCCGGTCCGGATCGAGCCGAGCGGCGTGCTGGCGAGCCGATTGGAGGATGACGTCAGCTTGGAGCGGGTGGACGCGGCGGGCGATGTCGCCGCGGAGCCGCCGGCGTCCGGCGACGGGCTGGACTGCGCCGGGACGGCCGTGGCGGCGGACCCGACCGGGACGGCTCCGGCCGGTGTACCGCAGACGTTGCAGTACCCGTCCTCGATGACGCCCGGGCAGCCGGGGACGGCGCAGCGCCGCGCCGCGAGCGCAGGGTCGGCGGTCATGACGGAGCTCCTGGTGGCAGGGTCGAGGGGGTCGACGACGAAGGATTCGTCGGCGTTGCGCCGGCGCGCACGAGCTCGGTGAAGCGGTTCACCAGGGTGCGGACGTCGCCGAGCCGGGCAGGCCCGGCCTCGAGCGCGGACCGCGCGGCGGCGGCGGCGCGCTGCACGCCAGGGTCGGTGAGGCGGCCGGTCCGGGCGGCACGGGTGAGGTAGCCGCCCAGCAGGCCGCGCAACTCGTCGAGCTCGGCGAGCGGCTTGCTGTAGGCGGCCTCGACCACGCCGAGGGCGCGGGCGACGTCGCCCAGCCGCCGCAGGTAGGCGTCCAGCGCCTGGCGGTCCTGCGGGACGGGACCGAGCGAGTCGACGTCCGGAACGGCGAACCGGGGCGGGTCGGCGACGACCGCGCGGCACCGGGCGACGAGCTCGCGCGCCTGCTGCTCGCGGGCCGCCAGCGCCGCGATCTCGTTCGTGGCCCGCACCCGGTCGGTGACGAGCGCGGCGGCGGCCTGCTCGGCGGCCCGCGCCATGATGCGCCGCCTCGCCGTCGAGACGACGAGGTCGCGCTCCGCCCGTGCGGCGTCGGTCTCGAGCCCGGTCAGCACGGCGTCGACCTCGCCGCCGCGGGCCGCCCGGGTCGCGACGTCGTCGACGCGAGTGGCGAGCAGTTCGACCTGCGGAGCCCAGCCGGGCTCCTGCTTGACGAGCTCGCGGAGCCGTTCGAGGGCCGCGCGCAGCGCGGCCACCCGTGCGCCCGACTCCGCGGCCCGCGGATCGAAGGAGAGCCGGGCCCGCAACTGGGCGGAGAGCGCGTCGGAGAGCCGAGTGGCCTCGACGACGTTGACCCCGAGGCCGCCGCTCGCCAACCGGCCCCAGACGAGCTGGGAGAGCCGGTCCCGGGCGACGGCGTCGGCGCGGCCGTCGTCCCACACCGTCAGCATCTGGCCGTAGCGGTCGTCCACGGCCTGCCACAGGGACATGGACAGCGTCACGTCGCCGGTGTAGGCGGCGGGGTCGGACGAGCGCAGGGACGCCTCGTCGAGCAGGTCGAGCTCATGTTTGCGGGCGTCCCGCCAGCGGCCCAGGTCGAGCAGGTAGGTGCGGGCCGCGTCCACCGCGAGCGGCTCGCCCAACCGCCCGGGCGCGGCCGGCGCGACGGCCAGCGTGGCGGGACCGGTCATGGCAAGGGCCGTGAGAAGTCCGCGGGAGGCTGGGTCCGGCCCGGCAGGCGGGCCGCGAGGCCGGAGCTCGTGTACGCCTTCTGCCATCCGCCGTCCTTGCGTAGCTGCTCGAGCACGCCGTTGATGAACTGTGCGAACTCTGGGTGGTCCTTCGCGACCGCGAGGCCGTAGGGCTCCTTCTCGATGCTCTCCCGACCTGGCACGACGGCCGAGGGGTCTTGCGCGGTGAGTCCTGCCAGGATCGCGTCGTCGCCGGTGATGGCGTCCACCGCGCCCTGCTGCCAGAGTGCCATGCAGTCCGTCGTGTACTTGACGCCGACGGGCTGGATGCCCGGGAACTTGGTGAGCGAGGCGATGCTCGTCGATCCGTTCGTGGCGCACACCTTCTTCTTGGCCCTTCCCAGGTCCGCGAGGGTGGTCTCCTTGGCACCCTTGCGGACCAGGACCTGCTGCGTCGACTCGAAGTAGACCGAGGAGAAGTCGACCTGATTCCACCGCGGGCAGTTGACCGTCATGGCACGGGCGATCATGTCGACGCCGCCCTTCGCCACCCCGTTGTTGACGAACGGCACGCGGTCGGCGGCGCTGATGGCGCGGAAGCGCAGGTGCTCGGGCGAGTCGTCCCCGAAGATCGCTTCGGCGACGCGTCTGGCCATCTCGATGTCGAACCCCTCGTACAGCTTCGGGTCGTCGGGGTTGAGCAGCGGGTTGCGGTCGCTGAGCAGGCGGGTGTCCGAGGAGGTGCCGACCAGCAGGTACCCACGCTCCTGGATCTGGGACATGAGGGTGCCGTCAGGCATCGCCCGGGGCGGGGGCTGGCTCGCGAGCGGTCGATAGGACGCCCGGGCGGCCGGAGTGCAGTCCGACGCGGCCGGCGCGCTCGCCGCGGACGCCGCGGGTGCCGGGCTCGCGAGCGGGATCTGCGGCGTGCGGTCCGGACCGGAGCAGGCAACCAGGAGGAGACCGAGCGTCGCGATGACGATCGGCACCAGGGCGCGGCGTCTCATCGGTACTCCTCCAACCGCCGGGCCACGCCCAGCCAGGCCGAGATCGCGGCGACGAGGCCGAGCAGCAGGGTCAGCCACCCGAGGACCACCAGGATCAGGTGCGGCGAGCCGAGGTTGTCGGACACCTGGTTCGCTTCGCTGGTCAGAGCAGACCCGGTCTTCGCATCCAGGGCCTGGAACGTGGCATTCGACGCGCCGGTCGCCCGATCGACGGCCGTGCTCCAATCGCCCTTCGCGTCAGCTTCACGGATCTTGGCATGGACGTCGGTCCATGCCTGGAGCTCCGCCTGGCCCACGTCGCCCGCGCCCGCGTTGCTCGCGGCACCCAGTTCCTGGTCCGCGGTCGCGACCAGGCTCTGGTATTGCTTCTCGTAATCGCCCGCGGCGCTCTGGTCGACGAGGGAGAGGCTCTCGTTCGACTTCGCGTCGAACGCCGCGATCCGCGCCTGCGACAGGGCGCGGGTGGCGGCGTAGTTGGTGTCGCGGACCGTGTCCACGGACGACTGCGTGAAGATCATCGCCAATCCGCCGAGGACGAGCGCGACGAGCACGACACCTGTCCCGAACGTCAGCGGCACGTTGAACACCCGTCGTGTGCGTCGGGCGAGCCAGATCTGGACGCCGAGCAGGCCGCCGAACACGACGATGCCGGCGAGGGCGAGCACCAGCGACGCCCGGTTGAAAGCGGTGAACGCGTCGTCCACCCGGTGGGCGTCGGCGTCGACGACGGCCTCGAGCGTGGGGAGCATCGCCGGCTGGGTGGAGGTCGGCGTCCGCAACAGGTCCGACGCCTGCCGCAGGTAGGCCCCACCCACCTGGTAGCCCTGCGCGTTGTTGGCCTGGGCGGTGGCGACCGCCGCCGTGTACCTCGTCAGGGCGTCGTTGACCGCGGCCAGGGCCCGGGCGTCGCCCGGCTGGGCCTGGGCCGCTTCGGCGAGCAGCGTGCTCGCGTCGGTGACGGCCGCCTGATAGCCGGGAACGCCGGCGGAGCCCTGGCGCCCTCCCTGGAGGAAGGCATTGGTCACGAGCGAGTCGGCGCGGACCAGGTCGGTGGCGATCTGCTGCACCCGGACGAGCTGCGCCGCACTGTTGCGTGCCTCGTCGAGGGCCTCCCCGCGGGCCTTGAAGGCGTTCCCGCCGAGCACCGCGAACACCAGGCAGACCAGCACGCCGATGATGGCGGCGAGGCGCAGCGCGCCCGGCGTCCCCTGGAAGGCCGACCGCACCCGGCCGCGCAGCCGGCCGGGAGCCGGTGTGCTCGCCGGCTGCGGCCGCGCCCCGCCGCCCGGAGGAGGTGCGTCGACGTGCCGGCCGCGATGATCCGGGGCGGGCCCGGCCGCCGTGGTCGTCTGGGTCACTGTGCCCCTCCTGTCGCCGCGTCCGGCTCCTGCTGGGCGGGCTCGTCGTCGAGATCCTCGGGGAGCAGCTCGCGCAGCTGCTCGACCGTGGGCTCGGCGACGTCCCGCAGGCGCCAGGCGTGGCGTCCGATCGCTGCTTCGAGGACGTTCCGCGCGAACCGTCCGTTCCCGAATCCCTCCCCGCGCGGCGTCGCCGCCAGGATCTCCCGGAACCGATCGAGGAACGCCGGCGTCGGGGCGTAGTCGGCGTCGGAGGCCAGCCGGACGAGGATCTGCACGAGCTCGTCGTCGGTGTAGTCGGCGAAACTGATCGTCGTCCGGAACCGGCTGGCCAGCCCCGGATTGGACCGGATGAAGCGCTCCATCGGCCCGGGGTATCCCGCGACCACGACCACCAGGTCGTCGCGATGGTCCTCCATCTCCTTGACCAGGGTGTCGACCGCCTCCTCGCCGTACTGGTCGCCCGCGAGCGCGTACGCCTCGTCGATGAACAGGACCCCGCCGATGGCCCTCGCCACGACCTCGGCCGTCTTGACTGCCGTCTGCCCCAGGTAGCCCGCGACGAGCTCGGACCGGTCGACCTCGACCAGCTGGCCCTTGGACAGCAGGCCGAGCGCACGATAGATCCCCGCCACCAGCCGGGCGACCGTGGTCTTGCCGGTCCCGGGATTGCCCAGGAAGATCAGATGCCGGGTGATCGTCGGGCTGCGGAGGCCCGCGGCGGTACGGAGCTGCTCGACGCGCAACAGCTGGGCCTGCCGGTGCACCTCACGCTTGACGGCGGTCAGCCCGGTCAGCCCGTCGAGCTCGGCGAGCAGCTCCTCGAGCGTCTTCTCCGGTGCCGCCGGCTCGGTCTCGGTCGCCCCCGCCGTCTGCACCGCCGTCCGGCCGGCGGGCTGCACACCGGGCCGGAGGCCGTCGGCGCCGTCTCGGCGCGGATGGAGGCCGGCCTCGGCGAGGCGCAGCAGCGTGGGGTCGGTGACCGGCGCGGGCGGCCGGACGCCGGCGGCGTCCAACTGGGCCGCGGAGGCCACGGAGGCGTTCGCGACCGCGGTGATCGTCGGCTCGCCCAGGTCGCACGCCGCCGAGGCGACCTCGACGAGCGCACGCGCGTAGTCGGCCGCGTGCGTGGAACCGGCGGCGACCAGCCCGGCGAGCTGGGCGGTGGGCGCCTGGCGCCAGCGCCGGGCCCGGACGGCGGCGTCGAAGAACGCCTGAACCGTCAGGCCGAGCTCGGCGGCCCAGGCCTGGGCCGCTCCGGGCACCGACTCGACCAGCGCGGCGGCGAACGCGGCGCCCTCGGCGCGGGCGTCCCCGGGCTCGATGCCGGCCTCGACGCCAGCGGCGACCAGCGCGTCGAGCGCCGCCGCAAGGCTTCCCTCAGCGCTCATCGCGGCTCATCACGGATCACCAGACCGATCACGGGGCGGTGCCGGGGTCGCTGATGTCGAGGCCGTCGAGCGTGGAGTGTCCGAACTTCTCGGCGAGGAAGCGCCCGTGGGCGACCAACGCCTCGGCGTCGGCGCGGTAGACCGCGTCGAGGATCTTGTCCATCGTGGCGGCGAGCAGGTCGAGCTGGTCGACGAGGACCATCAGCGACGTCTTGGCGCCGTCGACGGGACGGCGGTCGGCGTAGGCGCGCGGCAGACGCAGGTAGCCGTCGAGCGCCTCCGGCAGGTAGCTCGTCACGGTGGCCATGACGGCGTGCGCGTCGCGGCTGCCGGCGCCCAGCTTGTCGAGCCCCGGCACCGCGTCGCGGGCGGTCGCCGTGATCCGGTGCACCCGGGCCGCGACGAGCTCGGGTACCCGCCCCTGGGCGACCTTCGCGTCGATGTCCGCGTCGATGCCAGCGATCTTGTCCAGCAGCTCCGCCCCGGTCGGTACCGGTGGCAGCGTGACCTCGGGGGTCGATGCCGCCGGCCGCCGGCCGGCCAGGGTGTCGAACAGGTCCCTGAAGAAGGGCACGCCTCCCCTTACCGTCCGGTCCCGATGTCGAGGCTGCCGCTCGCGAGCCGCTCGTCGCGCTTCTTCACCCGCTCGAGGTACTCCTGCGACTTCGCGACCTCGTTCTCGAGCACACCGACTGTCGCCGCCATGTTGTCGAGCGCCTGGACCTTGAACGTATCGATGGCGTCCATGGTCTGGTAGACGTTCTGGAACGCGGCCTGCAGCTGCGGCAGTCCGATGGTGGCTGACGCCGCCTGCTCCTGGATCCGCACCGAGTTGTCCCGCAGCATCTCGCTCGTGCGCTGGATGAGGCCGGACGTCGTCGTGTTGAGCGCCGTGATCTGGTCGAGGACGAGCTTCTGGTTGTTGAGCGCCTGGGCTACGATGACAGCGGTCCGCAGCGCGGAGACCGTCGTGGTGGTGGCCCGGTCGACGCCCTTGACGAGTTCGATGTTGTTCTTGATCACGACGTCGATCGCCAGGTAGTTCTGGATGGAGACCGCGAGCTGGGTCAGCAGGTCCTGGTGCTTCTGCCGGACGTAGAAGAGCACGTCCTGGCGCATGGCCCTGGCCTTCTCCGGATCGGTGGCGTCGAGGTCGGCGATGGCCGCCGACAGCCGCGCGTCGAGCCGTTCCGCGATGTAGATGTACTGGTTCAGCCGCCCCATCGTGTCCCAGAGCTGCTGCTTCTCCTGGTTCAGGGCGGCGTTGTCGCGGCGTAGCTCGTCCTGGCCGTCGTAGAGCGCGCTCATGATCGCATTGAGGTGGCCCTGCGCGCTCTGGTACTTGCGGAAGTAGTCCGTGAGCCGGTCCCCGAACGGGATCATCCCGAGCAGCTTGCGCGAGCCCTGCGCACCCTTGGGATCGAGCTCCTCCACGGTCCGGCGGAGCTCGAGCAGCGTGCCGCCGACCTTGGACCCCTCCGACAGCCCACCCTCCTGGAGCGCCTTGACCGGGCTCTTCAACAGGCGGTTGCTCGTCTCCGCGGCACGGCGGATCTCATCGTCGCCCATGGTGCGGACGTCACTGGCCCTCGCTGAGAAGTCCGGCGAGTTGGTCGAGGTGCCGAGCAGGCCCGTCAGGTAGGTGTCCACCTTCTGGTCCAGCCCGGGCAGGGCCGCCGTCGGCACGGCCGGCGCCATCTTCGGGGCGGCGGTCGCGGCGACGGGCTGCGGCGGCGCGGGCGCCGTCAGGGTGAGGGCGGCGGGCTCGGCGGCCGGCGGCGCCAGCGGCTGGGACTCGGTCATGACTGTCATCACATCAGGTCGCGACCGTTGTGGTCGAGACACCCCCTGGGTCGGCCAGTTCGCGTCGGCGAGCCCGTCGCCGAGCCGTCGGCGTGAGGGCCCGATCCTCCGGTCGTCCCCCCGGTCGTCCCCCCGGGCGTCCGCCTCCGGTCGTCCGCCTCCGGTCGTCCGCCTCCGGTCGTGCACGCGTCGTCCTGCGATGCACGCGTTGTGACCACAGGTCGGCGCCCCCGAGCGACATAACGGGTGCATCGTCGCCGAACGCGCGCAAGGGTGGCCGAACTCCCGGATGAGCGGCCGCACGACGGGCAGCGGCCGAGGGCCGGACGCACGACGGGCAGCGGCCGCCAACGAGGAAGGGTCAGTTCGGGACGATGCCGGCGAGCACCGCGACCGCGACCGCCAGCACCACGGCGGCGGTGACGTCCATCCGGCGGGTCCGGACCAGCAGCCCGAGGCAGTACCGCTCCGGGAGCACCGCCCGGAACAGCGCGGCGAGGCCCAGCGACGCGGCCAGGACGTAGCCGCCGGCACGGAAGTCCACGACCACCGTCACCGCGACGGACAGGGCCAGCACGACGAGGACGAGCGTGAAAGCCACCCGCCGTTCCGGTGGGACCTCCCAGCGCACCATCGCGGCTGCCTTCGGACGTTGATCAGTGCGAGAAGTGCCGGGTACCGGTGAGGTACATCGTCGCTCGCGCCGCCCGCGCCGCGGCGATCACCTCGTCGTCGCGGACCGACCCGCCGGGTTGCACCACGGCGCGGACGCCCGCCTCGAGCAGTACCTCGAGGCCGTCGGGGAACGGGAAGAAGGCGTCCGACGCCGCGACCGCGCCCCGCACCCGCTCCTCCCCCGCGCGGGCGACGGCCAGCCGGCAGGAGTCCACCCGGTTGACCTGGCCCATGCCGATGCCGACGCTGGCGCCGCGCCGCGCGAGCAGGACGGCGTTGGACTTCACCGCACGCACGGCACGCCAGGCGAAGGCGAGGTCGGCGAGGGTGGCCGGGTCGGCGGGGTGACCCGTCGCCAGCCGCCAGCGCGCCGGATCATCGCCGCCGCCAGGGTCGCCGTCCCCGGTCGCGGACACGACCGCGTCCAGCCGGTCCACCGTCTGGGCCAGGACGCCGCCGCTGATGGGCCGGAACTCGACGGGATCGGCGGGCCCCGACGGCACCCTCAGCAGGCGCACGTTCTTCTTGCGCCGAAGCATCTCGAGAGCGTCGGGCTCGAACCCGGCCGCCGCCACGACCTCGGTGAAGACGTCGGCGATCTGCTCGGCCACGGCCAGGGTGACCACCGCGTTGGCGGCCACGACGCCGCCGTAGGCGGACACCGGATCGCAGGCGAACGCCCGACCGTACGCCTGGGCAAGGTCGGCGCCGACGGCGATCCCGCAGGGATTGTTGTGCTTGATGATCGCAATACAGGGCTGGGCGAAGTCGTGCACGGCTCGCCAGGCGGCATCGGCGTCGACGTAGTTGTTGTACGACATCTCCTTGCCGTGCACCTGCTCCGCCTGGGCGAGGCCGCCGGATCCCCCCTGCCGCGCATCTCGGTACAGCGCCGCCGCCTGGTGCGGGTTCTCCCCGTAGCGCAGGCCGCTGGCCCGGCTCCACGTCGCACCGGCGAAGGCCGGGAAGCCGGTCCCGTCGGTGGTGTCCGCGAGGACCGTGCCCATCCACGTGGCCACCGCCACGTCATAGGCGGCGGTGTGGGCGAAGGCCCGCGCGGCCAGCACCTGCCGCTGGGCGAGGTCGAAGCCGCCGGCGCGGACGGCGTCGAGCGCGGCGCCGTACTCCGCGGGGTCGGTCACGACGGCCACGCTCGCGTGGTTCTTCGCCCCCGCCCGCACCATCGCCGGGCCGCCGATGTCGATCTGCTCGACGACCTCGGCGGGTCCGGCCCCCGACAGCACGGTCTCGCGGAACGGGTACAGATTGACGACCAGCAGGTCGAAGGCGGCGATGCCCAGCTCGGCGAGGCGCCGGACGTGGTCGGGGTTGCCCTGGTCCGCGAGCAACCCGGCGTGGACGTGCGGGTGCAGTGTCTTCACCCGTCCGTCGAAGCCCTCCGGAAAGCCGGTGACCCGTTCGACCGATGTCACCGGGACCCCTGCGGCGGCGATCCGAGCCGCGGTCGAACCCGTCGAGACGAGCGCGACACCCGCCTCGTGCAGACCGCGGGCCAGCTGCTCCAGCCCGCTCTTGTCGTAGACGGACACCAGCGCCCGCCGGACGATCCGCCGCCCGGTCCCGTCGCCGCGCTCGCTCATCCGAGTCGCACCTTCCTGTCGGTCACCTGCCAGCCGTGGGCCGTCATCCGGCGCACGACGTCGACGAGCAGCTCGCGCTCGACGACCTTGATCCGTTCGTGCAAGGCGGCCTCGTCGTCCGCGTCGAGCACCTCGACCGGCCGCTGCGCGACGATCGGCCCGGTGTCCGTCCCCTCGTCGACGAGGATGACACTCGCACCGGTCACCTTGACGCCGTGGGCCAAGGCGTCGCGGACGCCGCGGGCGCCCGGGAAGGACGGCAGCAGAGCGGGATGGGTGTTGATCGTCCGGTCGCCGAACTGGGCGAGGTAGGCCGCGCCGAGCAGGCGCATGAAGCCGGCGAGCACCACCAGCCGAGGACGGAGGACGCCGACGGCACGCGCCACCCCGGCGTCCCAGGCCGGCCGGTCGGGGAAGTCGGCGGGAGCGACCACCGCGGTGGGGACTCCGGCGTCTCGGGCGCGCTCGAGGCCACGGGCGCCGGCCCGGTCGGAGACGACGCCGACCACCCGGAACGGGGCCTCGGGGGCGCGGGCCGCGTCGAGCAGCGCCTGGAGCAGGGTGCCCTCACCCGAGACGAGCACGACGACGCGCTCACGCCCAGGGTGCTCGGCCACGATGGCCGACCCTATCCGGGCAGCACCGGGCGCCACCGGCGCCACGTCGCCGCCCCGGCGAGAGCGAGCGCGACACCGACCGCGACCTCCGCGCCGACCGCGGCTCCCGTCCAGATCGGCTCGGGACCGGTGACCGCCAGGTTCCCCGGACCGGCGGGACCGCCCGACAGCCACGCCAAGGCGGTCGACGATGCCGCGACGAGCCCGCCGACACCGCCGACGTCCGCCGCCACGGCTCGCCAACCCGTTCCCCAGGCACCGGCGCCCGGACCGGCGCGCACGAGCAGGACGCCGCCCACGACACCCGCGGACACGGGGACGACCAGGAGCGCCATCGCGATCCGCGGCATCGGGCCTGCGCCCGGCAGAGCGCCGAGCACGGGCACCGCGGGTAGCGGGCCGAGCTGGGCGGACGCGAGCGTGATCCAGCTGGCCGAACCCACCGCGAAACCTGTTCCCGCCAGGGCCGCGGCGGTCCACACGACGAGGTTGGGCAGCAACAGGATCTGACCGAGTGCGAGCACGGCACCACCGGCGACGCCGGGTTCGAGGGCGCGGTGCAGGGCGAGGACGCGGTCGCGTCCGGCACCGATCATGACGATGAGCACCACCGCCGCTGCGAGCAGTTGCACCACGAGTGCGGCGAGCGCGGGCCTCGACCAGCGGACGGCGGGCGCCGGCAGGATTCGCCTCAGGTGGTGCAGGCCGGCGCCGACGCCGCCGTACCGATAGGAGGCCGCGCCGAGCGTCCCCGACGCCGACGCGACGACGGCCCCCCCGATCACCGCCTGCAGGCCGATGGGGTGGGCACCGGGCATGTCCGCCACGAGGGCGGCCGCGGCGACGGCGAGGCAGTATGTCGCGGCGAACGAGGCCAAGGCGACGGCCGGCGGCCAGGTGGGTCCGGCCCGGCTCGCGCCCGCGGCGTAGGCCTCGGCCCGCGGGTCGAGCAGCCGGGAGAGCCGACGGCCGCCGAACCAGCAGGCCGCGAGCGGCGCGAGGGTGAGACCCAGCGGGACGAGCCCGACGTGTCCCCCGGCCACGGCGATGCCGCCGTGCTGGGCCAACAGCCACAGCGCGAGTGACAGCCGGACGGCCTGCAACCAGGTGCCCCGGCCGTCCGAGTCCACGACCCAAGCGAGGACGACGGGGGCGAGGACAGCGACGAGCGAGGCCGCGGCGGCCTGTCCGGCGGCTGCGGCGGCCGCGGCGGCCGGCGCGGGACGGACGTCGAGCGGTGCGGGCGGACCGGGAGGTCGGTCGAGAAGGCTCACCATGGTCCCCCCATGGTCGCGCCCTGTGAGAAGCAAGGGACTGTTGTGACACGCGCGCCACAAGAAACTTCTGTGACCTGTGATGTATCCCTGAAGGGATCACAAGCTCGACCATGTGCCACCGGTCAGCCGGAAACGGCCCCTCGATCTCGATGGCGCTCGGCCCCCTCGGCGACTTGTGTGCGCTGACCGGGGTTCATCTGGCCACAATGACCCCGAGCAGCGCACACAAGTGCGCGCGCAGAGGGGCTACAGCGACGCCATCACCTCGCGCATCAGGCGCGCCGTCTCATTGGGCGTCCGGCCGACCTTGACACCGGCGGCTTCGAGCGCCTCCTTCTTCGCGGCAGCAGTGCCGGCCGAGCCGGAGACGATCGCCCCGGCGTGGCCCATCGTCTTGCCCTCGGGAGCGGTGAAGCCCGCGACGTAGCCGACCACGGGCTTGGTCACGTTCTCCTTGATGAAGGCCGCGGCGCGCTCCTCGGCGTCACCACCGATCTCGCCGATCACGACGACGGCCTTGGTCTCCGGGTCCTCCTCGTAGGCGGCGAGGCAGTCGATGTGCGTGGTCCCGATGATCGGGTCGCCGCCGATGCCGACATTCGTCGCGAAGCCGATGTCGCGAAGCTCGTACATCAACTGATAGGTGAGCGTGCCCGACTTGCTCACCAGACCGATCGGCCCGTGCTTGGTGATGTTCGCCGGGATGATGCCGACGTTCGAGCGCCCGGGGCTGATCAGCCCGGGACAGTTGGGGCCGATGATCCGGGTCGTGCCCGTGTCCTGGGCGTACTGGAAGAACGAGGCGGTGTCATGCACCGGGACGCCCTCGGTGATGACGACGACGAGCGGCACGCCGACGTCGACGGCCTCGACGACTGCACTCTTCGTGCCCTTCGCGGGCACGAAGATGACCGACACGTCGGCGCCGGACGTCGCCACGGCGTCCGCCACCGAGTCGAACACGGGCTTCTCGATGCGGTCGTTGAACTCGACCGTCTGTCCGCCCTTGCCCGGCGTGACGCCGCCGACGATGTTCGTCCCGGCATTGATCATCCGCTGGGTGTGCTTGCGACCCTCGGCACCGGTCATGCCCTGGACGAGCACCCGGCTCTGATGGGTCAGCCAGATAGCCATCGGTTAGGCTCCCTGTCCCTGGCCCGCGGCCAGCTCGGCCGCCCGGCGAGCGGCATCGTCCATGGTCTCGACCCGCTCTATCGCACCGGGCGGCAGCGTCGCCGTGAAGCTGTCGAGGATCTCGTGGCCGAGATCGGCGTTGTTGCCGTCCAGCCGGACGACGATCGGCAGCGTCACCGGCGTCCCGTTCTTCTCGAGCAGTTCGAACGCCTGCACGATCCCGTTCGCCACCGCGTCGCAGGCCGTGATGCCACCGAAGACGTTGACGAAAACGCTCTTCACCTGAGGATCCGACAGCACGATGTCGAGGCCGTTCGCCATCACCTCGGCGCTCGCGCCACCGCCGATGTCGAGGAAGTTCGCAGGCTTCACGCCGCCGTACCGCTCGCCCGCGTAGGCCACGACGTCGAGAGTGCTCATCACCAGGCCGGCGCCGTTGCCGATGATCCCCACCGAGCCGCCGAGCTTGACGTAGTTCAGATGCCTCTCCTTGGCCCGTTGTTCGATCGGGTCCACGGCGCTGCGGTCGGCCAGTTCCGCGTGCTCTGGGTGGCGGAACGTCGCGTTGTCGTCCAGAGTCACCTTGGCGTCGAGCGCGACGACGGCGCCGTCCTCGGTCTTCACCAGCGGATTGACCTCGACGAGGGTGGCATCCTCCGCGACGAAGACGTTCCAGAGCTTGACGATGACGTCGGCCACCTGGTCCGCGACGTCGTCCGGGAAGCGGGCCGCTGCGACGATCTCGCGCGCCTTCACGGTGTCGATGCCCACCATCGCATCGACCGGGACCCGGGCCAGGGCCTCCGGCCGCTCGACGGCGAGCTGCTCGATCTCCATCCCGCCCTCGCGCGACGCCATCGCCAGGTAGGTGCGGTTCGCGCGGTCGACGAGCACCGAGAAGTAGTACTCCTCAGCGATCTCGGCGCCCTGCGCGATCATGACGCGATGGACGGTGTGGCCCTTGATGTCCATGCCGAGGATCTCGCCGGCGCGGTCCGCCGCCTCCTGCGGCGAGCGGGCCAGCTTGACGCCGCCCGCTTTGCCGCGGCCGCCGGTCTTCACCTGGGCCTTGACGACGACCACGCCGCCCGAGGAGGGGCTGAGCTTCTCCGCGGCCACGCGGGCCTCCTCCGGTGTGGTCGCGACCCGCGCGTCCAGCACCGGCACGCCGTGCGCGGCCAACAGGTCCCGCGCCTGGTACTCGAACAGATCCACAGGTGCGTCCTCACCGTTGGGGGCGACGGGCAGGGATTCGGTCGCCACCCTAGCCCTCGGCGCCGCTCCCCGGGACGGCCCCGGCGTGCCCCGCGTCACGCAGACGAGGCAGGGTCAGACGGTCTGGCCCACGTTGGCGCGCACCCACTCGACGATCTCGTGCATCGACGTGCCGGGAGTGAACACCTTGCGGACGCCGAGGCGTTCCAGCTCGGTGATGTCGGCCTCGGGAATGATCCCTCCGCCGAAGACGACGATGTCGGCGGCGCCACGATCGCGCAGCAACTCGACCACCCTGGGGAACAAGGTCAGGTGCGCGCCGGACAGGACGGAGAGGCCGATCGCGTCGGCGTCCTCCTGGAGCGCCGCCTCGACGATCTGCTCGGGCGTCTGGTGCAACCCGGTGTAGACCACCTCCATGCCGGCGTCCCGCAGCGCGCGGGCGACCACCTTGGCGCCGCGGTCGTGCCCGTCCAGGCCGGGCTTCGCGATGACGATCCTGATCGGCGCCATGGCTGCCTCCTTGCGCGGACCGGGCGGGCGCCGGGCCGGATACCCGACCCTATCCCGGGGTGACTCGGGAGATATCGGGCCGAGGTGCGACCCGGCAGCCGTTCGGGGGACCTCCGGGTGGCCAACGTAAGGATCATCCCATGTTCCAGCCTGACGGATCGCCCCGACGGGCTTACCGTGAAGACGATCCGCCCCTTTCGGCGTCGGGCCGAACGGCCGGTGCCACTCCCGCATCTTCCGGCGCCGGTGAACGACAGGAGGGGCGGATCGACCGACTCGAGGCTCGAGGAGGAGTCGTGACCAGGCGAGACGGCGGAGGTCCGGGGCCGGGGGTTCCCGGGTCCGGGTCGGAGCCCCTGCTCGCACCCGTCACCGCGATCTCCGGCGGGATCGTGGGCTCCGCCGGCTCGATCACAGGTGCGGTACCTGCGCAGCGGGCACCGGACGGTCACGGGTCGGCCGCTGCCCGCCGGAGCACCCTGCGAGTGCTGCGCGAGGACGTCCGTCCCCTGCTCACCCCGGCCGGCATGCGCGGCGCCGTGGTGGAGACGGTCTGGATGTCGGCTCACCTGGCGATCTACCCGTTCGGGCTGCTCCGGGAGCGGCCGGAACCGAGCGACCGGTACGCGTTGGAGGGCCTGAGGCCGGCCCAACGAGGGCTCGCCGTCCGGGACATCGAGGCAGCAGGGACGCCGATCCTGCTGGTCCACGGCATGGTCGACAATCGCGCGATCTTCACCGTGCTGAGGCGCCGGTTGCGCCGGCGAGGCTTCGGCCGGGTCGTGACCATCAACTACTCGCCGGTGACCAACGACATCCGGCAGGCGGCCCGCGATCTCGCGGCCGAGGTGGAGGCCTTGATCGCGCAGACCGGCTACGAACGGATCCACCTCGTCGGTCACAGCCTCGGAGGCCTCATCGCGCGCTATTACGTGCAGCGGCTCGGTGGCGACGAGCGCGTGCACACCCTGGTCACGCTCGGCACACCGCACGCCGGAACGCTGACCGCGTGCCTGGTGCCCGTCCGGCTCTGCCGGCAGCTGCGCCCGGGCAGCGATCTCTACGACGAGCTGGCCGAGGCCGCCGAACGATGCCGCACCCGCTTCATCGTCTACTGGTCCGACCTCGACCAGGTCATCCTGCCGCACGCCAACGCGCGCCTCGAACACGACGACCTGTCCGTGCGCAACGTGCGGGTGCACGGCGTGGGGCACATGTCGTTGCCGCTGGACGGCCGTGTGGTCCACGAGATCTCCGCCGTGCTGAGTCAGCTCGACTGGGACGGCACGACCCTGCGCGCCGGCGTCACACCGCTGCTCGAGGAGACCGTGGTGACGAGGGGCCGGCGCCGGCGCTAGCGATCGCCGCGTATTGACGCCCCTGCCGGGCGTGCTTACCGTAATGGCGCGGTCATGAGCGCCAGCGTCAAGCCCCGGCTTGCTGGCCGGCAACCCTCCTCCTCGGCGGGGTGCCCCGGGTGTCGACCTGGCCCGGCGCAACGGCGCGCGGGGCAAGCGCAGGAGCGGAGGACGTCGTGCGGCTGGTGAGACGCCTTCACGTCGACCTCATGCGCGTCGCGAGCCACTGCTGTCGGGCCTGACCTCGCCCGGTTCCGGCCCAGCCCGCCCGGTCGGCTCCGCCGTCTTCCCCCGCTGCGCTGCGTCATGGAATGCCGAGGTCACCCATGTCACTCACGCTCCCCTCGTTCCCGAATCCCGTGGACGAGGTCTCTGCGCGGCTGGTTGCAGCCGGCGTGGTCGTCCTGGCCGGGTCCTACGTCCTCACGGGCTGGACCCCGCTGGTGGCCCTGCTCGCCTACGGCTTCGTCGCCCGGGTCCTCAACGGCCCCCGCTTCAGCCCCCTGGCCCTGTTCGTCACCACGTGGCTCAGACCCCGGCTCCCGCTGGCACCCAGGCCGGTGCCCGGACCGCCCAAGCGCTTCGCCCAGGGCATCGGAGCGCTGCTGTCGACGCTGGCCCTGGTACTCGCTGTGACCGGAGCCGGGACCGCCGGACGGGTCACCGTCGCACTCGTCGTCGTCGCCGCGACCCTGGAATCGGCCGCGGGCTTCTGCATCGGGTGCACGATCTTCGGCGTCCTTATACGCCGAGGCATCGTCCCGGGGAGCGTCTGCGAAGCCTGCAACGACATCCGCCTCCGGACGGCAGACCGACGACCCACAGCAGCCATCTGACCCCCCTCACGACCACGCACCACCAGGTAGCAGCACGCCCGGACACGACCGCGGAGGAGCTCATGCCGACGTACAACCCCACGCTCCAGCGCGCCCACCTTGCCGACGTGGCCCCCGACGTCCACGGGCGCATCAGCAAGCGCACGGCCCAGCTGGACGGCGTCAGCGTCACTGAAGTGACCTTCGGGGTGGGCGCCCGGTGGTCGGAGGACCTCAAGGCCTACGCCGGAACAGCCTCGTGCGCATTGCCGCACGTCGCCCTGGTGCTGGGCGGGACCCTGCGTGTCGCGCTGGACGACGGCTCGACGCAGGATTTCTCGACGGGTGATGTGATGCTCCTGCCGCCGGGCCACGACGCGTGGACCGTCGGGGAGGAGCCGGCCCGCTTCGTCGAGTTCTCCCGCGGCAACGACTACTACGCGGGCTGACGTCCGCTGCTCACAGGCCGACCGGCAGCGACTCACGGGCCGACCGGCAGGACTCACGGGCCGACCGGCAGCGACCGCGCGCCGAGCCGCGACGCCCCGGCTACAGCTTCTCGACGGGGGCGTAGCGCAGGAGAAGGCGCTTGACGCCCTGGCCCCGGAAGTCGACCTTGGCGACGCTCCGGTCGCCGGTGCCCTCGACCTCGATCACCGTGCCCAGCCCGAACGCGTCATGCGTCACACGGTCCCCCGGTTCGAGATGGACGATCTCCCGTGCCCCTGGTGAGTTCACGCCCGCGCGGGACGCCAGCCGGGCCACCGCGGGCTGGGACGACGGCTGCGTCGCCGTGGACTCCGAGCGACGCCATTCGACCAGCTCCGGCGGGATCTCCCCCACGAACCGGCTCGCCGGCGCGTAGGTCGGCTGCCCCCAGGCGCTGCGGACGGCGGCGCGGGAGAGGTACAGGCGCTGCCGTGCGCGCGTGATCCCCACGTAGGCGAGGCGGCGTTCCTCGGCCAGCTCCGTCTGGTCGGCGAGAGAGCGCATGTGCGGGAAGGTGCCGTCCTCGAGGCCGGTGAGGAAGACCACGGGGAACTCCAGCCCCTTGGCGGTGTGCAAGGTCATCAGCGTGACGACGCCGCCACCTTCGCCGTGACCGTGCGCTCCGTCGGCGATCGCGCCGTCGGGGACCTCGTCGGAGTCTGCGACCAGGGAGACCTGCTCGAGGAACTCGGTCAGGGTGCCCTCGGGGGCGTTGCGCTCGTACTCCTGCGCGACGGCCACGAGCTCGGCGAGGTTCTCCACGCGCGACTCGTCCTGCGGGTCGTGGCTGGCCCGCAGCTCTGCCAGGTAGCCGGTCTGCTCGAGCACGGCCTCGAGCAGGGTGGACGGACCCGAACCCGCCTCCACCAGAGTGCGCATCTCCTCCAGCAGCTCGGTGAACTGGTTGATCGCGGCGACCGAGCGGGTGACGATCCCGGGCGCCTCGGCGGCGCGCAGGAGTGCCGCGCCGAACCCGATCCGCTCGCGTTCGGCGAACGCGGCGACGACCGCCTCGGCCCGTTCGCCGATCCCCCGCTTGGGCACGTTGAGGATGCGCCGGAGGTTGACCGTGTCATCGGGGTTCGCCAGCACCCGTAGGTACGCCAGGGCGTCCTTGACCTCGCGCCGCTCGTAGAACCGGGTACCGCCCACCACCTTGTACGGCAGGCCGACCCGGACGAAGACCTCCTCCAGGGCGCGGGACTGCGCGTTGGTCCGGTAGAACACGGCGACGTCACCGGGCACCGCCTCGCCGGCGTCGGTCAGGCGGTCGATCTCCTCGGCGATGAAGGACGCCTCATCGTGCTCGTTGTCGGCGACGTAGCCGATGATCCGCGGGCCGTGACCGGCGGCCGTCCACAGCCGCTTCGGCTTGCGCTGCGGATTTCGCTCGATGACGGCGTTCGCCGCGGACAGGATCGTCTGCGTCGACCGGTAGTTCTGCTCCAGCAGGATCGTCCGCGCGTTGGGATAGTCGTCCTCGAACTCCAGGATGTTGCGGATGGTCGCCCCGCGGAACGCGTAGATGGACTGATCCGCGTCGCCGACCACGGTGAGCTCCGCCGGCGGGACCTCGCCCGCCCCGGCGTGCTCGCCGTCCGGCACCTCGCCCAGCTGCTCACGTTCCGCCCGGGCGACCACCTGGGACAGCGCACCGCCGACGAGCTCCCGGACGAGCACGTACTGGGCGTGGTTCGTGTCCTGGTACTCGTCGACGAGGACGTGCCGGAACCGGCGGCGGTAGTGCTCGGCGACGTCCGGGAAGGCCTGCAGGATGTTGACCGTCGTCATGATGAGGTCGTCGAAGTCGAGCGCGTTGGCCTGGCGCAGACGCCGCTGGTACGCGGCGTACGCCTCGGCGAGCATCCGCTCGGTGTGCGTGCCGTCAGCGACCGTGGCGGCGTAGCTCTCCTCGTCGACGAGTTCGTTCTTGAGGTTGCTCACCTGTGCGCTGAAGGAGCGGTGGGGGTAGCGCTTCGGGTCGAGGTCGAGCTCGCGGCACACCAGGGCCATCAGTCGCTGGCTGTCCGCCGCGTCGTAGATGGAGAAGTTCGAGCGCAGCCCCACCTTCGTGGCCTCGCGCCGGAGGATGCGCACGCACGCGGAGTGGAAGGTGGAGACCCACATGGTCTCGGCGGCAGGCCCGACGAGCCCGGTTACGCGTTCGCGCATCTCGCCCGCCGCCTTGTTGGTGAACGTGATCGCGAGCACCTGGCCGGACCGGACCCCCCGCGCCGCCAGCAGGTACGCGATCCGGTGGGTCAGCACCCGGGTCTTGCCCGACCCCGCCCCGGCGATGATGAGCAGGGGTGAGCCCTCGTGCAGCACCGCCGCCCGCTGCTGCTCGTTGAGCCCCTCCAGGAGGGCCTGCACCCGGCGAGCTCTCGCTGCGCCGTCGCCACCCCCGGCGGAGTTGTCCGCACGGGTGCCGGGCGCCCGCGCGGCGCTCCCGGCCGTAGGCACCCGGATCCGCAGCCCCCCCGGCGGCCCCTGGTCGTCGCGGAGGTCGCCGGTCGCGGGCACACCCGGCAGCGGAAGATCGTCGAAGAGGGTGCTCATCTCGCCCGCCAGCGTACGTCGTGACACCGACACTCCGGCGGGCCCTGCGGGATCGCCGGACGAGCCGACGACGACGTCCGCATCGCTCGTGGCGGGCCCCGCCCATGGCCGGCCGCGCCCATGGCCGGCCGCGCCCAGGCCCCGTCCGTAGCATGGCGGCGTGCCGATCGACGACGCCGACGTGCAGCGCGTGCTCTGCGTGGCCGCGCACCCGGACGACCTGGAGTTCGGCGCAGCCGGTACCGTCGCGGGCTGGACGCGCGCGGGACTTGCCGTGACCTACCTGGTCTGCACCCGCGGGGACCAGGGGGGTTTCGACGAGACGCCGCGCGAGCTCGTGCCCGCCATCCGCGAGCAGGAGCAACGCGACGCCGCGGCGGTGGTCGGCGTGGACGACGTCCGCTTCCTCGACGGGTTCCGCGACGGCTGGCTCGAGCCGAACCACGACCTGCAGCGGGCGATCGTCCGGGTGATCCGTCAGGTCCGCCCGGACCGGATGCTCTTCCAGTCGCCGGAGCGCAACTGGGACCGCATCGGCGCGAGCCATCCCGATCACCTCGCCGCCGGCGAAGCGTCCATCCGTGCCGTGTACCCGGCCGCCCGCAATCCCTTCGCCTACCCCGAACTGCTCACCGAGGAGGCCCTGGAGCCGTGGGTGGTCGGGGAGGTGTGGTTGACGGCGGCTCCGCAGCCGAACCACTGGGTCGACATCACCGACACGTTCGACCGCAAGATCGAGGCGCTGCGGGCGCACATGAGCCAAACGGGCCACATGCACGACCTCGACGACCGCCTCCGGAGGTGGGGGCGTGCGACCGCGGCGGTAGCCGGACTCGCGAGGACTCGGCTGGCCGAGGCGTACCGGGTGCTCGCCACCGGCCGTTCGTAAGGCCGGGCTCGCCACCGTGTAAAGGCCGGGGCCCGCGTCAGAGCAGGCGCCGGTCCGCCGCCCAGCGCGTCAGCTCGTAGCGGTTCGACAACTGCAGCTTGCGCAGCACGGCCGAGACATGCGTCTCGATCGTCTTGACCGACAAGTACAGCTCGCGGGCGACCTCCTTGTAGGAATAGCCACGGGCGATGAGCCGCATCACCTCCCGCTCCCGCTGGGTGAGCCGATCGAGCTCGTCGTCGACGCTGGCGACCTCGCCGGCGCCGGCGCCGAACGCGTCGAGCACGAACCCGGCCAGCCGCGGCGAGAAGACGGCGTCCCCTTCGGCCACCCGATGGATCGCGGCGGAGAGTTCGGTGCCGGAGATCGTCTTGGTGACGTAGCCACGGGCGCCCGCGCGGATGACGGCGATGACGTCCTCCGCCGCGTCGGACACGGACAGCGCCAGGAATCGCACGGGCTCGGGCCCGGACAGCAGGTCGGCGCAGGCGTGGAGCACCTCGCGGCCGCCGGGACGCTGCGCGCCGCCGGGCAGGTGCACATCGAGCAGGACGACGTCCGGCCGGGTGGCGTGTACGGCCGCGACCGCCCCGGGGACGTCCGCGGCCTCGTCGACGACCTCGATCGACCTGTCGTCGGCGAGCTCGGCGCGCACTCCGCTGCGGAACATGCCGTGGTCGTCCACGAGCACGATGCGGACCGGCTCCGTCGTCATGCGGTGGCTCCCGTCGTCTCCGCAGCCGGGGGCATCCGCAGCCGCACCTCGGTCCCCTCGCCCGGTACGCTCTTGATCGTCGCCGTTCCGCCGTGCCGCTCCGTCCGCCCGACGATCGATTCGCGGACGCCGACCCGATCACCCGGGACGGCGTCGGGGTCGAAGCCCGGCCCACGATCGCGGACGAAGGCCTCGACGCCGTCGGCACCGGCCTCCACGTAGACCTGGACGGGCGAGCCAGGGCCCGGCTGACCGTGCTTGACGGCGTTGACCATCGCCTCCCGCAGAGCTGCGGTCAGGGCGGCCGTCCGCTCGTCCGCGGGGACGTCCCCGACGACGACGACGTCGATCGACGCGCCATGACGGTCCTCGACCTCGGCCGCGGCGGCCTTCACCTGCGCCGCCACGGTGCCGGCGTCGGCCGGATCGCCGCCGTAGAGCCATGACCGCAGGTCCCGCTCCTGGGCCCGGGCCAGCCGGGCGACCTGCCCAGGGTCGTCGCTGCGGCGCTGGATCAGCGCGAGCGTCTGCAGCACCGAGTCGTGCAGGTGCGCGGCGATCTCGGCCCGCTCGACCTCGCGCGCCCGGGCGGCGCGTTCGGCGTCCAGGTCGCGCCACAGCCGCACCCCCCACGGCGCCAGGACCACGATCGCCCCGGCCAGGACAGCCACCGCGGCGACGAGGACACGCCCGGCCGACGCCAGGTCCCCCTGGACGACGACGAGCACGACCCCGATCAGCACGAGCAGGAGACCCGCGGCGACCCGCAGGACCGCGCCGCGTGGGCCGCCCCCACCGGCCAGGGCGTTCCAGCGGGAGCGCTCCACCTCGTCGAGCTGGGTGTAGGCGAGCAGGGCGCCGCCGAGGACGACGAGGACGGGCAGCACGAACGACAGCGACACGTCGTAACCGAACCGGTCGCCCAGGAGGGCTCCGCCGGCAAGCAGCAGGAGCCCACCGACGACGAGGTCGGCCACCCGGCCGGCCTGCGGCGGGCCGGTCGGCCCGCCCGCCACGGGCCGCGACGCTCCGGCCGCCGTCGACGGAGGCGGGACGCCCGTGCGCGGCCCCCCGGAGGTCGCCGCAGGCCCGCCGGCGACGGCCGGGGCCTCACCCGAGGGTGCCAGCGCCCACAGCCACAGGTAGAGCACGGCTCCGGCGCCACCGAACAGAGCCGCCACGACGAACAGCAAGCGCACGATCCGCACCGGCAGCCCGACGTGGGCCGCGACACCGGCGGCCACACCCGCGATCACCCGGCCCGAGCTGGGCCGCACGAGCGGCGGGCGGACGGGGCCCGGTACCGGCCGGACCGGCGTGGGGCTCCAGCCCACGCGAGCATGCGCGGCCGGCTGCCCCCGCGCCCGCTGCCCGCTCGTCGTCGCCACCTCCCCATCATGACTCGCCCCCCCGACAGTGACGCCGGTGCGCCGGCAGGACCAGGGAAGACCCGGGCGGGATTCAGGGTCGCCGGCCAGGGCCGCTCAGGGTGCGATCAGGGTGCTTCCTGATACCCCGGGTCCCGCCGGGAGCGGCATCGTGGACGTATGACAGCCCAACCTCCGCCCGCACCGGAGACCCCGCCACCGGGCGGGCCGGGCGTGGCCTCCTTCTTCGACCGCATCCGGGGCTACGGCGCGGTCCGTCCGAACGACGGCCGCTGGTTGGCAGGCGTCGCCGCCGCACTCGCCCGTCGGTGGGGCGTCGATCCCCTGCTCGTCCGCGGCGGGTTCGTCATCCTTGCGGTCTTCGGCGGGGTCGGCCTCTTGCTGTACGGCCTCGGCTGGCTCTTCCTGCCCCAGCCCGACGGCCGGATCCATGCCCAGGAGGTCCTGCGCGGCACGGTCACGGCAGGCTTCGTCGGGGGCCTGCTCTGCGTACTGCTCGACCTCGGGGGCAGCGGGTGGGCGCGGGACGGCTGGTACCCCGGCCCGCACCCGTTCGGCGGCGGATTCCTGCTGGTGGGTCTCGTCGCCCTCGGGGTCTGGTGGTTCTCGACGGGCCGGCACCGCGGCGCGCGGCACGGCTGGGGCAGCTCCGGTGCGCCGGCCGAGCCCGGCAGGCACGCGGGCGGCTCGAACGGCATCGGCGGCTCGGCGCCGGGCTCTACCGCGTCGACCGGCACGACCCCGCCGGCGACAGCCGGCAACGTCGAGCCGGACTCCAGCGGCTCCACCGGCGTCGCCGGGCCCGCCGGCACGGGTGCCGGTGGGTCGGCCGACCGGCCGGGCGAGGCCGCCGGCGAGATCCCGCCCTACGGGACCCCGCCCGCACCGCCGGTGCCGTTCTCGTCGACGGCTCCGGAGCCGGCCTGGCCTGCGTCGTCCGGCACGAGCTGGCCGACGTCGGCGACGAACCGGCTGGCGCCCGGCGGCGCGACCACCGTCACGGCACCCCCCGCGCCGGCACGGCGGGCCACCCGCCCCGACCCGCACCGTCCGTCGCACGCGCTGACGAACGCCTTCCTCGGCGTCGCGCTGCTGGGTGCGGCGATCGTCCTGCTCTGGAACCTCGCGTGGGGTGTCGGAGCACCGGTCGGCTTCGTCGCCGCGGCCGTCGCCCTGGGCATCGTGGCGCTCGGTGTCGTCGCCGCCGGCCTGACCGGCCGCCGCGCCGGCGGCCTGGCCCCGATCGGCATCGGCCTCGCCGTCGTCGCGCTCGTCGGGAGCTCGGTCACCGGACGGGTCATGTGGGCGGGCGAGCGGACCTGGACGCCGGGGCCCCTGGCGTCCGGCACGACCTCGTACACCCTCGGCGTGGGCAACGCCCGCCTCGATCTGCGTCAGGTCAGCGCACCGAACGCCTCGACCGGGTCGCCCGCAGAGGTGGATGCGCGGGTCGGCGTCGGAAATCTCACGGTCACCGTCCCGACCGGGACGGCCGTGCGGATCCTGGGCACCACCGCGGCCGGCAACATCGAGAACGCCGCACAGCTCGCGCCGAGCCCCGGCGCCCAGCCCGTGCCGGCGACGGCGGCCCATCACGGCCCGTCCGCCGACGTCGACCTCCAGACCGCGCCGAACCCGGTGATCGTCGTCCGGGCGGAGGTCGGCCTCGGCAACCTGACCATCGACAAGGCCGACAGCTAGCCGACATCTAGGAGACCGTCACCATGACCACCGACGATGCCCCGTCGACCCCCGCGTCCGGGCCCGGATCCTCGCTGTCACCCGACGCGGACGGCTCGCCCTCCCCCGCCGGGCGGGCCGCTGCGCCGGACGAGCAGGCCCGCACGGTGCTCGGGTCCAGCGACACGGTGCCCATGTCCACCGGGCGGCCCGCCACCACCGTGGCGCTATCCGGGTCCGCTGCCGCCGCGGACGACGAGGCGCCCGCCCCGCGCGGTGTCCGTTGGCGCACCGTCGTGTTCGGGCTCGTGCTGCTGACCCTCAGCGGCACGTCGCTCCTCCGGCTCCTGACCGACGTCCATGTCGACGACGCCGCCGTCCTGCTGACGATCCTCATCGCCGCCGGCGCGCTGCTGCTCGGCGGCGGCGTGGTGGCCGCCGTCCGGGAGGCCCGGGGGGACCGGCGCAGCACCCCCTGACGCGTTCATGATCGGCGAAGCAGCGCCCGATCCCGGCGACACGCCGTACGCATCACGGCGTGTCGCGGCGGCCGGCGGGAGCCGAGTCGATCACCCGGCCGGCGGGGGCGGAGCCGATCACCCGGCCGGCGGGAGCCGAGTCGATCACCCGGCCGGCGGGGCGGAGCCGATCACTCGACCGGCGGGGCGGAGCGGATCATTGGCCGTCCGCGGCTCCGGCCCGGAGCCGGTCGTAGGCCCCGAGCACCCGCTCGGCCGTCACGAAGCGCCCCGACGCCGACAGCTCGCGGGCCCGCAACTCCTCGAACGTCGAGAGAACGCGCTCGAGCTCGGCGCGGTCGAGCCCGAGCAGGACGGCGTGCGCGGCGTCCAGGTCGGCGAAGGCCAGCGCCCGGACCCCGGGCGCCGCCGGGGCGAGCGGCACCGGCACGGTCACGCCGAGCAGGCCCAGCTCCGCCGCCAGCCCCGACAGTTCCGGCGCCCAGGCCACGGCACGCGCGAACCGCTCCAGCACCCACCGCTCCACCGTCGTCGATGGGTCCCACGGTGCGGGCGCGTCGTACGCCGCGGGTGGCGGGACCGGCACCTGCTCGAGCTTGAAGAAGTTGAGGTTCGGGCCGGCGTGCCGGCATCGCGCGAGGTGGTCCACCGGGAGGCTGGCGAGCGCGGCCAGCAGCAGCGGCAGCCGGGGCGCGCAGATCAGCGGCAGGGAGTTGCCGACGCCGACGACCGGCAGGGCGCACGGCAGGAGGGTGCGCGCCGACGAGGCGGTCGTGACGTTCCGGTAGCCCGCCAGCCACCCCCGCTCCACCAGGCCGGCGAACCGGGAGCGCACGAGCTCCTCCGGTACCCAGTAGCGCGGGCGCGGCCGGCCGCCGCCCCGGTGGTCCAGCAGGCCGGCGTGCTTGGCCTCCCACAGCGGCAACAGGCCGACACCGGGGGACGACGCGAACCATCGCGCGTCCCGGGTCATGTGCAACGGGGTGACGAGGCGCAGCCGCCAGGGGTCGTCGACGACGGCGCCGTCCGGGCCCCGCCGCACGAGCACCGGTACCCGCCGGTGCACACCGGCCACCAGCCGCGCCTCGGCCGCCGAACCGAACGCGGGCACGGTGCGGGTGTTCGGGTTGACCAGCGCCACCGTCGCCGCATCCACCCGCCAGGCACGCGGTCCCGGATCCGCGTCGGGGTCGGACAGCCCGATGGCGGCGCTGGCGCCGCGAGGCGCCCGCAGTCGGCGGACGGCGCGCCCGGCGCCGCCGGCGTGCCCGGCGCCGCCAGCGTGCCCGGTGCCGCCGGCGTGCCCGGCGTGAGGGCCGCATCGGAACACCACGACGGCCGACCCCACGCGTGAGCTGACGCCGTCGAACACGGCCGCCTCCGGTGCGAGGACGTGCACGCTCTCGAGCGCGTCGGCCTCCAGCAAGCCGCCCAGGAGCCGGGCCGACGACCGGTCGGAGACCACGCCGGCCGGCACCACGGCCGCCGCGCGGCCGGAGGGCGCGAGCAGCCGCCAGCTCGTCTCCAGGAACGGCAGGTAGGCGTTGACCTCCCCCGCCCCGACGAGCGGGTGGCGCCCGTCCTGACGGACCGCCCTCGCCGCCCGTGCACGTTCCTCGCGGAGCAGCCGCGGCGGGCTTCCCGCCCAGTCCCGCACGGCGACCTTGAGCCGCTCCCACGGCGGGTTGAGGACCACCGCGTCGAAACCGCCGCGCCAGCCGGTGACCGGCTCGGGCTCCGCGCCCGGCACCGCCAGGACCTGCGGGAAGGCGGCCGGCCAGTCGAGACCGGCCGAGGGGCCGAGCAGCGCGTCACCCACGACGATCCGGCCGGTGAGGCCGGCCAGGTCGCCGGCCGAGACGCCCAGGCCGGCGGCGCGCGCGTCCGCCGCGAGCGCCGCACGGCAGAGCTCGACGGCCACCGGGTCGGCGTCCACGCCGTGGAGCGCGCCGAACGCCGCGCGCGCGGTGACGCCGAGCCCGACGAGCCGCGAGAAGGCCGCCCTCAGCAGCGCGCCCGGTCCGCACGCCGGGTCGACCACCCGCGGGACCGGCCCTGGTTGCGCCGCGGTCGGCGGCAGCGCGTGCCGGGCCAGGGTCGCCGCCAGCCGCGGCGGAGTCGCGAAGGCGCCCCGCCGGCGGCGCTCCCCCGCCCCGCACGGCACGAGCCGGACGCGGCCGGCGACGCGCTCGGGCACGACGAGCAGGAGGCCGCCGTAGCCGTCGGCCAGCGCCCGCAGCGCATCGTCGTCCCCGCGTTCCCCGGCCTCGACGAGCGCCGCCCGGACTGCTGCGTCCCGCCAGCCGCCGGGATCGTCGGCAACCGCGCCGTCGCCGTCGGTCAGGCCGGCCGCAGCCGCCAGCACCAGCGCGGCGGCGTCGGCGGCGTCCGGGGCCGGCCGGCCCGCGAACCTCGTGGGGACAGCGGTCACCCGAGCAACCGGAGGGCGACGCCGACGAAACCGGTCACGAGGTGACGGTCGAGCTGGTCCAGCGGGATCCAGGCCGCGGCGTCGCTCGAGCCGTCGACCTCGACCACCGCCGGTTCGGCGTCCGGCGGGACGCTGGCGTGGTAGATGATCCGCACGGCGTGGAAGTCCTCCAGCGTGCCGTCGGGAGCGTGCCCGGTGAAGTGGACGCTGTCCACGTCGGCGAGCCGGACGTCGGCAAGCGTCAGCCCCGTCTCCTCGTGGACCTCGCGGTCCAGGGCCTCGTGCGGCAGTTCGCCGTGGTCGATCCCGCCCCCGGGCAGGGACCAGCGCCCGGAGCCGGTGTACCGGGTGAGCAGCAGGCGACCGGCGTCGGGGACGACCGCGTAGGCGCCCACCCGCTGGACCCTGGGCGGGCCGCTGTCCTCCGGCTCCTCCACGGACCGGCCCTCGACGCGCCGGATCGGCGCCGGCGCGTCGGGGCCGACCAGGCCCAGCGCGCGGGCGGTGAAGGGCGCAAGGTCCACCAGGGTCAACCGGCCGGTCGCGGCCGCCGCGACGGCCGGCGGGTCGGCGTCGAGGCCCGGCACGTCCGCCCACCAGTCGACCCCGGCCTGCAGGTGGTAGACGAGCCGGACGGTGTGCAGGCTCACGGCCCGCTCGAGCAGGTCGACCACGTCCGCGGTGGCGTCCCTGACCCTGGTCGGCTCGACCCCGAAGCCGAGCTCCTCGGAGGCGACGCGGCGGACCGTCTCCCGCGGGTGCTCGCCGTGGCGGACGGTGCCGCCGGGCAGCCGCCAGCGGGGCTGCCCGGCGCCGCCGTCGCGCGCCCGCACCAGGGCGATCGAGCCGTCCGGCGCCACCAGGACGCCGTGGGCGGCGACCCGCTGCTCGGCACGCACGGTGGGACCGTACCGGTCCGTCCGCATACCCTGCCCGCTATGACGTCGCCGCCGCGCCCGGGGAGGGAAGCCACCGTGGGTGCCACCCGACGCCTCGCCCTGCGCACGTTCCGGGGGCTGCCGAGACCGGTGCGGATCCTCGCCATCCGCGTGATCGCCCCGGCCCACACCGCCGGCGCATTGTGCTTCATCGAGCGGCGCGGCGACATCCTGCTGCTGCGCCAGCACCACCGAAGGGGGTGGACGCTCCCCGGCGGCCTCATCAACCGGGGAGAGGACGCCGCGACTGCGGTGGCCCGCGAGGTCCGTGAGGAGACCGGGCTGCACGTCGAGGTGGGGTTCCCGTTCGCGACCCTGGTCGAGCCGCGCAGCCGCCGGATCGACATCCTCTTCCATGTCCCGGTGGAGACGGAGGTCGCGGCGCGACCGGCCGGGGAGGCCGTGGGGGCGGCATGGCTGCGCCCGTCGGACGTGGGCGAGGTCGACGAGCAGACCCGCGGGTCGCTGGCGGCCTTCGAGGTCTGGAAGACAGCCGGGCCCGCGATCCACTCCGGCCGCGTGCTGCCGGAGTGACGGGGCGGTCGCGGCCGGCGCCGTCCCCGGCTGCCCGCACCCGGGGAGTCGTGGTCGTGAGCCGGGACGGGTGAGCGGGCACGTGCTCGCCGGCGTCGTGCTCGCCGCCGGCGCCGGGACCAGGCTGCGTCCGTTGACGCTGCTGCGGCCCAAGGCGCTGTGCCCCATCGGCACGGTGCCGATGGTGGACAGCGCGCTCGCCAGGCTGGCAGGCCTGTCGGGGGTGGGGGTGGACGACGTCGCCGTCAACGCGCACGCCTTCGCGCCGCTGGTGGCGGAGCACGTCGGCGACCGCGCGCACGTGTCGGTGGAGGCGGGCCGGGCCCGGGGGACCGCGGGCGCCCTCGGCCTGCTGCGCGACTGGATCGGGGGACGGTCCGTCGTGGTCACCAACGCGGACGCCTATCTCCCGGGCGGCCTCGGCGCGCTGGCCCAGGACTGGGACGGCGAGCGCTGCCGATTGCTCTGCTCCACCGTCGCCGGCGCCGGTGACTTCCCGTCGGTCCGGCCGGGCCTGCGCTACGTGGGGGCGTGCCTGCTGCCGTGGGCGGCGGTGCGGTCGCTCCCCACGACACCGTCCGGTCTCTACGAGGTGCTCTGGCAGGAGGAGATCGCCCGCGGCCGGCTCGAGCTCGTCACGCTGGCCGGAGTCGCCGCCGGTTCCGTGGCGATCGACTGCGGGACGCCGGCGGACTACCTCGCGGCGAACTTGCACGCCGGCGGCGGGCGGAGTGTCGTGGACCCGACAGCCGTCGTCGCGGGCACGGTCGAGCGCTGCGTGGTGTGGGACGGCGCCTATGTCGGGCCGGACGAGCACCTCGTCGAGTCGATCCGGGCGGGTACCCGCACCGCCCCGATCACGGTGCCCGCCTCGCCAACCGCCGCAGACGGGGGATCCTGGACGTCATGACGACGGACGACGTCTCCACCCGGGCGGCTGCGGCGATCACACGGTACGGGGCGAGGCTGCACCAGGCCGCGGGATCGGAACAGCACGTGGTCTCCGCGCTCGGCGCCTGGCTGGTGCTCGCCCTCGCCGGTCTCGCGGACGACGGCACGGACACCGCCGCGCGGCGGGAGGTGGAGACCGCGCTCGGCATGCCGCTGGCGGACGCCGGCCGGGTCGCCGCGGACCTCCTCGACGAGCCGCATCCGGCGGTAGCCGCTGCGGTGGGGCTGTGGTGGCGCGAGGACGTCGCCACCGACCGCCTCCGCGACTACGAGGCGCGGCTCCCGGACGTCGCCACCCGCGGCGCCCTGCCGGGTCAGCGGCAGCTGGACACCTGGGCGCGTGAGCACACCCTGGGGCTCATCGACCGGTTCCCCGTCGACGTCACGCCCGACGTGCTGCTCGTGCTCGCGTCGGCGCTCGCGACCAGGGTGCGGTGGCTCCGCGCGTTCGAGGTGGTGCCGGGCAGCGAGCTCGCTGCGCCGGGACGCGGGGACGACTTCGGGGCGCGGGTGGCGCGAGCCCTGCGTTCGGTGGAGGGACACGACGTGCGGCTGGTCCGGACGAGCGCCGCCGGTCTCGTGGGCGCGCACGTGGCCGCCTCCGCGGACGGGCTGGCGGTGGTGTCCGTCCTCGGGCCGACGAACGTCGACCGATCCAGCGTGCTCGCCGCCGCGGACGAGGTCGCTGCTCGCCTCGACGGGGCGAGGATCGATGATCCGGTGTCGCTGTTCGACGTGCCGGCCGGCGCGTCCGAGCTCGGCGAGATCGCCGAGGACACCGTACCGGCGAAGGGCCGGTTCGGGCGGGTCGAGGAGGGCGTCGCCGTGCTGCCGGCCTGGCAGGCGTCGACGCAGCTGGATCTGTTGCGTGGGCCGCCCCGCGAGGCGTTCACCGCCGCCGGGCGGCTGCTGCACGCCCTGCTCCCGGGAGGGCCGCTGAATCTCCAGGCACAGCAGGTCGCCGTCGCCCGATACACCCGCGAGGGTTTCGAGGCGGCCGCGGTCACCGCCGTCGCCGTCCGGCTGGCGTTCACCATGGTCCCGGCCGAGATCCCGCGGCGAAGGCTGACCCTCCGCTTCAACCGCCCCTACGCCGCCGTGGCCGTCGCGGTCAGGCCGCCGGTCGACACCGCGCCCGACGACAGGGCCCGACCCTCCTCGGCGGCCGACCGCATCGCACCGTCCTGGTTCGGCCTTCCCGTCTTCAGCGCCTGGGTCGCCCGGCCGGCGCAGACCCCGCCGACCGAGGAGTGACGCACCGCGCCGGTCCACCGGTCCACCGGGACGCCGACCCGATCGTCATCGTCACTCCCACTCGATCGTCCCCGGCGGCTTGCTGGTGACGTCGAGGACGACCCGGTTCACCCCCGGGACCTCGTTGGTGATCCGCGTGGACATCCGGGCGAGCACGTCGTAGGGCAGGCGGGTCCAGTCGGCGGTCATGGCGTCCTCGCTCGAGACCGGCCGCAGGACCACCGGGTGCCCGTACGAACGGCCGTCTCCCTGCACGCCGACCGACCGGATGTCGGCGAGGAGGACGACCGGGCACTGCCAGATCTCACGGTCGAGCCCGGCGGCCATGAGCTCGTGACGCACGATGGCGTCCGCGGCTCGAAGGGTCTGCAGGCGATCGCACGTGACCTCGCCGACGATCCGGATGGCCAGGCCCGGGCCGGGGAACGGCTGCCGGTGGACGATCTCCTCGGGGAGCCCCAGCTCCAGACCCACCGCCCGCACCTCGTCCTTGAACAGGGTCCGGAGCGGCTCGATGAGCTCGAAGCGCAGGTCGTCAGGGAGGCCGCCGACGTTGTGATGGCTCTTGATCGTCGCCGCGCCGCTCTTCCCCTCGTGCAGGGCACCGCCGGACTCGACGACGTCCGGGTACAAGGTGCCTTGGACCAGGAACCTGACCTCCTCCCGGTCGGCCCCGGCCTCCGCCACCACCTCACGCGCGGCCTGCTCGAAGACCCGGATGAACTCCCGCCCGATCACCTTGCGCTTCTCCTCGGGGTCGGCGACGCCGGCGAGCGAGGACAGGAACCGGCCCTGCGCCTCGACGACCTTCAACCGCACGCCGGTGACGGCGACGAAGTCGCGCTCGACCTGCTCGGCCTCCCCCGCGCGCAGCAGACCGTGATCGACGAAGACGCAGCTGAGCTGGTCACCCACGGCGCGCTGGACCAGCGCCGCGGCGACGGCGGAGTCGACGCCGCCCGAGAGGCCACAGATGACCCGCGCCGAGCGCACCTGCTCACGAATGCGGGCGACCTGCTCCTCGATGACGCTGCCGGTCGTCCAGTCGGGCGTGATGCCGGCGCCGCGGGTGAGGAAGTTGGCGATGACGCGCTGCCCGAAGGTGGAATGCCGGACCTCCGGGTGCCATTGGACGCCGAAGAGCCGGCGTCGCTCGTCCTCGAATGCCGCGACTGGCGCGCCCGCCGTCCCGGCGACGACCTCGAACCCTTCGGGCGCCTGGCTGACGCTGTCCCCGTGGCTCATCCACACCGACTGCTCGGCGGGCTGCCCGTGCAGCAGGACGGAGCGCTCGGGCCGGGTGTCGACCGTCGTCCCGCCGTACTCGCGCAACCCCGTGTGCGCCACCCGGCCGCCCAGGGCCTGCGCCATCGCCTGGAAGCCGTAGCAGATGCCGAGCACGGGAACGCCGGCGTCGAACAACGCGGGGTCGACCTGCGGCGCTCCCGGCTCGTAGACCGACGCGGGCCCCCCCGAGAGGATCACAGCCGCCGGCCTGCGGGCCACGATCTCGTCGACCGGAAGGTCGTGCGGGACGACCTCGGAGTAGACCTTCGCCTCACGGACCCGGCGGGCGATCAGTTGGGCGTACTGAGCGCCGTAGTCGACCACCAGCACGGGCGGATGGATGCGTTCAGCGAGGCGCTCGGGCGCGTCCGCCCCGGCCTCCAACGGCCCCTCGTCAGGCGACCCGTCGGCGAGGAGATCATCGGTCGGGTCACCGGCGCGCCGCGCCCCGGCGTCCGTTCGGACCCCGGGAGGAGCGGCTGCGTGAGGACCCGTCTGCGTCACGACCGCAGCCTAACGGCGGGCGGCAGCGGCCGATCGCGCACCGCGGCCGCCTGTGGACGGCGGGATCAGGGACCCGTCGACGTCCGCGCCGGTGACGACGACGAGGCCTGGGCGGCCAGCATCGGGCGCACCCGGTGCGTGACCCAGCGCTCCGCGACGAAGGACATGCCGGGCACGGTGCCGGCGAGGACGACGAGCACCATCCTCCCGGACGGCAGCCGGGTGCGGAACCACAGATCGACCGCGACGATCACGTAGGCGAGGTAGAGGTACCCGTGCGTGATCGGAACCCAGTGCTCGGCTCCCGGGATCCAGCGGCCAAGGCCGGGGGCGTCGGCGAAGGCCAGCTCCTGCGAGCTCGCCTGGTACCACTGCACGATCACGTGGACGGTCAGCAGGAGCAGGAACACACCCGTGGCGTAGGCGAGGATGCGGTAACGGGTCAGAGCCGCCTTCACGGTCGTTCTCCTGCGTCGGGGGTCGGAACGGGCTCGGCGTCGTGCTCACGGCCGGGAACAGGTGGTGGGTCCGCGCCGACGGTGGCCCGTCGGAGCCGGCCACGGTGGTCGTCCCGGACCACGCGCCACCAGAAGAAGATCCCGAAGGCGGAGAACAGCCACCACTGCAGCGCGTAGGAGAGGTTCTGCAGGGCGAGTCCGCCGCCCGTGCTCGGCGGGACGGCGGCGAGCGCGGCGGCCTGGCCCGTCGCGCCGGGCCGGGCGCCGGCCTGCACGACGTAACCCGTCATCAGGGGGTACGGCCACCTCTGCACGAGCAAGGGCGCGGCCACCAGCGCGACCTGCCCGGCCGGGACGCTGCTCGCCTCTCCGGGCGCCAGGCCCTCCACCGGCTCCGACGGTTCGAGGACGCCCTCGACGGCCACCGGCCCGCGAGGCAGGGCGCGGGGGTCGGCGTGGGGATCGGCGGCGTCCGGCACCCACCCCCTCACCACCGGGACGCCGGACCCGTCGGCCAGCCGGAGCGGCGTCAGCACCCACAAGCCGGTGCTGTCGCCGAGCCGGCGACCCGGGACGAGCAGCTGACGGGCGGAGTCCCAGGTGCCCTCGACGGTGACCCGGCGGTGCGCGGCGGCGTCGGGAAACGCCGTCCGGGGGGTGAGCACCGACGTCAGCGGCGCAGGCGGCTCGGCCTGGGCGGCCTCGACCCGGTCACGCTCGCCCTTCTGCCGCGCACGGTCGAGCTGCCACTCGCCGAGCCGGGCCATCACGGCGGCGGCCGCGAGGACCATCGCCAGGAGGGCCAGCCAGCGGGGTGTGAGCGCCGTGCGGAGCACGCGAGCAGCGTCGCACGGCGTCCCGGGGGGACATCCGGCGGGTCGGTTGCCGACAGCCCCCGCGACCTGTCGGGCAGCCGCGGGCAGCGACCGGTGGACTCAGCCGCTCGTGGACGTCCGCGGGTTCGCTCCGCCCTGGGGCGAGCCCGTCCACCTGCAGGGCGGGCCCGGCGGCGCGGCCGGCGGGCGCGGCTCCACGCCGGCATATCCGGCTCCGCGCACGCGCCCGGCGTGCCGGTCTCAACGCCCCGGCGTACCCGGCTCCGCGTTCGGCGCCAGGGGCGGTGTCCTGGGGAACGAGGGCTTCAGCTGCGTGTAGTCCACCCCGGTCAGCTCGACGGACGCCTCCCAGAGCCTCCGCGCGTCGTCGGCGCCCGACGCCGCGGCGCTCATCCCCACCAGCACCGGGTGACCGCGCTGCTCGGCGAACCCGCCGGGACCGAAGTAGTCACCCCCGCGGGCGCCGGGATCCGTCGCGGCGCGCAACGTCGGCCAGGCGCCCTGCGCCGGGGACTGCGCCAGTAGCCGGTTGGCCAGCCAGGCGATCATCTCGCCCACCCGGCTCCCGCTCATCCGCGGACCTCTCGCCTGCAGGTTCGTGGCCGCATACCCGGGGTGCGCGCCGATGCTCGCCAAGGGAACGCCGCAGGCGTCGACCCGCCGCTGCAGCTCGCGCATGAACAGCAGGTTCGCCAGCTTCGACTGCCCGTAGGCGGCGAACGGGGTGTACCAGCCCTTCGCCATCAGGTCATCGGGATGCAGGCGGCCACGCCGATGCAGGTGGCTGGAGACGGTCACGACCCGCGCCGGGCCCCGCCGGACGCCGCCCGTGAGCAGGGTCGGCAGCAGCAGGCCGGTGAGCGCGAAATGCCCCAGATGGTTGACACCGAACTGCGTCTCGAAGCCGTCGGCGGTCTCGGTGCGCGGGATGCCCATCACGCCGGCATTGTTGATCAGAAGGTCGAGCCGTCGGCGGACCTGGCCGGCCGCGAAGGCCCGGACCGAGGCGAGGTCGGCGAGGTCCAGGCGGGACACCTCGAGCCGGGCGGCCGGCACCAGCGAGCGCAGCCGCTCGGCGGCCGCCGCGCCCCGCTCCTCGTCGCGAACGGCCAGGACGACGACCGTTCCCCGCCGGGCCAGCTCCAGGGCCGTGTACCACCCGATCCCGGAGTTCGCTCCGGTGACGACCGCCCGCATCCCGCCGAGGTCGGGCAGATCTGCAGGTGTCCAACCGGCATCGCTCACGCGATCATTCTCTGCCTGCCACGCGCGGCGCGACACCTTCTGGCCCCGGACGGGTCCGCAGCCGCAGCGCGCCCGGCGCCGAGTCGGGCACGACCGGCCGGCGTGGCGGCACCACGTCGACCCGCCGGTACGCCGCCCCGAGGTCGGGCCGTGGATCGACCTCGCCCCGACAGGGCCACAGCGCGAACACCCGCTCGGCCTGGGCCGTGATCGTCAGTGCTGGGTTGACGCCGAGGTTCGCCGACACCGCCGAACCGTCGACCACGTGCAGACCGGGGTATCCGAAGACGCGCTGATAGGCGTCCACGACGCCGTCCTCCGGCGTCGCCCCGATCGGGCACCCGCCGATGAAGTGCGCCGTCATCGGGACGTCGGCCAGGTCCCCGATCGCCCCGCCCGGGATGGCCGGGACCCCGGTGCGCTCGGTCAGGCGGCGCGCGAGCCTGCGGACGGCGTCGTGACCCGGGGGGATCCACCGGGGGTTCGGGGCGCCGTGCCCGGGCCGGGAGTCCAGCCGCCACCCCGGCAACCGCACCGGACCGAATCGACGTGGCGCCGCGGTCACGGTCATCGAGTTGTCGACCGACTGCATGACCAGGGCGATCACGGCTCGCTGCGACCACCGCCGGACCGAGAGGGAGCGCAGGAATGCCCCCGGGTCCCGGGCGAGGACGGCGGTCAGTCGCCGCCACCGACCGCGGGAGGAGTCCGGGTTCCCGTCCACCAGCACCGTGCTGAGCAGCCCCATCGCGTTCGAGTCCACCCCGTAGCGGACGTTCTCGACGTGGGTGTCGTCGTCCGGGTGGAAGGAGGTGGTGATCGCGACGCCTCTGGTGAGGTCGTCCGCGGGCGTCCGGGTCAGCCATGCGCCCAGCAGGGCCTCCGAGTTCGTTCGCGTCATCGTGCCCAACCGCGGCGACAGGCCGGGGAGCACCCCGTCCGCGCGGAGGGTCTGCAGCAGGGTCGCCGTGCCCCAGGCGCCGGCCGCGATCACCACCTGCGCGGCCGTGACGGTCCTCGCCTCCCGACGCCGGCCGCGCCCTCCGGTGCGCACGGTGGTCACCAACCAGCCCCGCTCCGGACGCCGATGGTCCCGCGGCTGCACCCCGACGACGGTGCGCAACGGCTCGATCCGTGCCCCGTGCCGTTCCGCGAGGGCGAGGTAGTTCTTGACCAGGGTGTTCTTCGCGCCGTAGCGGCAGCCGACCATGCAGTTGCCGCATTCGAGGCACCCGGTCCGTTCGGGGCCGATCCCGCCGAAGTACGGATCGGGGACGCTGACCCCGGGCTCCCGCTCGCCGCCGCGGCCGAAGAACACACCGACGGGTGTCTTGCGGAACGTGTGCCCGACGCCCATCTCCTCGGCGACGTCGCGCATCGTCTCCTCCACCACACCCGTGCACGGGTTGGTGACGACACCGAGCATCCGCGACGCCTGGTCGTAGTAGGGCGCCAGTTCGGCCTGCCAGTCGGTGATCCCGCCCCACTGCGGATCGGTGAAGAAGGCCGGCGGCGGGACGTAGAGGGTGTTCGCGTAGTTGAGCGACCCGCCGCCGACGCCAGCGCCGGCGAGCACCACGACGTCCCGCAGCCGGTGGATCCGCTGGATGCCGAACCAGCCGAGCGCCGGGGCCCAGACGAACCGCGGCAGGTCCCAGCTGGTCCGGGGGAAGTCGGCGTCCTCGAACCGTCGGCCCGCCTCGACGACGAGAACGTCGTACCCCTTCTCGGCCAGGCGGAGCGCGGCGACGGAGCCGCCGAACCCCGATCCGACCACGACGACGTCGTGGTCGAGACCCGGCGCCGGCCGCTGCCTGGCTGCGTCGGCGGACCGCGGCTCCATCGGCTCCGAGGGCCGGCCGGTACCCGTCACGGCCACGGCAGTCGAGCGGTGCGCGCCGCCTGGAGCAGACCGGTGAAGATCGCCGCGAATCGCTCCGGCCCCTGCGCGTAGAGGACCCGGAACCCGGGCGACCGCTGGACGGCGATGGTCTGCGGGTCGGTGAATCGCAGGATGCCCTCGCGCCCGTGCCGCCGGCCGAGCCCGGACGACCGGCGCCCACCCATCGGCGACGCGACGGACCCCCAGCTCGCGATGTAGCTCTCGTTGACGGACACGGTGCCGGCCACGACGTGGCGGGCCAGCACGCCCGCACGCCGGGTGTCCCGGGTCCAGATCGTGGCGTTGAGGCCGTACGCCGTGTCGTTCATGATCGAGACCGCCTCGGCGTCCGAGCCGGCCCGGCGGACTGACACGACGGGCCCGAAGGTCTCCTCGCGGTAGCAGGCGGCCGTGACGGGGACGTTGTCCAGCACCGTCGGCTCGTAGAAGAGCGGCCCGACGTCGGGGCGGGTTCGTCCACCGGCAAGGAGCGTGGCGCCGCGCTCGACGGCGTCGTCGACGTGAGCACGCACCCGGGCCAACTGCTCGGCCGAGACCAGGCTGCCGACGTCCGCCCGGTAGTCCAGGCCCGCGCCGAGTTCCAGGTGCCGGACGCGCCCGAGGAACCGGTCGAGGAAGGCGTCGGCGATCGCCTCGTGCAGCACCAATCGTTCGATCGAGACGCACAGCTGCCCGGCGCTGGAGAAGCAGTCGCGGACGGCGCCCTCGGCAGCCCGGTCCAGGTCGGCGTCCGCCGCAACGTAGCCCGCGTTCTTGCCGCCGAGCTCGAGCGATGCGCCGACCAGCCGGGCGGCGGCCTGCTGGGCTACCAGCCGCCCGGTCGCGGTGGACCCGGTGAAGCAGACGTGGTCCACCACATCCACCAGCGCCGCGCCGACGACCGGCCCGTCACCGACGACCACGGCGAAGACGTCCTCGGGAACGCCGGCCTCGGCGAGCAGCTCGGCCCCGGCGAGGGCGGTGAGCACGCTCCGGGTGTCGGGTTTGAGCACGACGGCGTTCCCGGCGAGCAGCGCCGGCAGGGCGTCCGAGATCGCCAGGGTGAGCGGGTAGTTCCAGGGCGCGACCACTCCGACAACGCCCTTCGGGTGACGGACCTCGGTCACCCGGGTGAGCACCGGCACCAGGCCGGGATGCCGCGCATCCGCGACCAGCGACGGACCGTGGCGCGCGTACCAGCGCGCGTTGATCGCGACGTCCGCGACCTCCTCGTAGGCGTGCCCGCGGGCCTTACCGCTCTCGAGCTGCACCAGGTCCAGCAGCTCGGACTGACGGACCAGCACGAGGTCGTGCAGTCGCAGCAGGACGGCGGCCCGCTCGCGCGGCGTGCGCGCGGCCCAGGCCGGTTGTGCGCTGCGAGCGCGGGCGACGGCGGCGCGGACGTCGTCCGGGGTCGAGACCGGCAGTTCGGCAAGCGGTGCACTGGTGAACGGCGCCGTCGTCGTCATCCGCCGGGCGTCTGCGGCGGCGGCGACGCGGGCGGTCAGGCGACGCGCGCGAGCGGGATCGAACGCCCACGTCGCGGTCGGGTCGGACTCGGGATCGGCCAGCGCACGCTCCGGCATACCGCGAGGGTATGTCCCGCCACCGGCCGCTGACTACCAGCCGGTAACCGCCTCGCCGCGCGGCCCCACGCACCCATGCGCTCCGCGTGCACGCGTTGTGCGGACGTGCACGGGTTGTGGCGCTGACAGGGGCCCCCACAGCGTCACAACCCGTGCATTCCAAGACAGCGCGTGCACGCCCACGCACGCCCGCACCCGCCTCGCCGCACGCCCGCCTCGCCGCACGACCGCGCGCCGGCCTCGCCGCACGCCCGCCCGCTCGCGCATCGCGGGCCGGTGCGCCGGCCCGTCAGTCGTGGGCCTGCGGACGAGCGAGCCGGGCCTTCGTGGCGTCCACGTCGAAGCCGTGCAGGCGCAGCAGGTTCTCGCCCAGGATCTTCCGCTTGGCCACGTCGGTGAGCTGCGGGTAGCCGTAGCCCTCGACGAGGTCCTGCGGGAGCTCGAACTCCATGAACGCGCGCAAGGCCCACTGCGGATGGAAGATCGGTGCCTCGCTGCCGTAGACGATCTTGTCCTCGCCGCACCAGAACAGGAGCTTGCCGAGGATCTCCGCGAACATGCGCGGTGCGCGCACCAGGAAGTTGATCGTGGCAGCGAGCGACGCGTAGAGGTTCGGGTACCGGATCAGCTGCCAGCAGGTCTCGTCGATGAACGGCAACCCGACGTGGAAGATCACGAAGTTGATGTCGGGGAAGTTGGCCGCGGCCCCGTCCATGTCCCAGGTCTGCGTCGCCTCGATCGGCTGTGGCCCCAGCGGCACGCCCTTGTGCACGCCGATGAGGTTGATGCCGAGGTCACGTGCCTTCTCGAAGATCGGGAACGCGATGCGGGGATCGTCCATCCGCCACGGGAACGGCGAACCGAAGTCGTAGCGCACGTTGTAGAACTTGAACGCCCTGGCATTGAACTCGCCGACCTGGCGTTCCATGTCGTCCAGCGCCTTGCGGCCCTCCAGCGGATTCACCGTGCCCCAGAACACGGTCCGGTCCGGCTCCCGCGACGCGAGGTCGGCGCACTCCTCCCAGTTCGAGAGCCCGTCCTTGAACAGGTCGGTGAGCGGCAGCGGCATCGCCACGAGCATGTCCGTGTCGGACTCGTGGTAGACCATCTGCCGGATGTCGTCCGGTGTCCACTGTCGCAGGAACTCCTCGGCCGTCATCCTGCGTTCACCGTCCGGTGTCAGGGTGGCGTGGAACGCATAGAGGTGGTTGGCGAACATCGTCCCGGCGCCGCCGAGGACGTTCTTCGGATGGAAGTTGAAGGGGTGCGCCACCCCGTCGAAGACGAACGCGTCACCGATCATGTCGGCCCTCCAGTCGGTCGTGGGCGTAGGCCCGGGGGTCGGGCACCCGGACGGGGTCGGGCAGGAAGCGCAGCAGGCCGCGAGCGCGTGCCGAGAGGCGCTCCGTCGTCCAGGCCTCGTCCCAGACGATCTGGACGTCCGCGCTCGTCACGCCCGGCAGGGCCGCGACGCGATCACGCACGTCGCTGAGGACGGTCGCGGCGAACGGGCACCAGCCCGACGTGAGCAGGAGCTCGACCCGGACGTCCCCGTCATCGGACCTGCTCGCCGACCGCAGCAGGCCCATCTCCGTCACGGAGATCCCCTTCTCCCGGCAGCAGGGATCGTGGACGTCGGCCAGCGCCGACCTGACCTGCTCCGTGTAGTCCTCGCGGTGGTCGCCACGACCAGCGGAGCCCGTCGGCATGCGACGACGGTAGGCGGCTGTAGGCCGCCCCAGGAGAGCGTCCTTTTCACATCGCGAAAGGCCCGAGGCGGTCGACGTCCGGACCCGGATCGGGCAGATCCCGCTGGCACCGGGCGCCCGACCGGGGGACGATGACCTGCACCGCGAGGAGGTGACGGATGACCACATCACGGTGGGCGCCGCCCGTGTCACCGCATCGCGAGCAGCCGCGCGACCAGGTGCAGAGCGTATCGCGGGCATTGCACGTGCTCGAGGTGGTGGCGGCCAGTCCGGTGCCGCTGACCATGAAGGCCGTGGCGCGGCGCGCCGGGCTCAACCTGTCGACCACCTATCACCTGGCACGGACGCTGGCGTACGAGGGCTACCTGGTGCGACACCCGGACGGGCGTTACGTCGCGGGTCCCGAGGTCGCGCGGCGGTTCCACGACCTGCGGACGGCGCTGGGCCGACCCGCGGGCGCCGGCAGGGTGCTGGGGCGGCTGGCGGCAGCGACGGGTCACTCTGCGTACCTGACCCGGTTCGTCGAGGGTCGCGTCGTCGTCACCGATCTCGCCGAAGGCCCGGCGTCCCCCTACATCGAGGACCTGGAGGTCGGGCTGGACGCGTCCGCGCACGCCTCAGCGGCGGGCAAGGCGCTGCTCGCGACGCTGTCCCGTGAGGCCCGCCGTGGGTACCTGCGCGAGCAGGGTCTGCGACAGTTCACCAGCCGCACGCCGCGCGACGTCGACGAGCTGGAGACCGAGCTGGCGGCGATGGGGGCGCAGCACGTCGTGACCGAGCACGGTCAGTTCCGCGACGGCGTCTCCTGCGCGGCGGCGTTGGTGGCCCGGCGGGACGCCGCGGAACCGTGGTGGGCGTTGGCGGTGTCGTCGAGGGGCGAGTCCGTTCCGCAGGACGTCGTCGGCGAGCTCCTCTCTGCGGCCGGAGCGCTGGCCGCCGAAGGGTGAACGCCGGCGGGGCCCGCGTCGTCGTGGCTTGCGGTTCAGGGCTGGTGCCGGACGGAGTCCGAGGTGTCGTCGATCCGCCGGTGCAGGCCCGCCCCCGCGGCTGCCGCGATCGCCGTCGCGCCGCGCAGCCAGGTGACGAAGTCGAGCACGTCGTCGTAGGTCAGCGCCGGCCCGTGGTGCTCCTGTGCCGCCTCGGCGGGGAAGTCCGCGCTCTCCGGGACGACACCACCCATGCGGAGCAGCCGCACCACCTCGGGACCGGCCGGCTTGCGTACCTCGTCGTCGCAGACGTTGCACGTGAACGCGTAGAAGGAACGATCACGCACGGGGTGCAGCACGAGCCGGACCTGGTCACGGGAGAGCTGGACGTCGCCGCACACGGGGCAGGTGGCCTTGATGATCGTCATGTCGTGCTCCCCAGGGTCGGCGGCTCTCCGTCTACCCCTCGGCAGCACCGGCAGAATCCTTAACGCGCGCCGGAATGCCCTGGTACACCCAGATGTGTCGGATTCTCGGCGTGTCCGTCGCAGGCGGAGAGCACACGACGCCGGATGAGCTCAGGACAGCGGGACGATCTCGGGCGCGCCGACGCGGGCGGCGTCCGCGGACTCGTCGTCCGGCTGGGCCTGGGAGGCCCGCTCCGCCTCGACCCGGGCCAGGTAGTGCTGGACCTCGCGCTCCATCTGCTCGCCGGACCAGCCCAGGACGCCCGCCATGAGCCGGGCCGCGTGCGGCGCGGTGGACACGCCGCGGTCCCAGGTCTCGATGGAGATCCGGGTCCGCCGGGCCAGGACGTCGTCCAGGTGCCGGGCACCCTCATGGGAGGCGGCGTACACCACCTCGGCGGCCAGGTAGTCGTCCGCGCCGGGCAGCGGGCGGCCCAGCGCAGGGTCGCCCGTCGGCGGGGCGCACAGCTCCAGGACCTCGTCGATCATCGAGCCGTAACGCTGCAACAGGTGCTCGATCCTGGCCACGTGCAGGCCGGCGCGCGCCGCCGTCCGGGCGCGGGAGTTCCACGCCGCCCGGTACCCTTCGGCTCCCAGCAGCGGCACCTCGTCGGTGCACGACGGCGCCACCCGGAAGTCGAGGGCGCGGGCCGCTTCGTCCACCGCGTCCTTCGCCATCACCCGGTAGGTCGTGTACTTGCCGCCGGCGACGACGACGAGCCCGGGCACCGGGTGGGCGACGACGTGCTCGCGGGACAGCTTCGACGTCTGGTCGCTCTCGCCGGCCAGCAGCGGGCGCAGACCGGCGTAGACACCCTCGACGTCCTCGCGCGTCAGCGGGGTGGCGAGCACCGAGTTCACCTGACCGAGCAGGTAGTCGATGTCCCGGCTGGACGCCGCGGGGTGGGCCTTGTCGAGGGTCCAGTCGGTATCGGTCGTGCCGATGATCCAATGCCGGCCCCAGGGGATCACGAACAGCACGGACGTCTCGGTGCGCAGGATGATCCCGGTGGTCGACAGGATGCGGTCCCGCGGCACGACGAGGTGGATCCCCTTCGACGCACGCACCTTGAACTGACCTCGCTCACCCACCATCGCCTGGGTCTCGTCGGTCCAGACTCCGGTCGCGTTGATCACCTGGTGGGCCTGGACCTCGATCTCGGCGCCCTGCGCCGGGTAGTGCTCCATGTCCCGCACGCGTACGCCGACGACGCGCTCCCCCTCGCGCAGGAAGCCGACCACTCGTGCCCGGTTCGCCACCGTCGCCCCGTACGCCGCGGCGGTCCGGACGACGTTCATCGTGTGGCGGGCGTCGTCCAGCTGCGCATCGAAGTACTGGACGGCGCCGACGAGGGCGTCCCGGCGCATGCTGGGCACGGCCCGCAGGGCCTGCTTCCGGGTCAGGTGGCGGTGGAACGGCAGGCCGGCGCCGTAGCCGCCCGTGCGCGCCATGAGGTCGTACAGGGTGACGCCGGCCGCGACGTAGCCGCGCTCCCAGCCCCGGTGCCGCAACGGGTAGAGGAACGGGACCGGCCGGGTGAGGTGGGGCGCGAGCCGGGTGAGGATGAGGCCGCGTTCCCGCAGCGCCTCCACCACGAGGGCGAAGTCGAGCATCTCGAGGTATCGCAGCCCGCCGTGGATGAGCTTGCTCGAGCGCGAGCTCGTGCCGCTGGCCCAGTCACGGCCCTCGACGAGAGCGACCGAGAGGCCCCGGGTCGCCGCGTCGAGCGCCGCACCCGCGCCGACCACGCCCCCGCCGACGATGAGGACGTCGAACGGGCGACCCGTCATCGCGGCCAGTGCCCCGCTGCGCTCCGCGGGCCCGAGGCGGCCGGACCGAATGTCGAGACCGTCCGTCATGGGAGCAGCGTACGGCCGGCGTTCGCGGCACCCCCGGTTGCCGGGCCCGGTCCCCCCATTCGCCAACTCCCGCCGGCGACGCGTCTCCCCGAATCATCGTCATTCCCCCGGGCGACCACGATCGGGGAATACGTCGCGGAAGCGTACAGGTCGAATCACAGCACCTTCGACAGAAAGGTCTTCGTGCGCTCGTGCTGAGGGCGCAGGAGCACTTCCTTGGGATCGCCGGCCTCGACGACGACGCCGTCGTCCATGAACACCAGGCTGTCACCCACCTCGCGGGCGAAGCCCATCTCGTGCGTCACGACGACCATGGTCATGCCGTCGAGGGCGAGCCGGCGCATGACGTCGAGGACCTCTCCCACGAGTTCCGGGTCCAGCGCGGACGTCGGCTCGTCGAAGAGCATGAGCTTGGGCTGCATGGCCAGCGCCCGGGCGATCGCGACCCGCTGCTGCTGACCACCGGACAGCTGGCTCGGATAGGCACCGCCGCGGTCGCCGAGGCCGACCCGGTCGAGCAAGGCCTGCGCGCGCTCACGGACGGCGTTCTTCGGCTCCTTCTTCACCCGGCACGGCGCCTCCATGACGTTCTCCATGGCCGTCATGTGGGGGAAGAGGTTGAACCGCTGGAACACCATGCCGATGTCGCGGCGCTGGTGGGCGACCTCACGTTCGCGCAGCTCATAGAGCTTGCCGCTGCGCTCCCGGTAACCGACGAGCTCGCCGTCCACCGAGAGCCGGCCGGCGTCGATCTTCTCGAGGTGGTTGATGCAGCGCAGCAGCGTGGACTTGCCCGACCCCGACGGGCCGACGACGCACATGACCTCGCGGCGCTTCACCTCGAGATCGATGCCCTTGAGCACATGTGTCGCACCGAAGTACTTGTGAAGCTGCTCGGCCTTCACCATCGGCGGCGCGGACGCCGGCGCGCCGGCGCCCGCCGTCGCTGCGGAGGCGACGCCTGGTTCGACGGCGTCCGGTTGGCCGCGCCCGCGGACCGGAGTTCCCTCGCTCATCGCAGCTCCTTCCCCGTGAGCCGCATCCGCAGCCGCTGCAGCGGCGTCGGCGGCAGCACACGCACGGAACCCCGCGCGTAGTACCGCTCGATGTAGTACTGGCCGATCATGAGCACGCTCGTCATGGCGAGGTACCACAGACTGGCCATCACCAGCGTCGGGAACACCTGGAAGGTGCGGCTGCCGATCGACGAGGTCTGGAAGAACAACTCGGCGTACGGCACCGCGCTGACCAGCGAGGTGGTCTTGAGCATCGAGATGGTCTCGTTGCCCGTCGGCGGGACGACCACCCGCATCGCCTGCGGCAGGACGACGCGTCGCAGGGTCTGCATCCGGGAGAACCCGAGAGCGGACGCCGCCTCGGACTGGCCTTCATCCACCGACAGGATGCCGGCGCGGATGATCTCGGACATGTACGCGGCCTCGTTCAGACCGAGCCCGAGCAGGGCGGCCACCGCGTTCGGAATGAGGTTGCGGGTGTCGATCGTGAACCAGGCCGGCCCGAACGGCACGCCGAGGGAGATCTGCCGGTACAGCGAGCCGAGGTTCGCCCAGATGACGAGCTGGACGAGCACGGGGGTCCCCCGGAAGATCCAGATGTAGAACCAGGCGCTGCCGGCGAGGACCGGGTTCGGCGACAGCCTCATCACCGCCAGGACGATGCCGAGCAGGACGCCCATCGCCATCGCGGCGACCGTCAGCCACAGGGTGGTCCACACGCCGTGCAGCACGGGTTCCGAGAAGGCGTTCTGGAGCTGGAACTCCCATTGCCAGTTCGGGTTCGTGACGATGCTGTTGATCGCCATTGCCACCAGCACGGCGATGACGACGACGGCGGCCCACCGGCCCGGATGCCGGACGGGGACGGCCTTGATGGGCGCAGGCCGCGTCTCGGGCCCCTTCGTCAGCGTGTCACTCATGACGTCGGATTGATCTCGGAGGTCTTGATGGCGCCGCCCTCGACGCCCCAGTTCTTGAGGATCGTCTCGTAGGCGCCGCTGTCGATGAGCTTCTGCACGGCGCCCTGGATCGCCTTGGCGTAGTCACCGGAGTTCTTGGGGACGACGATCCCGTACGGCGCCGAGGCGTAGACCTCGCCGACCTGCTGCAGCTTGCCGTTCGTCTGCTTGATCGCGTTGGCGATCACCGGGGAGTCCGCCAGCTCCGCGTCGTCCTTGCCCGTGACGACCGCGCTGGTGACGTCGGTCTGCAGCGGGAACTGCTCGACGGCGATCGCCGGCTTGCCGGCGTCGGTGCACTTCTTCGAGCGCGCGGTGATGTCGTCGACCTGAACCGTGTCCTTCTGCACCGCGACCTTCTTGCCGCAGGCGTTGTCCGGCGTCACCCCTTCGGGGTTGCCCGCGGCCACCGCCCAGGCGGTGCCGGCGCTGTAGTAGCTCACCATGTCGACCTGCTTGATCCGGTCGGGTCTGATGGTGAACGACGACATGCCCAGGTCGAACTTGCCGCTCTTGACGCCCTCGATGATCGTGCCGAACGGGGCGTTCTGGACGTTGACCTGCACGCCGAGGACCTGACCGAGGGCCTTGGCGAGGTCGACGTCGAAGCCGATCACGGTCTTGCCGTCGGTGTCGACGAACTCGCTCGGCGCGTACGAGGCGTCGGTGCCGATGGTCAGGGTCCCCTTGCTCGCGATCGACGACGGGAGCATCTTCGCGAGCGCGGCGTCCTTGCTGATCGACGGCATGCTCGAGGCGCTGCCGCTACCGGCGGCCGACGACGACGTCGTGCCCCCGCTGCTCCCGCCCCCACAGGCGGCGACGGCGGCGAGCAGGGCGACGCCGGCCGCGAGGAGCGCCGAGCGGCCCAGGCGTGGACGAAGTGAGTGCATCTGTGTCCTCTTCCCGGCCCGCCGGGTGACCCGGGCGCTGGCCTGCGTGGAGCTCGGTGGTTCGTGCCTGATGGCACACCGTAGCCCCGCGGACCGACGCACCGGAGGGCCCACCCGCCCTGGTCGGCAGGACCTTAGGACCGAAGAGCGCTCCCTGGCTCCCGGCACTGCCCTGGGCGCCCCCAGCTGCCCGCGCTGCCCCGGCGCTGCGCCGGCCGAGCCGGCCCGTCAACCGGCCGGTCGACTCGGGCGGTACGGGGACACGACGACCTCGACCCGCTGGAACTCCTTGAGATCGGAGTACCCCGTGGTGGCCATCGACCGGCGCAGCGCGCCGACGAGGTTCGTCGTGCCGTCGGCGGTCCGCGCGGGGCCCAGCAGGATGTCCGCCAACGAGCCGGCCGTCCCGACGTGGACGCGCTCGCCGCGGGGCACCAGCGGATGATGCGCCTCCGGCCCCCAGTGATGGCCGCGCCCCGGCGCCTCGTGTGCCCTGGCCAGGGCGGCGCCGAGCATCACGGCGTCCGCGCCGCAGGCCACCGCCTTGACGATCTCGCCGGATCGGCCCATGCCGCCGTCCGCGATGACGTGGACGTACCGGCCACCGGACTCGTCCATGTAGTCGCGCCGGGCCTCGGCCACGTCGGCGATGGCCGTCGCCATCGGCGCGTGGATGCCCAAGGTGGTCCGGGTCGTATGGGTGGCGCCCCCGCCGAAGCCGACCAGGACCCCCGCCGCTCCGGTGCGCATGAGGTGCAGCGCTGCCGTGTAGGTGGCGCACCCGCCGACGATCACGGGCACGTCGAGCTCGTAGATGAAGCGTTTGAGGTTGAGCGGCTCCGCGCGGCCGGACACGTGCTCGGCGCTGACGGTGGTGCCCCGGATGACGAACAGATCGACACCGGCGTCGACCACGGTGCGCCAGAACTGCTGGGTGCGCTGCGGCGTGAGGGCACCGGCGACGGTCACCCCGCCGTCGCGGATCTCCTTGACCCGGGCCGCGATGAGGTCCGGTTTGATCTCCTCCGCGTAGATCTCCTGCATGCGACGGGTCGACTCGGTGGCATCGAGGCCGGCGATCTCCTCCAGCAACGGCCGGGGGTCCTCGTACCGGGTCCACAGGCCCTCGAGATCGAGGACGCCCAGACCGCCGAGGCGGCCCAGCGCGACAGCCGTCGCCGGCGACATCACCGAGTCCATCGGTGCGGCGACGACCGGGATCTCGAAGCGGTAGGCGTCGATCTGCCAGGCGACGCTGACCTCCTCCGGGTCACGGGTCCGGCGGCTCGGGACGACGGCGACGTCGTCGAACGTGTACGCCCGCCGGCCGCGCTTGCCCCGACCGATCTCGATCTCGTTCACCTCACCAGGCTAGTCGTCGCCCGCCCGCGGCCTCGGGACGACATCGCGCCGCGAGGTGACGAAGGCGCCACCGCCCCGTTGTCGGCACGTCATCTCGACGACCTCGGCGACCCATGGCTGCTCGAACATGACGTGCTCCCAGGTGAAGCGCAGGACCTTCCAGCCTTCGCCGGCGAGGTCGTCGTAACGCTCACAGTCGCGCACGAGATCGGACCTGGAACCGTGGTGGGCGAAGCTGTCCGCCTCCAGCGCGACGCGCCGTCGGGGGTCGCCGACATCGACGTGCACGACGCGTCGCGGAAGTCG
>DATKNA010000145.1:0-11341 GCA_035541595.1 Kineosporiaceae bacterium | reverse complement strand
CCCCGTGATCATGCAATCCGTGTCGATCAAGTGACGAGATCGTCACTTGATCGACACGGATTGCATGATCACGGGGGAAGGCGGGGGCGGGTCACCGGGCGGGCGTGCCACGCGCTGCCCGGCGCCGGGCGGCGACGAGCTCACGGCGCTGTTCCCGCACCCCGCGGCGCATGGTCCCCGCCAGCACCCGCAGGCGCCGCACCGACGCGTTCTGGGTGGCCAGATGCAGGTAGTACCGCCAGGTCGGCGAACCGCTGCGGCGTTGCCACAGCGACCAACCCAGCTGGACGTCGTCATCACCGGGCAACGCGCCCACCGCGTTCTCGAACCACTCGGTGCTGCGCATCGCCTCCTCCTGCAGCGGCGCGAGGGCCGCCTGCCGTTCGGCCTCGTAGGCACGCAGGGCCCGGGGCAGGTCGTGGTCGGCGAGGACGTGGTCGGCCAGGGCGATGGCGTCGAGCATCGCGAGCTTCGTGCCCGACCCGATGGCGAAGTGCGTGGTGTGGGCCGCGTCGCCGGCGAGCGCGAGGTTCCCGTCGCTCCAGCTCCGGTTCGTCACGCGGCGGAAGTTGAGCCAGGACGCGGGGCCCGAGCCTGCGCGCTGGGCCAGCAGTGGATGACCCTGCAGGTGCAGCGCGAAGTGCTTCTCCAGGGTGCGCAGGCAGGAGTCGGTATCCATCCGGTCGAAGCCCAGCCCCTCCCAGGTCGGCGTCGGGCACTCGACGATGAACGTGCTGGTCGTGTCGTCGTATCGGTAGGCGTGGCAGCAGATCCAGCCCACCCCGGTGTCGACGAAGCCGAACGTGAACGTCGAGAACAGCCGGGTGGTGCCCAGCCAGATGTACTTGTTGCGCCCCACGTCCACCTGCGTGCCGAACGCGTCGGAACGCTCCGAACGCAGCCGGCTCCCGGCGCCGTCCGCGGCCACGACGAGGTCGGCGGCGGCCACGGCCGGATGGCCTTCGGCGGGCGTGTCGAAGAGCACCTCGACGCCGAGCTCGGCCGCCCGCGCAGAGAGGAGGGACAACAGCGCATGCCGGCCGACGGCGTAGCCCGAGCCGCCGAGGAAGACCGGCGGCCGGTCGCCCACGCGCAGCAGTTGACCGTCCCACACCGCCGCGGCATCCCGGATGGTCCGTGCCGACGGCGGGTCGTTGCGGTGCAGGGCGTCCAGGAGATCGTCCCAGAAGACGACCCCCCAACCCTGGGTCACGCCGGCCGGATTCCGTTCGAGCACGACGACGTCGGTCGAGCGATCGCGGAGCTTGGCCGAGATCGCGGTGTACAGCCCGGCGGGGCCCCCACCGACACAGGCAATCCTCACCCTTCGGTTCCTCCTCGCGTGTCCCCCAGCAGATCCGCACCGACTTTGACAAACTAGCCGTGTCCGAGAGTTGTCGGAGGTTGCACCCACTCCGGAGGTTCCAACGCGTGAGGGCTCGGATCGTGACGTCCCCCGACGCCGCGAGGTTGCGCACGTGGGATGCTCTCGTCGCCGCCACCCCGGGTACGGATGTGAACCAGCTGTCGGCCTGGGCCAGGGTCCGCGCATCCGTCGGCTACGGCGCCGTCTACGTCTTCGCCGACGAGGGCGACCACCTGGTCGGTGGTGCGCAGGTGCTGGTCCGCAGGTTGTCACTGGGGCTGCGGCTGAGCTACCTGCCGTCCGGCCCGGTCGTCGCCGCAGACGTCGAGGACCGGGCCGGGGTGGTCGCCGTCCTCGCCGACGCCCTGACCCGGCTCGCGCGCCCGGGGCGCCCGCTGTTCGTCCAGCCGCCGGACGACGCCGAGGACTGCAGCCGCGCCCTGCTCGCACGCGGCTTCCGGACGTCGCACGCGGGGATCTCGCCCGCGGGCTCGCTGCGACTCGACCTCACGCGCAGCGAGGACGAGCTGCGCGCGGGGCTCGGTCGGCGGCTGCGCTACTGGACGACGAAGTGGCCCGAGCGGGGAGTCTGCGTGCGCCGCGGCGGACCCGATGACGTGGCGCTGCTCGCCGAGCTGATGGCCCACACGGCTCGGCACCAGGGGTATCAGCCGCTTCCCGGCAGCTACGTCGAGACCTTCTTCCGCGAGCTGGCGCCCGCCGGTCACGCCGTGCTGTTCATCGGCGAGGTGCGCGGCCGGCCCGTCGCGGCGGACCTGCTCACCGGCTGCGGCGGAGTCATCAAAGGCAGACTCGGCGGGTTCGACCGGTCGGGCGAGGCGAGCAAGCTCAGCGTGCCGGGCGCCACCCGGTGGGAGGCGATCCGGTGGGCGAAGCGCCAGGGCTACCGCTGGTTCGACTTCGGGGGGATCGACACCGGGATGCTCGTGGATCTGCTCGCGGGGGCGACGGCGAACGAGGACGCCTGGCCGAGCGCCGACCGCGCCAAGCTGTCCTTCGGCGGCCGCCCGTACGCCTACCCCCCGGCGGTCGAGCTGATCCGGCCACGACTGCTCTCCAGCGGTTACGACTCGCTGCGGGGCACGGATCGCGGCAGCCGGCTGCTGGACGTGCTGTCCCAACGCATGCGCGGCGCTTCTGTCCGAGTGGTGGGGAGTCAGCCCCGCCCTCGCCCGAAGTAGCAGCCGCCGGTTGCCCGGCCGACACGTCACCGGGCTCAGAAGCCGATCGGCAGCCCCGTGTAGTTCTCGGCCAGACCCGTCGCCCCGGCGGTGCTGCGGGACACCCACTCCAGCTGCGCGCGCTGCAGCTGGGCCTCGAACTCCTCGCCCGTGGTATGCAGCATGGTCGTCATCCACCAGCTGAAGTGGGTACAGCGCCAGACCCGGCGCAGCGCCGTGTCGGAGTAGGCGTCCGCCAGCGTCGGGTCGTTCTTCGTCAGCAGCCGGCCGAGCGCGGGCGCGAGCAGCGCGACGTCGGCAACCGCCAGGTTGAGTCCCTTGGCGCCCGTGGGCGGCACGATGTGGGCGGCGTCCCCGGCCAGGAAGAGCCGGCCGTACCGCATCGGCGCCAGCACGACACTGCGCATCGGCAGCACGCTCTTGTCCGTGATCGGCCCCGGGGTCAGGTGCCATCCGCCCTGCCCCTCGCCGAGCCGCTCCGCCAGCGCCGCCCAGATGCGGTCGTCGGGCCAGTCGGCGACGTCGGTCTCCGGCGGCACCTGCAGGTAGAGGCGGCTGACCGTGGACGAGCGCATCGAGTGCAGCGCGAAACCGTCCGGGTGCCAGGCGTAGATCAGCTCGTCCGTCGACGGCGGGACGTCAGCCAGCACGCCGAGCCAGGAGTAGGGGTACACGCGCTCCCACGTGCGCGCCGCGGAGACCGGGACGGAGGCCCTGCTGGGCCCGAACGACCCGTCGCAGCCGACCACGACGTCTGCGTCGATCCGGGCCGGCCGGCCGTCGGCGCCGGTGAACGTAACGGCGGGGTGCTCGGTCGTCAGGTCGTGCAGGTGGGTCTCCCGCACCTCGTACCGGAACGCCTGGCCGGCGGCGTCCCGCGCCCGCCCGAGATCCTTGGTGACCTGGGTCTGCCCGTAGACCGTGACGCTGCGCCCGACCAGGTCGACGAAGTCCACGTGGTGCCGCTCGCCGGGCCACTGCAGGTAGATCCCGCGGTGCTCGAACCCCTCGCGGTGCAGGCGCTCACCCAACCCGACGTCGTCCAGCAACCGGACCGTCGAACTCTCCAGGATCCCCGCGCGGATCCTCGCCTCGACATACGCCCGCGAACGCGTCTCGACGACGACCGACTCCACACCCTCCCGCTCGAGCAGGTGGGAGAGCAGCAGGCCGGCCGGCCCGGCGCCGACGATGGCCACCTGGGTGCGCACGCGATCCGAAGTGCCGCCGCCCGAGGCCCCGCCGCCCGAGGCCCCGCCGCCCGAAGCGCGGGGGGGATCATCGACCGTCATGGGACGAGTGAATGACGCCGGTGCCGGATCCACCACCGGCGGCTTCCGCTCAGTGGATGATCCCTCTGCGCTACCCCGGCCCGGCGACGGATCGTCGGGAGAAGGCGGATCCTGGGCGGGAGCATGTCGCCCACGGACGCTGTGCAGTGCACCGGACCCGGTGCAGCCGGCCCTCGCCCCAGCCCTTCGTCCGGAGGACGTGTCCGCCGGCACCGTGCACCCGTGCGATGCGGTGCACAGCCCTGCCGCCGACACCTCCATCAGACTCCGAACAGCACGCTGCCTTTCGCTCAGCGGAATCGCGCCGTCGCTCGGCGACGGCCGTCGACCTACCGTCTCTGCATGACTCCCACGGCCGGCCGGAGCGGGCGCGAGGCCTCCTCGGACGCCGCCGCCAGCACCCAGGAGCAGATCAGCGTCGAGATCGCCGAGCTGGCGCAGGCGTACGAGAGGGAGCGCACGGCCGACCCGGGGGCCGGCGAGCGGACCAAGCCGCTGCTCGACTACGGCCCCTACCGCAGCAGCCTCCTGCGCCACCCGACGTTCGAGCCGCAGCTCGTCGATCCGGAGGGTGTCGAGCTGCTCGCGCCCGTGTTCGGGCACCGCGAGGTCGATCCGCTCGAGGCCGACCTCACCATCGGGCACGCCGGCGAGCCGGTCGGGGAGCGCATCGTCGTCACGGGTCGGATCAGTGACGCCGACGGCCGGCCGGTCCGAGACCAGCTCGTCGAGATCTGGCAGGCGAACGCGGCCGGGCGGTACATCCACCAGCGTGACCAGCACCCGGCGCCGCTCGACCCGAACTTCGTCGGGGTCGGTCGCTGTCTGACCGACGCCGACGGCGTCTACCGGTTCACGACGATCAAGCCTGGGCCGTACCCGTGGCGCAACCACCTCAACGCCTGGCGCCCGGCGCACATCCACTTCTCGCTCTTCGGCACGGAGTTCACCCAGCGCCTCGTCACCCAGATGTACTTCCCGGGCGATCCGCTGTTCCCCCTGGACCCGATCTACCAGTCCATCGTCGACCAGAAGGCCCGGGACCGGCTCGTCGCCCGTTACGACCATGAGGTCTCGCGGCCGGAATGGTGCACGGGGTACCGCTGGGACGTCGTGCTCACGGGTACGCATCGGACGCCGACCGAGCCGGGTCCCGACCGTGACGCGAAGGCCAGCCGGTGAGCGCCTCACTCGTCCCCACGCCGGGGCAGACGGTGGGACCCTTCTTCGGGTTCGCCCTGCCGTACCCGGGCGACGCCGATCTCGTCCCCCGCGGGCACACCGGCGCACTGCATCTGGCCGGCCGGGTTCTCGACGGCGAGGGGCGGCCCGTGCCCGACGCGTTGCTCGAGCTCTGGCAGGCCGGTCCGGACGGCGTCGCCGTCGCCGAGCCCGGGTCGCTGCGGCGCGACGGGTGGACGTTCACCGGCTGGGGCCGGGCATCCACCGACAACGCGGGCGGGTACTCCTTCACCACCCTGCGCCCGGGCGCGCCCGTGGGAACGGCCCCGTTCTTCGCCCTCGCGGTGTTCGCCCGCGGGCTGCTCGACCGACTGCTCACCCGGGTGTACCTGCCGGGCGACGAGGAACTGCTGCGAGCCGACCCGCTGTTGTCGGCGCTGCCCCCGCAGCGCCGACAGACGCTCGTCGCCCGCGCCGACGCGGACGGAGGGCTGCGGTTCGACGTCGTCCTGCACGGCGAGCGCGAGACCGTGTTCCTCGCCTATCCGCGCACGCCACCGCGATGATCTCGGCCGGGGTCGCCAGAATGGCCCGATGACGTCGCTGCTGTGGCCCGGTGACGAGCGTGCGGGCGACCTGCTGAGCGACGCCGCGGTCCTCGTCGCGATGGCCGTCGTCGAGGAGGCGTGGCTGGAGGCCCTGGTCGCGGTCGAGGTGGCGCCGCCGGACGCCGGCGGCGTGCGGCTGAGCGAGCTGGTCGGAGACGGCGACGTGGTCGGCGTCGCGGCGGACGCCGAGGGCACCGGAACCCCCGTGGTGCCGCTGGTCGGCCTGCTCCGAGACCGGCTCGCAGGGCGGCACCCGTCGGCCGCGCTGTGGCTGCATCGCGGCCTGACCAGCCAGGACGTCCTCGACACCGGGCTCGTGCTCTGCCTGCGAGATGTGTTCGACCGGCAGCGCGAGGAGCTTCGTGCCCAGGTCCAGGCGCTCACCGGGCTGGCCAGGTGGCATCGCGCAACGCCGATGACCGGACGCACCCTGACCCAGCACGCCGTGCCGATCACGTTCGGCCTCAAGGCGGCCACCTGGCTCGAGGCCCTCCTGGACGCCGCGGAGGACGTCGAGACCGTGGGCGTCCGATGGCCCGTACAGATCGGGGGTGCGGCAGGCACGCTCGCGGCCCCTGCGGAGCTGGCCAGGCTCGCCGGGCTCGAAGACCCTCCGGCCGTCGCCGTGGACCTGGTCCGCAGGACGGCGTCGGCGCTCGGCCTGCGGGCGGGGCCGCCCTGGCAGACCGCACGCGCCCCCCTGACCCGCGCAGGGGACGCGCTGGTGCGCTGCACGGACGGGTACGGTCGGATCGCCGACGACGTGCTGGTGCTCGCCCGCCCGGAGATCGGCGAGCTGCACGAGCCGGCAGCGCGCGACGGCCGGCCGCGCGGAGGCTCGTCCACCATGCCGCAGAAGGCCAATCCGGTGCTGGCGACCCTGATGCGCCGGGCGGCCCTGAGCGCGCCGGCACTCGGGGCGCAGTTGCACCTGGCGGCCGCCGCCTCGGTGGACGAGCGGTCGCCTGGCGCCTGGCACGCGGAGTGGGCGGCGCTGCAGCTGCTCGGCCGGCGGACGCTGGTCGCCGCGTCGCAGGCGACCGAGCTGGTGGCGGGGCTGCACGTCGATCAGGAGCGGATGCGCTCCACGCTCGAGGCGGCCGGCGGCGGGCTGCTCGCGGAGCGCCGGGCGCTCGCCGAGCTGTTCCCGGGGGCCGAGCCGGCCGTGACCCGCGACGAGGATCCCACGTCCTACCTCGGCGCCGCCGACGCACTCGTCGACGCCGTCCTCCGGCGCGCCGCCGCCTACCTCGGGGAGGCGTCGTGACCCAGGTGCCGACCGTGACCGGACACGACCTCACGCCGCCCGATCCCGCGCTCCCGCTGCTCGTCGTGGGCCCCTCGCTGGGGACCTCCGCCGACACCCTGTGGTCGGCCTGCGCGAGCGGGCTGGCGGGGCGGTTCCACGTCGTCGGCTGGGATCTACCGGGCCACGGTCGCAGCGCGCCGGCCTCGGGACCCTTCTCGCTCCAGGATCTCGCCGAGGCGGTCTGGGCCCTGATCCACCGGGTGCTGGACGGGCGGGGCGACCCGGACGGGCGGCTGCGCTACGCGGGCGACTCGATCGGCGGCGCCGTCGGGCTGCTGTTGTTGTTGGACCGTCCGGCGTGGCGGTTCGAGCGCGCGACGCTGGCCTGCACGGCCGCCCGGATCGGCACCGCGGACGGCTGGCGGGAGCGCGCCGCGCAGGTCCGGGCCGCCGGCACCCGCTCGCTCGCCGACGCCGCCCCGGCGCGCTGGTTCGCGCCCGGATTCGCCGCGGCCCGTCCGGAGGTCGCCGGCCCGCTGCTGGCGGCGCTCGAGGGTGCGGACGACGACAGCTACGCCTGGGCCTGCGAGGCGCTGGCGGGGTTCGACGTCCGGCACCTGCTCGCGCGCATCGACGTCCCGGTGCTCGCCGTGGCCGGCCGGCACGACGTGGTGACGCCCGTCGAGGGGCTCGCCGAGATCGCCACCGGGGTCACCCGCGGCCGCCTCGTCGTCCTCGACGGCGTCGCCCATCTGGCGCCGGCGGAGGCCCCGGACGTGGTCGCGACGCTGCTCGCGGAACCGTCCCGGCCGGCCGGCCGCGCCGACGCCGCGCTCGCCGGCACGGCGGTCCGCCGCGCCGTGCTCGGAGACGCGCACGTCGACCGGGCCGTCGCCGGGACCACCGACGTCACCCGCGACTTCCAGGCCTTCCTCACCCGGTACGCGTGGGGGGAGGTGTGGACGCGCCCCGGCCTGGACCGGCGCAGCCGCTCCCTGATCACCCTCACGGCGCTGGTCGCGCTCGGCCACCTCGAGGAGCTCGCGCTGCACGTCCGGGGGGCGCGCCGCAACGGCCTGTCGGTGGCGGAGATCAGCGAGACGCTCCTGCAGACGGCGATCTACTGCGGCGTTCCCGCTGCGAACGCGGCGTTCCGGGTGGCGGAACGGGTGCTGGCCGAATCCGACCCCGACGGCGACGCCACCCTCAGCTGACGTGGACGCGCGGCCGGATCTCGGGGTTGGACTCGGCCTCGCGCAGCACCTCCCGGGTGACCGGCGCGATCTCGCCGGCCCCGACGAAGAGGAACTTCAGGAGGTTGAGCAGCGGGCTCCCCTCCGTCCAGGTGAAGTAGACGTGCGGGACGAGCCCCGTGCGATCCCGGGCGGCCAGGAGGACCTCCCCGATCGTGTTCGCGACCACCGAGCTGCGCACGGTGAGGATGCGGTGGCCGAACCGCTCCTCGCCGCGCACATACAGCGCGGTCTCGAAGTCCGACGCGTCGACCACGGTCACCTCGACGAAGACCAGCGGTGCCCACTTGGGGATGTCGTTGTCACGCCGCACCCGGGTGACCTTGCTGCGGTACTCGTTGGCGTCGCGCAGCTCGGGGTCGTGCGCGATCAGCCGCAGGGTGCCGCACCGGGCCGCACCGGCCAGGTACTGCTCCGCCGCCTCGTCGAAGCTGATCCCCACGCCGCGGAGCTCGAACGCCCGCTGACCGCGGGAGAGGAAGGAGACGGCGAGGATGGCGAGGATGAACAGTCCGCCGATGCGCAGACCGTCCGGGCGCTCGATGACGTTGGCGACCGTGGTGTAGACGAAGACCGCCGTGACGGCGCCGAACAGCAGCGCCGCCAGCTTCTGGTGGGCCCTGCGGGCGGAGAGCGTCACGGCGACGGAGGCCGAGGTGATGAGCACGAGGACGCCGGTGGCGTAGGCACCACCCTGCGCGTCCACGCTGGCCCCGAACCAGACGGTGATGACGAACGAGATCGCCGTGAAGACGAACACCAGGGGCCGTACGGCGCGCGCCCAGCGGGGGGCCATCCCGTACCTCGGCAGGTAGCGCGGCACCAGGTTGAGCAGACCCGCCATCGCGGACGCGCCGGCGAACCACAGAATCGCGATGGTGCTGATGTCGTAGACCGTGCCGAACCCGTTGCCGATGTACTCATGCGCCAGGAAGGCCAGCGCCCGGCCGTTCGCCTTCCCGCCGGGCTGGAATTCCGCCGGTGGGATCAGCAGGGTCGTCACCAGCGAGGACAGGATGAGGGCCACACTCATGATCAGGGCGGCCGTGGTCAGGAGCTTGCGTGCGCCGACGATCCGGCCGAGCGGCTTCTTCTCGGTGTCGCCCGGCGCGCCCTTGATCTGCGGCATGACGGCGACACCGGTCTCGAAGCCGGACAGGCCCAGCGCGAGCTTGGGGAACACGAGCAGGGCGACGACGGCGACGCCGACCCAGTTGGGGAACCGCGCCGTCAGCAGGTTGGTCCAATGGCCGAGGACCGCCGGGTGGGTGGCGACCTCGGCCAGACCGACGGCGACGACGACGACGTTGAGCGCGAGGTAGATGCCGACGAGCACGACGGCGAGGTTGATCGCCTCGCGGAATCCCCTGAGGAAGATCGCCCCGAGGGCGGCGAGCAGCACCAGGGTCACGGCGACCGCGTGCCCGTCGAGCCACGGTGGCGCGTACGGGTTCTCCAAGAGGTGGGCGGTCGCGTCCGCGGCGGACAGGGTCATCGTGATCGTGAAATCGGTGGCCGCGAACCCGAGCAGGACCAGGACGAACAGCTTCCCGCCCCACCACGGCAGGATGCGCTCCAGCATCGCGATCGAACCCTCGCCGTGCGGGCTCTCCCGCGCCACCCGCCGGTAGACCGGCAGGGCGCCGAATAGTGTCAGCGCCACGAGGACGACGGTGGCGATCGGCGCGACGGCGCCGGCGGCCAGGGCCGCGATACCGGGCTGGTAGCCCAGCGTCGAGAAGTAGTCGACGCCGGTCAGGCACATCACCTGCCACCATGCCCGGCGGTGCTCCTTGCGCCCGGTGGCGTAGGGGCCCAGGTGGTCGCCGGGTTGCTCGGTGAGGCTCTCCAGCATCCACCCGCGCAGCCGGGAGGACGGCGAGGCCTCGGCCCGGCCCAGCGCCGTCTGCTGATCTCCGGCCCGGGTTGTCATCGCTGCGCCTGTCTCCTCGCACCGCCCGGCGCCGATCGGTGTCGGCGCCCATGGCGACAGGGGGCCGCCACGGTCCAGCACAGCGGCCGGGCCGTCTGGCGTTCTCCCATCTTCACGCGTTCTTCACGCCCTCCCCGGCCATCTTCACACCGCCTTCACGCCTGTGACATCCGTCACGTTCATCGCGTCCGGGTCGCCGAGCCTCACGCCTACGGCTGGAAGCGGTAGCCCATCCCCGGCTCGGTGAGCAGGTGCTGCGGCCGGGCCGGGTCGTCCTCGAGCTTGCGGCGCAGGTTCTTCATGTACTGACGCAGGTAGTGCGTCTCCTCCACGAACGTGGGTCCCCACACCTGCTGCAACAGCTGCCGCTGGCTGACCAGGCGGCCGGGGTGCCGCAGGAGGACGTCGAGGAGCTGCCATTCCGTGGGTGTCAGGTGCACGCCCTGACCGGTGCCGTCCGCCACGGTGCGGTCCGCGAGATCCACCGTCCAGCGACCCAGGTGCACGGGCTCGGTCGCATCCGGCGACCCCGTGCGGCGGCTCACCGCGCGGATGCGCGCCAGGAGCTCCTCGACGCTGAACGGCTTGGTCACGTAGTCGTCGGCACCGGCGTCGAGGGCATGGACCTTGGCGGCGCTGTTCATCCGGCCGGACAGGACGACGATCGGCACGGGTGACCACGACCGCAAGGACCGGACGACCTCGACGCCGTCCATGTCCGGCAACCCCAGGTCGAGGATCACCAGGTCGGGATGGGACGTCGCGGCCGCCTTGAGCGCCTGCGCGCCCGTCGTCGCCGTGAACACCTCGTACTGGCGGGCGAGCAGGTTGATGCGCAGCGCCCGCAGGATCTGCGGCTCGTCGTCGATGACGAGGACGCGGGTCATCGGGCCGGCTCCGACGTCCGCTCGGGCGGGACCACGAGCGCTCCGGCGGGCGCCGCGGGCAGGCGGATGGTCATGGTCAGTCCACCTCCGGGTGTCGCCTCGGGCACGAGGGTGCCGGACATCGCCTCCACGAGCCCCCTGGCGAGGGCGAGTCCGAGGCCGACGCCGGTGTCGTTGTCCCGGTCGCCGAGGCGCTGGAACGGCAGGAAGATCCGTTCCCAGTCCTCCCGGGGCACGCCCGGCCCGGTGTCGACCACACGCAGCTCGACGTGCCCGGCGAGGGCGCCGGCGGTGACCAGCGGCGGCCGGTCCGGGGGGCTGAACCGGACGGCGTTGGCCACCAGGTTCGCGAGGGCACGCTCGAGCAGG
>DATKNA010000144.1:0-6994 GCA_035541595.1 Kineosporiaceae bacterium | reverse complement strand
CGACCGCGAGTCCGGTGGGGACCCGCGGCCATCCCCCACCGGCCGACCGAGCCTGCCAACCGGCCAGCTGACGCTGCGCGGCGAGCAGCCGCTCGTGCAGATCGGGCAGGTGCACCCCGGGCCGCACCAGCGCCCGCGCCCGCCGGCGCAGCGCACGGCGTGCCATGAATCCGAGACCCGGCGGACCTCCCTCGGGGGCCGTGGCGGCGATCAGGTCGGCGAGCGGTTGCTCGAAGACCGTCGGGAGCAGCACGTCCAGGGTGTCCCGGACGCCGACCAGCAGGTCGAGCTGGCGGTGCCAGCCGTCCACGCTGGCCGCCTCGACCAGGCCGGCCGCCGCGGCGATCCGGGCCATGGACGACCGCGCGAGGTGCAGGCCGTCCCGGCCGGAGCGCGCGGCCTCGACCGCGTGGGCGGCATCGGCCTCGCTGCCCAGGCGGGCATCGAGCCAGGGCGCCTGCTCGGCGGTCAGCGTGAAGGCGCCCAGCGCGGCCGCCTCGCGCAGATCGGCCCGCAGCGCCTCCCGGGTGACGCCGTCGAGGCGGCGGCACACGTCGGGGGGCAGACGCACCCGGGTCCGCGGTGAGGACGGCGATGCCATCAGCGCCGCCAGGGCGACCATCGCCTCGTACGCCGAGACCCCCCACGGCTCCCGGCGGGCGTGCAGCGCGGCGATGCCACCGTCGAGCATCTCCCGCGCCTCCTCCGCCGAGGGGCTGGACGGGCGGCTCACCCCGGCGGGCTGCTCCAGGAGCGCGGTCGGCTCCTCGGGGGGCCGATCGGACACGGCCGCGTCGAGCGCCGCGCCCAGCCCGGCGAGCAGGCGCGGTCGGTGGCCCGCGCCGTCGTGCAGGTCGAGCACCACGTCGCCGAGGCCCGCGGCGTCGAGCCGGTCGCGCAGGGCGTCCGCGCTCCCCCGGTACGGCGCGAGCACGAGCACGCGGCGGCCCTGTTCGACCAGCCCGCAGATGCAGGCCGCCAGGGTGTGGGTGAGGCCGGTGCCGGGCGGACCCTCGACGGCGACGTGCTCCCCCGCCAGCACGGCGTCCAGCACGGCCGCCTGTTCGGGGTCGAGATCCAGCACTGCCGGCAGCCGCTCGACGACGTCCCGGGCGGCTGCGGTGTCGGTGCCGCCCTGACCCGCTCCGGACGTCGACCCGATGTCCGGCCCGTCGAGTCGGGCGAACAGCGGATGCCGGGCGAGCGCCGGGAGCGCGGCCTCGAGATCGGCGAGCAGCGCCTCGGAACCGGCGGTGAAGCAGCCCACGAGCAGGCGCGGATCGACGACGAACCCCTCGACGCCCACGCATGCCGCCTCGAGGACGGAGAACACCGGCGCGGGGTCGAAGCCATGGATCCCGAACGCGAGCGCTGCGAGCGCGTCGGCGTCGAGGCGGACGGCGTGGTCCTCACGCAGCCGCCGCAACACTTCGGGGTTCACCGCGGCGGTGTCGTCGAGCTGCAGCTCGTAGTCGTCGTGGCCGGCCCCGCGTGGGCGTACGGAGCAGCCCCGCAGCAGCACGGGGCCGCGCACCAGCTCCCCGTGCTCCCGCCGGCCGACCCAGGTCGCCACCCCTGCCGTGAGGAGGCCCGCCTGGACACCCCGGTCGCTGGAGAGCTCGCCGGCGGCCGCGCGCAGCGCGCGCGAGCGGCGTCGGGCGGCGCTGTGCAGCGCGGCCTCGCGGAACAGCATGGACAGCGGGGTCGGCCGCCCGGCGAGCAGCGTCGCCAGGCCCGACGGATGCGCGTGCGTGAGGTCGAGGGCGTGCTCCCCCGGATCGCCGACACCGAGCAGGGTGTCCGGCAATCCCGCCGCCGCCAGCGTCGCCCGCCAGCTGTCGGGCGAACCGAGCCGTGGCTCGGCCTGCTCGCCGTGCTCCGGGATCACGTCATCGGTGGCGGCGTCCGGCTCGGGCACCCGGCCCGTCTCGGGCCCTGCGTCGAGCTCCGTCCCGGGCCCCGCCTCCGGACGCGGACCATGGTCGGCGTCCCACGACGGCACGCTCGACCCGGCCACCGGCTCCGCGGCGGGCGTACCGGCGGCCGTCGGATCCGGCTCCGCCGGCGACGGGCGACTGGTCGTGGACACTGTCTCCACGCTAACCTCCGCCACCCGGTCGATCCCGGCTCATCGCCCGGCGCGTCGCAGCAGCGGAACGTGACCGGAGACCGACGCTGAGCCAAGCTGCGTCGCGGGCCGGACGGGGGCACGGCACCGCCGCGACCGGCGACCGGCGTCCGCGTCGTCGTGGTCGTGGTCGTGGTCATGGTCGTCCACGGTGCCTCCGCACCGGGTCGGCCGAGCCCCGCTCAGCACCGTCGCCCAGGGAGTCGCATGCCGCTTACGCCTGCCGGGGGCCGTCTTCCCCGCGGCCCCCGGCACGTGCCTCGGCCGGGCGCCGCGGCGGCGCGAGTGGCCGCGGCGGCCGCTCTGCTCCTCGCGGCGGGCTGCGCCACCGGCCCGGACGCGCCGCCCGCGGGAGCAGGGTCGGATCCCGGGACGACGGCCGGCGCACCGCCGCGCGCCTCGTCGGCTACCGGCCGCCCGACAGCCCCGCCGTCGGCGGGCGCGACCACCGCCGGCCGGTCCTCGCAGCGGGGTGACGCCCCGGCCGTCGATCCGTCCGGCGTGTCGTCTCCTTCGGCGTCCTGGCCCGTCGTGCGCGCCCGGCTGGTCGCCGTCCGGCGGGTGCGCGGCACGGTCGTGCGCGTATCCGTGGAGTCCGGCGGCGCCGTCGTCGCCAGCGGCGGGGAACGCGAGTCGGGCGTGGCCACCTGGCTCCAGACGCCTCGCGGTCGTCTCCAGGTGCGGACGTCGACGCTGGTCGCCGTCCCCACGGGCAGCACCGTCGAGGCCGACGTCAGCCCGAGCGACGCCGACGACGGACCGGGCACCGGCACCGCGTCAGGCACCGGCACCGCGTCGGGCACCGGCACCGCGTCGGGCCCGGAGGCGGCCGTGACGGCCGACCGCGGGAGCAGGGTCGTGGCCGTGCGCGTCGTCCGGAGCCCGATGGAGGTACGTGCGCTCGCCCCGGCGGTCCACGACGTCACGGCCGTCGTCGTCCTCCCACCGGGCGCCACGGCGGACGGGACGACCGCGCGCACGCTGGCGGCTTCCATCGACGGCCCGGTCGCGGCCTACTGGCAGGCCCAGACCGACGGCCGCGTGCGCTTCCGGACGGTCCGCACGGTCGGCTGGCTGCGGGTCCGCAGCCAGTGCGACGACGCCTGGGGCCTCTGGTCCGAGGTCAGCCGACGGGTGGGCTTCGTGCCAGGGCCGCGCCGTCACCTGGTCGTGCTCGTGCCGGCATCCGTGAGGGGCTGCTACGCGGGGCTCGGCACCATCGGCGCGACCAGCGACGCCGGCGGCTACGCCTACGTGCGGGGGACGCTCACCGGCCTGATCGCGCACGAGCTCGGCCACAACCTGGGCCTCGGCCACTCCAACGGGCTGCAGTGCCAGGGCGCCGCGGACGGGATCTGGACGGGCCGGTGGAACGTCGGCTGTGTGCGGACCGGCTACCGCGACTGGTACGACGTCATGGGCGTCAGCTGGGACCATCTGGGGACGCTGAGCACGGCGCAGGCCTATCGCCTCGGGGCGCTGGCGCCCGGGGACGTCGCAACCGTCGCGACGCCCGCCCGCGTGACGCTGACCGCCGTCGGCCTGCACGAGGGCCGGCGATCCCTGCGGATCTCGGATCCGGGCGGCGCCACGTACGTCGTCGAGTACCGGCCCGCGGTGGGAGCCGACGGCTGGCTGACCGGGAACTGGCGAGGGCTGCGCCCGGGCGTCCTGGTCCGGCGGGACGACCCGGAGGGCGACCCCACCCAGACGCTGCTCCTGGACGGGAGCCCGTCCCGGTCGGCGTCGTCGTTCACCACCGACTGGGACGAGCCTGTGCCCGTCGGTGGGACGCTCACCACGGGCGACGGGCGGGTGGTCGTCGGGGTGGACGCCGAGACCGCGTCGACCGCCGAGGTGAGCGTCGAGATCGACGGGCTGGCGCCGGCGCCGCAGACCTGGGGTGAGCCGCCGGACGCCGGGATGACGCGCCCCCCCATCGCGACGCCCGCCCGCTGACCGGGCCCCCCTCAGGCCGCGATGAGCATCGCCAGAACGGCGGTGTCGGGGTCGAGCGAGGGATCCACACCGACCTGGCTCACCAGCCGGGTGACCGTCCCGTCGACCTCGGCCTCCACCCAGGCGGCCCGGTGTTCGAGGCCGAGGTGGGGCAGGCCCGGCAGGAGCACGCACCCGGAGGCCGCGCCGACGACCTCCGGCGTGGACGGCCGGCTCTCCTGCGGCGGATGGAGCAGCAGCAGCGCCGGCGGCGTCGACCGCGAGAACTCCCCCGGCCGCGGCGCGCCCTCGCCCATGACCGGCCCGGCCAGCGTGACGAGCCCGACGGTCCCGGGCTGCGGGTTGTCGGGGACGTCCTCGACCGCGCGGTAGACCGTGGTCGTCCGGACCATCCCGGGGACGGCCGCGAGCCGCACCGCCAGGGCGAGGAACTGGGCCCACTCGCGCGTCGACGACGGCCAGCGGCCCGAGACCACGAAGCCCGACAGGCGGCGGTCCGCACCGCTGAAGGGCGACACCTCGACGCGAGGCTCTGACATGGCGACCTCCTCCCACTCAACGGATCGGACGACGTCGGCCTCACCTGTGCACGTCTGGCTGCTTGACCGCAGGGTCCGCCGCTTCCGGTTAGCACACAAGAGTGGTCGAGTGCCAATCAGTCCCGACCGCACCAGCCGTACCACGAACGCCGTAGCCAGGACCTGCCTGGCCGGCGGCGTCGACGTGATCGAGCGGGTCCCGGTCAGTCCCCCGAGTCGTCGCCGACCGATGGCAGTGATGTGACGAACTCAACGACGACGCGCGCCAGCTCCTCGCCACGAGCTCGTCCGAGCGGTCCCATCCGATCATGTCCGGTCAGCTCGACCCTCCCGCGCGAGGCCGCCGTGCCCGATCATGCGGGGATGAGCGAGGACCAGGCCGTGAGCCGCTGGCGGGCGACGGGCGGAGACGTGCGGGACGCACTGATCGGGCTCCTCCCCACCACGATCGCCCTCCTCATCGCCTCCGCGCTCCTACCGGGCTTCGACATCGGGCCGTGGTGGAACGCCGGCCTGGTGGCGCTGGCCATCGCCGTCGCCGACGCCGTGCTCCGGCCGCCGCTGCGGCTGCTGGCCGGACGCGCGGGCGCCGTCGCGGCGCTCGTCCTCGGGATCGCGACCCAGATAGCCCTGGTCGAGCTGGCCTTGCTGATCGTCCCCGGGGTGTCGGCCACGTCGCTGAACGACGTGATCGTCACCTTGCTGATCGTCGCGGTGGTGACCACCGCCACCCGCTGGGCGCTCGGTGTCAGCGACAGCTCCTACCTGGTCGGCGACCTGATCCGGCGAGCCAAGGCCCGCCGGCGGCGGGCCGGCGGCGCGCCGTGGCCCGCCCCCGCCGAGGGCTTCCCGCCCGGGGTCGTCGTCGTCCAGATCGACGGGCTGCCCTTCCCCGTCCTGCAGCACGGCGTCGTCTCGGGCATCCTGCCCACGCTCTCGCGATGGGTGCGCTCCGGGTCGCACGATGCGACCCGATGGTGGGCCCGGGTGCCGTCGACGACGCCCGCGAGCCAGGCGGCCCTGCTGCACGGGACGAACGAGGGCATCCCCGCCTTCCGCTGGTACGAGAAGGACACCGGCCGGCTGATGGTCGCCAATCGGCCGGCCGACGCGGCCGTGATCGAGGCCCGGATCTCCGACGGCCGCGGCCTGCTCGCCGGCGGCGGTGTGAGCATCTCGAACATGTTCACAGGTGACGCCGAGACCTCGCTGATGGTCATGAGCAGAGCCGTGGGACGCGGCGGCCTGGGCCCCGGCGGCGACTACGTCCGGTTCTTCGCGAGCCCCTTCGTCTTCGCCCGTGCCCTGGTCCGCACCGTCGGTGAGATGATCAAGGAGCTCTATCAGGGCCGCCAGCAGCGCCTTCGCGGGATCGAGCCGCGCATCCGCCGCCACGGGTCCTACGTGGCGCTGCGCGGCGTGACGAACGCCCTGCTGCGGGACCTCAACGTCGCGCTCGTCGCAGAGCACATGGTCCGCGGCGCTCCCGTGATCTTCGTGGACTTCGTCGACTACGACGAGATCGCGCACCACGCCGGCATCGCGCGGCCGGAGGCCCTGGACGCACTTGCCGGGCTCGACGGCGTGCTGGCCACCCTGGAGGCGGTCGCGCCGGCCGCGCCGCGGGACTACCGCTTCGTCGTCCTGTCCGACCACGGGCAGAGCCAGGGGGCGACGTTCCTGCAGCTCAGCGGGCGATCCCTGGAGGAGGTCGTGCGCTCGTTCACCGGCGCCGACACGGCGGGCACCGTCGCCGACACCTCGGACGTCGAGGCCTGGGGCCCGCTCAACGCCATGCTCGCCGACGTTCTCGGCGCGACCGGGCGGACCGCACGGTGGGCCGAGCACCGGTCGCGAGGTTCCGGCGTCGTCGTGGGGCCGCATCGGGGCCGCCCCACCCGGGCTCCCCCGGGCCGGTCCGGACCCCGAGCGACCCGGGGGCGGACGCCGACGGCACCGAGGTGGTCGTCGTCGGATCCGGAAACCTCGGGCTGGTGTGGTTCCCGCGGCTGCCGGGCCATGTCACCCTCGAGGCGTTGCGCGACCGCTGGCTGGAGCGACACGGCGCCCGGACCCTCTCCCGGGGGGCACCGTGAGGCTGACCTGGTTGGGCCACTCGACGGTCCTCGTCGAGGTCGACGGTGTCCGGCTGCTCGCCGACCCGTTGTTGCGCCGGCACACGGGTGCGTTGCGTCGTGCCGTCCCGCTGCCGCCGATCGCGGGCACCGTCGGGGCCACGCTCGACGGCGTCCTGATCTCGCACCTGCACCACGACCACTGCGACCTGGCGACGCTGCGGGCTCTCGCGGCCCCGGTCGTCGTCGCGCCGCCCGGGGCAGCAGCCTGGTTGGCACGGCACGGGGTAGGC
>DATKNA010000143.1:0-2930 GCA_035541595.1 Kineosporiaceae bacterium | reverse complement strand
ACCGACTCGCCGAGCGCCTCCTGCTCGACGTCATCGGCCTGGAGTGGGAGTTCGTGCACGACGAGGCGTGCCGGTGGGAGCACGTGATGAGCGACCGCGTCGAGCGCAAGCTGCTCGACATGCTGGCGGACCCGCGCGAGTCGCCCTACGGCAACCCGATCCCGGGGCTGGCGGAGCTGGGCGGGCCCGCGGACGCCGTCGGCTTCCGGGTCGGCGTCGTCGCGCTGCCGCGGGCCCTGGTGGACGAGGACGAGCACCAGGTACTGGTGCGGCGGATCGGCGAGCCGGTGCAGACCGACGTGGAGCTGATGGGCCGCCTCGCGCGGCTGGGCGTGCGCCCCGGTCTGGTCGCGCGTGCCCAGCGCCACGGCTCTGACGTGCGCATGACCACCGCGCAGGGCGAGGTCACGGTTCCGGCGCACGCCGCGTATCACGTGTTCGTGGACGTTCCGGCTGAACTGGCCGAAGAGGTCGTTAAGGAATCCATCGGCGTGTCGTAAGGCAGACGTGACATCTCCTCCTCCGTTCAGGTAATTTCTGGCGCGCTCCCTCCCTTCCAGGGAGCCTCCGGGCGGACGCCGAGCTCTGCCACCGCTCCGGGGCCGGTCGACACCGCATGGCAGAGGCGGGGGACCCACCTTCGGTGCCGTGGTCCTGCTGCTGCAGGTCCCACAGGTTCCTCGGGGTGAAGCCGGGCGGGCGGCGACGTATGTCGCGCGCTCCGACCGGCCGGGTGCCTTCTCCCACCCGAACCCGACAGCTCACCTCGTAGGCGTACGGAGAGGTCTGTCGTGACCGAACGTGCTCAGGCACGTCATCGTGCCGATCTGCCCCCTTTGACCGCCCTCACGGGCCTGACGACCACGCTCTCCTCGGCGGTCGGCGACCATGCCGCGATGCTGGGCCGGGGTGGAATGGTCATCGCCGTCTCGTCCGGCCTGGTCGCCGGAATGGGCCTTCCCGCGGGTGCGCAGGCCCGTGCCGCCAGCGGCGCGGCACCGCAGACGGCATCCGTGCCGTTGCTCGCGGACACCGCCACGTCGTCGGGCCTCGCCGCGGGCGCCGAGGCCCTCGCGTCCACCCCGGTCTCCGCTCCGGCCCAGGCCCGGGTGACCTTCGACCACGGCGCCTTCACCGCGGTCCCCCGGCGCGGGGCGGCCGCCACGTCGCCGGCCAGCGCGACGCGCGCGGTGGACACGGTGTCCCGGTCCCTCGCCCGCTCCGCCTACCTGGCGACCAGGTCGGCAGTCCTGCAGCAGGCGACGACCGGATCGGGCACCGGTTCCTCGACGTCCACCCAGGTCCCGGCCGGCGCGGCGAACTCGTCGGTCGTCGCGATCGCGATGCGCTACCTCGGCGTGCCCTACCGCTACGGCGGCACCACCCCGCGGGGCTTCGACTGCTCGGGGTTCACCCAGTACGTGTTCGCGCAACTGGGGATCTCCCTCGCCCGCAGCGCCGACGGCCAGTACCAGACCGTGCCGAGGATCTCCCGCTCCCAGGCGCAGCCCGGCGACCTGGTCTTCTACCTCAGCGGCGGGTCGGCGTACCACGTGGGGATCTACCTGGGCGGTGATCAGATGATCGCTGCGCCGCACACCGGCGCGGTGGTCCGGGTGCAGGCCATCTACTCCTCGAACATCGCGTTCGGCCGGCCCTGACCGCGGCTGCGTCGGCGGATGGACCGCCCGGCGCCGTCGGCCGCGCTGGCACGACGTCGCCCGGCTCCCGCGGCGGGGGCCGGGCCGAGTGCGTCCGCCGAGGGAGACCCCGAGTGACGTCGGGTGCGTGCAGGGCCGGCCGGCGGGAGTGATGGGACGGCGGCGAAGGGTGATGCACCGCGAATCGCAGGGGCAAAGGTAGTGCCTTCGTGGGATGCGGTCCTTACTCTGCTCTCAGCGACGGTTCGACGCACCTGTCAGGAGGGCCCGTGCGCGAAGCGATACCACATAGGGCGGCCGCACATGCCTGTGCGGTACCGCCAGGTGTCGCCGTGCACGGCCGTGAAGGCGTCGTTCCCCTCGGGGGGCGGCGCCTTCGGTCGTCCCCGGCCCAGTCGCCCACCTGCTGCGGGGGCCCGCCCCCGGGCAGCTCGGGGTGTCCCACCGTCGCCGGCAGGAGTCGTCGGGAGCCCCTCCCGCGGCTGGTCGTGACGCCGCCAGCCAGGTGCGCGTCCCGAACGAAAGGGGTGACTGCCCGTGCGCACCCTGGTCCTCAACGCCGGGTACGAACCACTCGCCGTCGTGTCGTTCCGCCGGGCCATCGTGCTCGTCCTGGCCGGCAAGGCCACGGTGATCGCCGACGGAGGCACCCCCGTCGTCGGCGGCACCCTGACCCTGCCCCGGCCGTCGGTCATCCTGCTCGCGCGCTACGTGCGCGCACCGCACGGGCGGGCCGTCCCCGTCAGCCGCCGCGGTGTCCTGCGCCGTGACGGGCACCGCTGCGCGTATTGCGGTGGCCACGCGTCCACGGTCGACCACGTCCTGCCCCGGAGCCGGGGCGGGCGCGACGCCTGGGAGAACCTGGTCGCATGCTGCGTCCGCTGCAACAACGCCAAGGGTGACCGGACGCCGGAGGAGAAGGGCTGGTCGCTGCGGGTGAAGCCGTACGCCCCGCGCGGGGCCGCGTGGGTCGTCCGGGGGACCGACCAGCGTGATCCCTCCTGGGAGGCCTACCTCGGTGAGGTCGCGGCCTGAGACCCCCGTCAATTCACCGCGAAACCCCCTGAAAGTGGTGCACCGGCGCTCTCGGCGCCGGTGCGTGGACGAGCGTGCCATACGGCTGCCTCGATGCCAAGCGGCATGACTTTCGGTGATGTCGATCACTCTTCGTCGGGCGTGTCCCGGACCCTGGGTCATCAGGTGCAGTCTTCAACCTCACCGTCCGACCGCACCGTCTCGTCTCCGTCGTCTCGTCTCCGTCGTCTCGTC
>DATKNA010000142.1:0-2575 GCA_035541595.1 Kineosporiaceae bacterium | reverse complement strand
GCTCAGCCTGCACGGCGAGGTGCAGAAGGAGGTGGTCGCCGCCCTGCTGGAGGAGCGGTACGGCGTCCGCGCCCGGTTCGCCGAGACCTCGACACTGTGCATCGAACGGGTCCTGGCTACGGGTTCGTCGATCGCTCTGATCGGGCAACGCGGCAATCCTTACCTCGCCGGCGTCGGTCTGCACATGCCGGCGGCGTTCATCGCCGCCACCGCGAGGAGGGCGTCCGCAACGGCCAGCGCCAGGGGCTGTACGCATGGGAGGTGACCGACTGCGTGGTCACGATGACCGCGTCGGCGTACTACCCGCGGCAGAGCGAGCCGCACCAGAAGTTCGACAAGTCCATCTCCTCGGTCGCCGGGGACTTCCGGCACCTCGCGCCCGTCGTCGTCATGGCGGCCCTGCGCGAGGCCGGGACCACGGTGTGCCGGCCGGTCGACCGGTTCGAGCTCGACCTGCCGGAGCAGGCGCACGGCCGGCTCACCGCGCTGCTCGGAAGGCTCGGGGCGGTCGTGGTGGAGGCCGCCGGGTCCCTCGGGTACATCCGGCTCGCGGGCCACCTGCCCTCCGCTCGCGTGCCCGACCTCGCCTCACGGCTGCCCGACCTCGCGGGTGGCGAGGGTGTGCTGACCACGCGATTCGACCACCACGCCCCAGTGACGGACGACGAGCCGCCGGTGCGCCGACGTCGCGGACCGGACCCCGCCGACCGGGACGCCTGGTTCCGCGACGTGCCGCGGTAGATCCACAGTTCCCACCGGCGAGGCCGTCGCCGGTATGCCGACTGGTCGGCGTCGACCAGACTGTGGCGGGCGTTGTCGGTCACGCTAGTGACCTGGACGTCCGCGCCGGGCGTGAGCTCGCGCGGGCTGCGCCGGCCGCGTTGTCGAGGAGGTCGTACGAGTACGGCGCCTGCGTCAGCTGGCACACCCAGCGGTAGACGAGCGGCGACGCGGCATGAACCGTGACCGCCCGCGTCAGCCGGATGGCGCGGCCGGCGACCACGTTGTGCGCGGGGGGCGCCACATCACCTGCCGGATATGCCGCGGAGCATCCGGGTCAGGAGGACGTCCCGGTGCGCATGTCGACCCAGTCGTAGGCGCCGTCCAGGTCGATGTCTACGCCGGCGAAGCTGAGGGTCCCCTTGACCTCACGGGCGTGCCACCCGAGCTCGTGGCGCTCGAACAGGGTCACACTTCGGGCATCCGGATCGAGCACGAGGTATTGCTTGATCGATGCCAGTGCGGCGTATTCGTGCAGCTTCTCCGAGAGATCCACCTTCGCCGTGCTCGGCGACAGGACCTCGACGAGGTAGTCCGCGTCGTCCTCGAACTGGCTGTCCGCCTGCGGCGCGCGCACGACGAGGACGTCCGGGTAGCGAACGGACTCGGCCATGACCAGCTTGCGGTTGTGCGAGAAGACTCGGCACGGCCCGGCCGCCGTGTCGTAGACGTCGCCGAGAAGCCGGTCGATGCGCCGTACGAGCATCTCGTGCCGGGCGGAGCCCCCGGTCATGATCCGCACGTCGCCTCGGCGATACTCATGCCGCCGGTCCTGCTCCTGCTCCCAGGCCAGGAACTCCGGCAGGCTGACGTGCAGTTCGGCGGGCGTGCTCATGCCGTCATTATGTTCCCTCGACGCCGCGAGGTGGGTGACCGCAGTCAGCATCGCGCCTGGGAGGTGGCGGCGTGCTCGCGGGCGCGAGGCCGAGCAGCATGCTGGAGCCGGCCTCGACGCCGGCGGAGGCGCCGGCCCCGAGGCTCGTCTCGTGCGAGGTTGTTCGGCACCCGCGATCACCTGCCCCGAACGGCCGTGATCCCTTACCGTGAGGTGATCCACAGCGCACCCGCGGGAGGCGGCCATGCCCGGTGCACCAGGACTCCCCGCGGGCCGGGCGGCCCGCTCGGCGCCGGCGGTCCCGCGCCCGTCGGATTGCCCGGCAGCGGGGACAGATCCAGACCGGGCCGACGAACAAGGTCCCGCTCGTCGCGCTCAAGGACACCGTGGTGCGCGTCTCGCCGGTCGTCGTGCGCGGCGTTCTCGGGGCCGACCCGCTCAGCGGCGTGCGGGTGACCGGCGAGCTCGTCGTCACGCGCGGCAACCGGATCGTCTACAGGACCGGCCCGACCCGCGCCGACGGCGTCCGGGTCGGGCGGCGCCGGCAGCTCGACGCCGCCCTCTGGGACCAGGAGTTGATCGTCCCCGACGGACCGGTCGGGCCGGGGCCGGCGGCGGTGTCGACGTCGCTGCTCCAGGTGAACTGCCCGCTCAACTTCATGGTGCCGGCGTACTTCTGCCGGCCCGGCATGTCCATGGCCCCTCCACGGTGATCGTCCGACAGAAGCACCCAGCCTCTCACCGTTAGCTGCGGTCGTGGCTTCCCTGAGGCTGCCGGATTTGGGCCGTTCGCCTCTGTCCCGCGCCGGACCGTGGGAGTGGACTGAGGGTGGAGGCGAGGATCATGTCGACGACGAAGGCGCCGCCATCGACGGTGGGTGTCACCCTGTCGATCGGAGCCGGCTTGGGGGTGACCGTAGGCGTGCTCGTTGCCGGAGCACCCGGCATCCCGCTCGGAGC
>DATKNA010000141.1:0-5988 GCA_035541595.1 Kineosporiaceae bacterium | reverse complement strand
GCTTCGTCCACAACGTCAGCGCGGAGAGATGGCATCTGTGAGTGACTATCCGTTCTTCTTCACCTGGACTGCCCAGCACGCCGCGAAGCCGCTCGAGATCACGGGCGGCGACCGCGCGCACTTCACGACGGCCGACGGCGGCACGTGGCTCGACCTCGGCACGCTGAGCTACCAGGTCAACGCGGGCCACGGCCGCAGGCCGATCGTCGAGGCGATCAAGCGCCAGGCCGACGAGCTGTGCCTGTCGGCGCCGAACGCGGTGTACCCGGCGAAGACCGAGCTCGCCCGGCGCCTGCTCGCGATGGCCGGTCGCGGGTTCGAGCAGGGAAAGGTGTTCTTCACGCTCGGCGGTGCCGAGGCGAACGAGAACGCGATCAAGATGGCGCGGCTCGTCACGAACCGGCTCAAGCTGGTCAGCCGCTACCGCAGCTACCACGGCGCGTCGATGGGCGCGCTCACGCTCACCGGCGACTGGCGCCGGCCGGCGGTCGAGCCCGGCGTGCCCGGCGTCGTGCACGTGCAGGACTGCTACTGCGATCGCTGCCCGTTCGGGCAGAAGGTCGAGACGTGCAAGCGCGAGTGCGCGACCAACATCGGCGAGACGATGCGGCTCGAGGGGCCGCAGTCGGTCGCGGCCGTCTTCCTCGAGCCGGTGCAGAACTCGGGCGGATGCTTCCCACCGCCTCCCGGGTACTTCGACCGGGTCCGGGAGATCTGCGACCACTACGAGGTCCTGCTGGTCAGCGACGAGACGATCTGTGCCTTCGGCCGGATCGGCGGCATGTTCGCCTGCGAGGACCTGAAGTACCAGCCCGACATGATCACCTGTGCCAAGGGCATGACCAGTGGCTACTCGCCGATCGGCGCCATGATCGCCAGCGACCGGCTGTTCGAGCCCTTCCGGACCGGCACCACCTACTTCCCGCACGGGTACACCTTCGGCGGTCACCCCGTCTCCGCCGCCGTGGCGATGACCAACCTGGACATCTTCGAGCGGGAGGGGCTCTACCAGCACGTCCGCGAGCAGGCCCCGGCCTTCCGGGCCAGCCTCGAACGGTTGCTCGACCTGCCCATCGTCGGCGACGTGCGTGGCGAGGGCTTCTTCTACGGCATCGAGCTGGTCAAGGACAAGGCCACGCGGGAGACCTTCGACGACGACGAGAGCGAGCGCCTGCTGCGCGGGTTCCTCTCCAAGGCGCTCTTCGATGCCGGCCTGTACTGCCGGGCCGACGACCGGGGCGACCCCGTGGTGCAGCTCGCCCCGCCGGTCATCATCGGGCAGCCGGAGTTCGACCAGATCGAGCAGATCCTGCGGAGCGTCCTCACGGAGGCGTGGTCCCGGATCTGACAGGCCCCATGTAGTGATCATGCAAACCGTGTCGATCAAGTAACCGAACGGTTACTTGATCGACACGGTTTGCATGATCAGCGGGGGATTGCATGATCAGCGCGGGCGTGGGAGGGCGCCGGGTAGGCCGGGGCGCCCCCGGGAGGGGGTGTCCGCGAACGGTGCGTGACCGGCGGTGGTCCGGCCGTGCGCCCGCGGAACCACCCCCGCGGATCCTGCGAACGGCACGGGGGACTGCCGACGGGTCGGAGGTCCGACCCGGAGGAGCCCGCCGTGCCTCGCCGCCGCGCCACGCGCCCGACTTGCCCCACTCGTCTCCGCCCCGCTCTAGGCGCGTTGCTGCGCCGGGTGTGCCAGGACGCCTCCCGGCGACCAGGGGGGGCACCGTCGGCCCGCCCAGCAGCCACCGGCGCCCGGCCGGCGGTGCGCCTCTCCCCCGCCCCGCTCGGCCTGCTGCTGGCGACCGCGGTCCTTCTCACCGGATCCGGCGCGGTCGGCGCCGTCCAGGAGGTGCTCACCGGGTCGAGCCGGATCGTCAGGACGACGTCGGCGATGCCCACCCCGGTAGCGCCGGTCGCGTTCCCGGCAGGCATCGAGCCGCTGTCCCCGTACCTCGAGCAGGACTCGTGCAACCCGGTCGCCATGCCCGGCAGCGTCGCGCTGGGCGACCTCCTGCGGGCCACGTATCCAGGGACCAGCTACGGGATCGCCCGGGCCTGCTGGAGCGACGGCTTCGCCAGCGAGCACTACGAGGGCCGGGCCGTCGACTGGATGACCTCGGCGCGCGATCCCGCCGGTGCCGCGCGCGCCAAGGCCCTCCTCGACTGGCTCCTCGCGACGGACGCCCAGGGGCATCCCTACGCCAACGCCCGCCGGCTCGGCGTCATGTACGTCATCTGGGACAACCGGATCTGGGGGTCCTACCGTGCCGCCGAAGGCTGGCGCCCCTACTCGACCTGTGCCACTCGTCCCCAGCCCTCGTCCGACACGGTGTGCCACCGCGACCACATCCACATCTCGCTGAGCTGGGCCGGCGCCGCGGGACGCACCTCCTTCTGGACCGGCCAGGTGGCACCCGTTGACTACGGCCCGTGCCGGTCGTCGGAGTTCAACTGGGCGGCTCCCTACTCCGGGCGACGACTGACGCCGTGCCCTCCGCACGTCACCGTGATCCCGCCCAAGGGCGCCCCGGGCGTCGCGGCCGGCCTCTTCGCCGCCTCGGGAGCGCGGTTGGGACCGGGGTCGACCGGCCCGCTCGTCATCGCCGTCCAGCGGGCGCTGGGGGCGCCCGCCGACGGCAGCTTCGGTCCGCTCACCGGCACCGCGGTCTCGGCATTCCGGACGACGCACGGCCTGGGTGCCGGGAAGGTCGTCGACGACGCCACCTGGCGGGCGCTCCTGGCCGCCTTCTCCGGCACCACGCCGGCGACCGGCACCGCGCCCGCCCCGAAACCGGCGCCGTCCCCATCGCCGTCGCCGTCGCCCTCCCCCACGCCGCCGACCGCAGCCGGGTCGACCGGAGCCGGCGCCGGGCCGCTCGCGCCGTACGTCTCCCAGGTTCTGGGCTACGGCTCCTCGGGTCCGGGCGTCAAGGCCGTCCAGCGGCTGCTGGGCGTGACACCGACGGGGTGGTTCGGTCCCGTCACCACGGCGGCCGTGCGCGGGTTCCAGCGGGCGCACGGGATCCCCACGACCGGCAACGTGGGCCCGCTCACCTGGGCTGCCCTGGTCCGGCAGGCCACCGGCGGATCCTGGTGAGGTAGCGCCGACGCCGCGAGCGGCCACGGCGTGTCTCGCAGATCTCCGGGGCGGACCACGGGAGAGGCGTCAGGATCCACGCAGGAACGGGGTCAGCACCTCGAGCACGCGAGGGTCCTCGATCGTGCTCGGGACGGGTGGCGTCCCGCCGTCGGCGATCTCACGCATCGTCCGCCGAAGGATCTTCCCCGACCGTGTCTTCGGCAGTGCCGGGACGACGTCGACCCGGCGCAACGCGGCAACCGCCCCGATCTGGTCGCGGACGGCCTGCACGAGCTCGGCCTCGAGCTGGGCGGGGTCGGCGTCCACCCCGGCCTTGAGAACGACGAAGCCACGGGGGACCTGCCCCTTGAGGTCATCGTGGACGCCGACGACTGCGCACTCCGCGACGGCGGGGTGCGCGGCCAGCACGGCCTCCATCGAGCCCGTGGACAGGCGGTGGCCGGCCACGTTGATGACGTCGTCCGTGCGGCCCATCACGAAGAGGTAGCCGTCCTCGTCCTTGAGGCCACCGTCGCCGGTCAGGTAGTAGCCGGGAAAGGCGGACAGGTAGCCGGCGACGTAGCGGTCGTCGTCGTTCCACAGCGTCGGCAGCGTCCCGGGCGGCATGGGGAGCCGGATGCAGATCGCCCCCTCCGCGTTCGGCGGCACGGGCTCCCCGTCGGGTCCGACCACCTGCACGTCGTAGCCGGGGACGGGCACTGACGGCGACCCCGGTTTGATGGGCATCGGCTCGAGGCCGCGGAGGTTGGCACAGATGGGCCACCCGGTCTCGGTCTGCCACCAGTTGTCCACCACGGGGCGTTGCAGCACCGCCGAGGCCCAGGCGTAGGTGTCGGGATCCAGCCGCTCGCCGGCGAGGAAGAGCGTGCGGAGGCTGGAGACGTCGTGGCGCGCCACGTGCTCCGCCCGGGGATCCTCCTTGCGGATCGCGCGGAACGCCGTCGGGGCGGTGAAGAGTGCGTTGACCCGGTGCTGCTCCACGACTCGCCAGAACGCACCGGCGTCCGGAGTGCCCACCGGCTTGCCCTCGTAGAGGACCGTCGTCGCCCCCGCGAGCAGCGGGGCGTAGACGATGTAGGAGTGGCCTACGACCCACCCGACGTCGCTGGCCGCCCAGAACACGTCGCCCGCGGAGATCCCGAACACGTTCGGCATCGACCACGTCAGCGCGACCGCGTGGCCGCCGTTGTCCCGGACGACGCCCTTGGGCCGCCCGGTGGTCCCGGAGGTGTAGAGGATGTAGAGGGGATCCGTGGCCGGCACGGGCACGGCCGCGGCGGGATCGACGGCGCCCGGACGCATCACCGCTGCCCACTCCACGTCGTGCTCCCCCAGCTCCGCTGTGACCTGCGGCCGCTGCAGGACGACGGTCCGGTCCGGAGTGTGGGTGGCCAGCTCGACCGCGGCGTCCAGCATCGGCTTGTAGGGCACCACCCGGGTGGGCTCGATGCCGCAGGAGGCCGTGACGACGACCTTCGGGCGGGCGTCGTCGATCCGCACAGCCAGCTCGGCGGGGGCGAACCCGCCGAAGACGACCGAGTGCACGGCCCCGATCCGGGCGCACGCCAGCATCGAGATCAACGCTTCCGGGACCATGGGCATGTAGATCACGACCCGGTCCCCCCGCTCGACGCCGAGGGTCCGCAGCACGCCGGCGAACCGTGCGACGAGCTCGAGCAGCTCGGCGTAGCTGAAGCTCCGGACCGTGCCGGTCACGGGCGAGTCGTAGATCAGCGCGGCCTGGTCGGCGCGGCCGGCGACCACGTGGCGGTCCAGCGCGTTGTAGCAGGTGTTGAGCACGCCGCCGGTGAACCAGCGGTAGAAGGGCGGGGTGCCGTCGTCGAGGACCAGGGGCGGCGGGATGATCCAGTCGACGGCCGTCGCCGCGTCCCCCCAGAACCCGGTCGGGTCCTCGAGGCTTCGGCGGTAGGCCCTGACGTAGGCGCCCGTGCCCGCCGTGCGTGTCGACGGCCCCGGCTCGTACGTGGTCATGGCGGGCATCCTTGTCGGGCCACGGCGCCCGCGGAAGGGCCGTCGGTCCCGACGTGGACGTCCAGGGAGGGGGGATGTGACCGGCATCACAGGGCGAGCGTTCGCCCGACGGACCGGACGGTGACCTTCAGACGGCGGCGACGACGAGCAGCTCGACGACCCGGTCGAGGAAGGCGTCGACAGAGGCCTCCCGGTAGCCGCGGCCGCCCCTGCGGCTCTTGAACACGGCCAGGCGCACGGTGTCCGGTGTCAGGGCGCGACCGCTGACGAACGCCTCCTCGATCCGTCGGCACAGGTCGTCGACCTGCTTGACGTCGTAGGTCAGCTCCATGCCGCTGCCCCGCGGGAACCGCTCGCCGTCCGGGCGGGCGAGCTGGGCCCGCAGCGACTGCTCCTGCGTTCGCAGCTGGGTCTGCCAGCCGCCGGCCCCCGCACGTTCCTCGCCGCGCTGCTTCTCCCGCCGGGCGAAGGCGTCCTCGATCCGGTCCAGCGCGGCGTCCACGGCCTCGACGTCGTACCCGCCGCGGACGAGGTCGAACCCGACCGTTCTGACGTGCCAGGACGTCATGGCGGGCCCCCGGCCGGTGTCCTCGTACGCGGCGCGGGCACGGCTGAGGAAGGCCTCGACCTGCTCGACGTCGTAGCCCTTCACGAGACGGCTGGCGCGCGGGAACGTGTCGCTCACGGGGCCGATTCTGCCTGACACCGACCCCGGCCGACCAGGACCCTCGACCATCCCCACCCGATCATGCGATGACGGTCGATCGGCCGTCCGCCGCCACCCCCCCACGGTGATCATGCAATCCCCGCTGATCATGCACTCCGTGTCGAGCCTGTGATCGGGGGGTTACTTGATCGACACGGTCTGCATGATCACGAGAGGCGGG
>DATKNA010000140.1:0-2126 GCA_035541595.1 Kineosporiaceae bacterium | reverse complement strand
TTGGTCGTCGGGTCGTGCGGGTCCTGGTACAGGTGGTCGATGCGGGCGGTGTTGAAGGTGGAGGCGCGGCGGATCAGGCCGTGCACCTCGTAGCCCTTCTCGAGCAGCAGCTCGGCGAGGTACGAGCCGTCCTGTCCGGTGATCCCGGTGATGAGTGCACGCTTCACGCGAGCTCCGTTCCGATCGGGAGGGGGGTCGGGAGGGGGAAGGTGCCGGCCGCGTCGAACAGCTCGGCGAGCGTCTGGTCCAGGGCGGCCATGGACCGGTCCCGGCCGAGCCGCGTGGCGGCGTAGGCGCGGGCGGCGTCACCCATGGCCATGCGCACGGCCGGATCGGCCTGCAGGTCGAGGACGGCGCCGGCGAGCACCGTCGGGTACCCGGGATCCACGCGCAGCGCGGCGCCCGACGTCCGCGCCAGCTCCTGACCGGTGGCGCCACCGGGCCAGGTGGCGGCGAGCACCGGCTTGCCGGCGGTGAGGTACGACGTGAGCTTGCTCGGCAGAGACATGTCGCCGACCGTGGCGCGCTCGTTGACGAGCAGGACGTCGGCGGCAGCCAGCGCGAGCGGGTAGTCGCTCGCGCTCAGCGGCTCGACGAACCGCACGTTCTCCAGCCCCCCGGCCTGCGCCTCCAGAGTTCTCCGCTGGCTGCCGTCGCCGACGATCACGAAGGCGATGTCGCGGCGGTCGGCCAGCTGCCGCGCGGCGTCGACGACGTTGCCGAGGTCCTGCTTGAGGCCCATGTTCCCGGTGTGCACCACCGTGAAGGGGTCGACGTCCCACCCGAGGCGCCTCCGGGCGTCGTCCTGCGGCACGGGCACGCGGGTGATGTGCGTCCAGTTCGGCAGGACACCGATGCGCTCGTCCGGCAGTCCGTACGCGTGCAGCGTCTCGCGGAAGCTCTCGCTGACGATGAGCACGCGGTCCGACCCCAGAAGCGCCGCGCGCTCCAGCCGGCCGGTCGTGCCGGCCATGGCCCAGCCGCCGCTGATGCCGCTCTGCGACGCGGCCTTGGCCATGAGGTCCTGGACGATCGTCACCAGCGGCGCGCCGTACCGGCGAGCGATCACCGCCCCGGCCCGCGGTCCGCCGAGGGACGGCGTCACCGCGAGGACGACGTCCGGGGTGTACCGGGGCCGCAGACTCGTCGTGTGTGCGAGGAACGTCCCTTCGTACATCGCACGCTTGAGCGCCGACTGCGTCCGCGGCACGTAGTGCTTGAGCCGCCGCACGTGGACGCCGCTGACGAGCTCGTTCGTCCGCAACCGCCGCCGGTACCCGGCCGGCACGTCCCACGAGGGGTAGTGCGGCAGCCCGGTGAAGACCTCCACCGAGGCCGCGGACCGCGCGAGGTGCTCGGCGATCCCGGTCGTGTAGGGGGCGATGCCGGTGGGCTCGGGCGCGTAGTTGATGCCGACGACGAGCACGTGCTTGCCGGCGACGGGAGAGGAGACGAGCTCGAGGTCGGGCGGGCCCGCCTGCACGACGGGCAGCGTCGACTCCAGGGTCGGTTCGAGGGTCGGTTCGAGGGTCATCCGAGCCGCCGCCGTCAGTACGCCCCGGCGCCGTGCACGACGGCCCGGAAGGTGCGGACGAGGATCTGCAGGTCCAGCGCCATCGACCAGTTGTCGACGTAGCGCAGGTCGAGTCGCAGCGAGTCCTCCCAGGACAGGTCGCTCCGGCCGCTGACCTGCCACAGGCCGGTCAGGCCGGGCCGAAGCCTGAGTCGCCGGTAGGCGATGCCGTCGTAGCCGGCGACCTCCGACGGCAGCGGTGGCCGTGGGCCGACGAGGGACATCTCACCGCGGACGACGTTGACCAGCTGCGGCAGCTCGTCGAGGGAGTACTTCCGCAAGAAGCGGCCGACCGGCGTCACCCGGGGGTCGTCCTTCATCTTGAAGAGCACGCCGTTGCCATCGCTCTGCTCGCGGAGCTGGTCGAGCAGGCGGTCGGCGTCCACGACCATCGATCGGAACTTGAGCATCGTGAACTCGCGCCCGTCGACGCCCACCCGGGTCTGCCGGAACAGCACCGATCCCGGGCTCGTGAGCCTCACGGCCAGCGCGATCGCGACGAGCGCCGGGCTCAGCGCGAGCAGGATCGCCACCGCCAGCACCCGGTCGAACA
>DATKNA010000139.1:0-7216 GCA_035541595.1 Kineosporiaceae bacterium | reverse complement strand
GGAGGCCCGGGAGGCGCGGCGCCCGTCTCTCGCGCAGCGGCCGGGCCGGCTGACCGCCGTGTGCGTCGTCCACGCGATCATCGAGAACCCTGGCGAGACGCCCGACGTCACCGCCATCGACAAGCGCCCGCGCCCGGGTCGGCTGGCCGTCGGGTCGGGGGGGTTCGCCCTGGACACCCAGGTCGACCGGAGGCACCACGGCGGCCATGAGCAGGCGCTGTACGTCTACGCCGACGAGGACGCCGCGTGGTGGGCCGGCCAGCTCGGCCGCCAGGTCCCGGCCGGCTTGTTCGGGGAAAACCTGCGGACCAGCGGCGTCGACGTCTCGCGCGCCGAGATCGGCGAGCGATGGCGCATCCAGCCGCCGGACGCCGACGGCGCAGGGCCCGTGCTCGTCGAGGTCACGTCACCGCGGACGCCGTGCATGACCTTCCAGAAGCGGATGGACCAGCCGCACTGGATCAAGCGGTTCACCCTCGCGGGGCTGCCCGGGGCCTACCTGAGGGTGCTCACCCCGGGGACGCTCGGCGCCGGCGACGTCGTCGAGGTCGTCGAGCGGCCCGGACACGGCGTCACGGTGGCGGACATGCTCACCGGGCGGATCGAGGCGTACCTGGCGCTGCTCGAGGCCCATGACACGGGCGTGGTCACCCTGGGCCCGAAGGTCGCCGGGCAGGTGCGCCGGCGCACCTCCCGCGCCCACCCGAGCTCGGCCTGATCGCCCGACGCCGATGGCCGGCACACCGCCCGACGGCGGACCCGCACCGCGCGACGGAGGCCTGCCGCCTGCCGCGTTGGAGGGCGCGCCGGCTCGGGCCTTCGGCGTCTACGTGCACGTTCCGTTCTGCACGGTGCGCTGCGGGTACTGCGACTTCACCACGTACACCGCGGCCGAGCTCGGCGGTGGCGCGGACCAGGCCGCCTACGCGGCCACGGCGGTCCGCGAGCTCGACCTGGCCGCCGGCGTCCTGGGCCGGGCCGGCCGGCCGCTCCGCCCGGCGGCGACGGTCTTCTTCGGCGGGGGGACGCCCACGCTGCTGCCGGCGGCCGACCTCTCCCGGGTGCTGGGCGCCGTCCGGGACAGGTTCGGCCTGGCGCCGGACGTCGAGGTGACGACCGAGGCCAATCCCGACTCCGTCACGCCGGAGTCGCTGCGGGCCCTGGCCGCCGCGGGATTCACCCGGGTCTCGTTCGGCATGCAGTCCGCCGTTCCGCACGTGCTGGCGACCCTGGACCGCACCCACGACCCCACCCGAGTGCCGCAGGCCGTCGCCTGGGCACGGGCGGCCGGCCTCGCCGTGAGCCTCGACCTCATCTACGGCACGCCCGGCGAGACCCTGCCGGACTGGCGGTCGAGCCTGGACGCCGCCCTCGCCTGCGAGCCGGACCACATCTCCGCGTACGCCCTGGTCGTCGAGGACGGCACCCGGATGGCGGCGAAGGTGCGCCGCCGAGAGTTGCCGCCGCCGGACGACGACGCCCTCGCCGACGCCTACGAGCTGGCGGACGAGGTCCTCGGCGCCGCCGGCTACAGCTGGTACGAGGTCAGCAACTGGGCCCGGACGCCGGCGGACGCCTGCCGGCACAATCTGGGCTACTGGCGCGGGGACGACTGGTGGGGGATCGGCCCCGGCGCGCATTCGCACGTGGGCGGCGTGCGGTGGTGGAACGTGCGTCATCCCCGCGCCTACGCCGGCCGGCTCGCGGACGGCGACAGCCCGGCGCAGGCCCGCGAGGTCCTGGCGCCCGCCGAGCGGTACGCGGAGCGCGTCCTGCTCAACGTCCGCCTCGCCGAGGGCCTGCCCGTGGCCGCCCTCGACCCCGCCGCCCGGCGCCGGGTCGCCGCCCTCGTGGCCGGCGGTCTGGCTGAGCCGGCCGCGGCGCTCGGTGCCGGCGGGCCGCCGCGACGGATCGTCCTGACCCGCCGCGGCCGCCTGCTCGCCGACCACGTGGTGCGCTCGCTGCTGCCCTGAGGCCTGCCACGATCGACCCGTCGCGTCACGACACGCCGAGGAGCCCTCGGGGAATTCGCCTCCGGGCCGCGTAGTCACGACGATGAGCCCTGCACGCCGCCGTCTCGGGCGTGTCCCGCCCCTGGCGGGCCGATGCCGCGGCCGGAGCCGGCTCGCGGACGGCTCCGCGCAACGGGCGACAGCCGCCGACCGAAGGGAAGAGCACGATGTCCTACCCCGCCCCGCCGCCCGCGCCGCAGTCGCCGGCGGACCCCGGCGAAACGCCCTCGAGCTTCTTCAACGACCTCTTCGACATCCGCTTCACCCGGTTCGTCGCGTTGCGGCTGATCAGCGTCGTCTACGTCCTCATCCTCGTGCTGGTGTCCATCACCGCGTTGGCCATCATCTTCAGCGGCTTCACCCAGGGTGCTGGATACGGCGTCTTCACGTTGATCTTGGCCGTGCTGGGATGGCTGATCTACGTGGTCCTGTCCCGGGTGGCCCTGGAGGCGCTGGCCGTGCTGTTCCGGATCCACGACGACACCAGCCGCACCGCGGACGCGCTCGCGGGCGGCCGCGGTGCCGCGGTCGGGTATGCCGCGGGCGGCTCCGCGGGCCAGCCCTACCCGGGCCAGTCCTCCGGCGGCCAGCAGCCGTACGGGACCCAGCCCTACGGGACCACGCCGCCCGGGTCGCAGCCGCCCTCGTCGCCCGGCGGCACCTCGGGCGACCCCTCGGGACCACCGTGGAGCTGAGGCCTCGGGGGGCCGTGCCGGCCGCAGCCGTCCGCAGCCGTCCGCCGGGCCGCCCGGCTGGCCGTCGGGTCGGCGGCCGTCAGAGGTCGTCGCCGTCGCCGGTCACGAAGTCGATGAGCTCCTCCACCCGTCCGAGCAGCGCGGGTTCGAGGTCGGCGTAGCCGTCCACCGCGGCGAGGATCCGTCGCCAGCCGGCCGCGACGTCCGCCTGCGTCGCGTGCGGCCGGCCGAGGGCGGCCAGCACGCCCTCCTTCCACGGGCGACCCCGGGGGACGTCCGGCCAGCGGTCGAGCCCCAGCCGCCGCGGCCGGACCGCCTGCCAGATGTCCACGTAGGGGTGCCCGACGACCAGGACGTGCTCGCGCAGCGGGCCGAGCCGGGCCACGGCCGCCGCCTCGTGCCACTCCTTGCTCCCTGCGACGAGGTGGTCGACGAGGACGCCGAGGCGGCGTCCTGGCCCCGGTGCCATGGCGCGGACGGCGGCCGCGAGGTCGTCGACCCCGTCGAGCATCTCCACCACGACGCCTTCGAGGCGTAGGTCGTCGCCCCACACCTTCTCCACGAGCTCGGCGTCGTGCCGCCCCTCCACCAGGATCCTCGACGCCCGGGCGGTGCGGGCCCGGGCCCCGTGCACCGCGACCGAGCCGCTGGCGGTCCGGGTGGGCCGGGTGGGCCGGGCCGGCCCGGAAACAGGGGGTGGGACCAGCCGGACCGGCGCGCCGTCCACCCAGAACCCGGGGCCCAGCGGGAACGAGCGGACCTTCCCGCGCCGGTCCTCCAGGACGACGAGATGGACGCCGCCGCTCTTCTCGGTCCGCAGCACGGCACCGACCCAGCCGGTCTCCACGTCCTCGACGACGAGGCCGGGATCGGCGGCGAGCTCGGGCAGCTGCGTGCGGGCGGCCGCCGGGGATCCGGGCGGGGGAACGCGCGTCACCACCCGCAGGACCGTACAGGTCACCACCGGCCGACCGAAGGACCCCACGTACGCTCGGCGGCATGACCGGGTTCGGTGCGGCCGGGCGGCTCGTCGGTTCCGCCGGGTTGACGGGATCGGAAGGGTGATCAAGGTCATCCTCCTGCTGGTGCTCGCGCTGCTCGCGGTGCGGCTGATCGTCGGTGCCGTCCGCGACCGGCGCGATCCCCCGCGACGGTCCTCCCGGGACGATCGCCCGCCGAGGACGTAAGCTGGCACTCGTCTCTGCAGAGTGCCAGCGACGAGTTGCCGGGAGGAGGTGAGCCGTGAGCGAGGACCGCAGGCTCGCCGTCCTGCGCGCGATCGTCGAGGACTACGTGCAGACGCGGGAGCCCGTCGGGTCGAAGGCGCTGGTCGAGCGGCACGCGCTCGGCGTGTCCCCGGCGACGATCCGCAACGACATGGCGGCCTTGGAGGAGGAGGGGTTGATCGCCCAGCCGCACACCAGCGCGGGCCGGATCCCCACCGACAAGGGCTACCGGCTCTTCGTCGACCGGTTGAGCACGGTCAAGCCGTTGTCGGCGCCGGAGAAGAAGGCCATCGCCACCCTCCTCGACGGCGCCGTCGACCTCGACGACGTCGTCGACCGCACTGTCCGGCTGCTCGCGCAACTGACCCACCAGGTGGCCGTCGTCCAGTACCCGTCGCTGACGCGCTCCACGGTCCGGCACGTCGAGCTGGTCCCGCTCGGGAAGGGCCGGCTGCTCGTCGTGATGATCACGAACACCGGCCGGGTTGAGCAGCGGTTCGCCGATGTCGGCCGGGATCCGGCCGACGCCACGCTCGGCGACCTGCGGGCGCGGCTCAACGCCGTGCTGTCCGGGCGCCGGCTCACCGAGGTGAGCGATCTCGTGCAGTCGCTGCCCACGGCGTTCGCGCCCGAGGAGCGGCTGTTCGTCGCGGTGGTGCTCGACGCGCTGTTGGAGACCCTGGCCCTGGACCGCGAGGAGCGCCTCGTCCTCGCCGGGACGGCCAACCTGGCTCGGTCGGGCACAGACTTCGCCGGGTCCATCGGCCCAGTGCTCGAGGCGCTGGAGGAGCAGGTCGTGCTGCTGAAGCTGCTCACCGAGATGGCGGCGGACACCGGGGTGATCGGCGTCCGGATCGGCCGGGAGCACCAGCATGCCGGCCTGACCGAGACCGCGGTCGTCGCCAGCGGCTACGGTGGCGAGGGCGAGGTCGTCGCGCGGCTCGGCGTACTGGGCCCCACCCGCATGGACTACCCGACGACGATCGCGGCCGTGCGCGCCGTCGCCCGCTACGTGTCCCGGATCTTGGCTTCCTGACGAGCGTCATGAGCGACTACCACCCCACCTACGGAGCCCGGTGAGCGACCACTACGAGACCCTCGGCGTGTCCCGTGACGCGTCGGCGGAGGAGATCAAGAGGGCGTACCGGAAGCTGGCCCGCCAGCTCCACCCGGACGTCAATCCCGGCTCTCAGGCCGAGGAGCGGTTCAAGGAGGTCGGCCGCGCCTACGAGGTGCTGAGCAACCCGGAGAAGCGGCAGGCCTACGACCTCGGCGTCGACGTCAACGGCGCCGGCGGGGGCTTCGGTGCGGGCTTCGGGTTCAGCGACATCTTCGACACGTTCTTCGGCGGCGGCGCCGCGGGGGCGCGTGGGCCCGTCCCCCGGCAGCGGCGCGGCCAGGACGCACTCATCCGGATCGACGTGGAGCTCGCCGAGGCGGCGTTCGGCGGCCAGCGGGACCTCACCCTCGACACCGCGGTCGTCTGCCCCACCTGCAACGGCACCTGCTGTCAGCCGGGCACCTCGCCCCGGATCTGCGACGTCTGCAAGGGCCGGGGGCAGATCCAGCGCGTGGCCCGCTCGTTCCTGGGCCAGGTGATGACCACCCAGCCGTGTGCGGCCTGTCACGGGTACGGCACCGTGATCCCCGACCCCTGCCTGGAGTGCTCGGGCGAGGGCCGGGTCCGCACCCGCCGGACCATCACCATGAAGATCCCGGCCGGGGTCGACACCGGCACCCGGATCCAGCTCGCCGGCAAGGGCGAGGTGGGCCCCGCCGGAGGGCCGCCGGGCGACCTCTACGTCGAGATCGTGGAGCGACCTCACCCGACCTTCTCCCGGCGCGGAGACGACATCCACTGCACCCTCGAGGTGCCGATGACGGCCGCGGCCCTCGGCACGACGCTCGAGCTGGCCACGCTGGACGGCGTGGAGCAGGTCGACGTCCGGCCCGGTACCCAGTCCGGTGAGGTGCAGACCCTGCGCGGGCTGGGCATCGCCCACCTGCGCGGCAGCGGCCGCGGGGACCTCGTCGTGCACATGTCCGTGCTCACCCCCACCCGGCTGGACGAGCAGCAGGAACAGCTGTTGCGCGACCTGGCCCACCTCCGCGGCGAGGAGCGTCCCGCCGGCCGGATGGCCCCCGCCCACCACGGCGTCTTCTCCAAGCTGCGCGACCGGATCGCCGGCCGGTGATCGTTCGGTGACGGCGGCGCCGTGACCGCCCCGCTCTACCTCGTCGAGCCCGAGCGGCTCGCCGGCGTCGACGCCGGCGGAACCCTCCTGCTGGACGGCGAGGAGGGGCACCACGCGGCGACGGTCCGGCGCACGCAGGTGGGGGAGGGGGTGCTCGTCGCCGACGGGGCCGGGCGGCTGGCACGCTGCGTGGTGGAGGGCGTTCCCGGCCCGGCCCTGGCGTTGCGCGTCACGGACGTCGAGAGCCTGTCGGCCCCCCGGCCGGCGCTGGTGCTCGTCCAGGCCCTCGCCAAGGGAGGCCGCGACGAGCTGGCGGTCGAGACCGCCACCGAGCTCGGCGCCGACGCGGTCGTGCCGTGGCAGGCCGGCCGCAGCGTCGTCGTCTGGTCCGGCGAGCGGGGTGAGCGGGCCCGGCGCCGGTGGCGGTCGACCGTCCGGGCCGCGGCGAAGCAGTCGCGCCGCGCGTTCCTGCCGGCCGTCAGGGCGAGCGTGGACACCCGGCGCCTCGCCGAGCAGGTGGCCGGCGCCGATGCCGTGCTCGTGCTCGTGCTCCACGGGGGCGCCGCGCAGCCGCTCGCATCCCTGACCTTGCCTCCGGCGGGAACGGGCGGGGAGATCTGGGTGATCGTCGGTCCCGAGGGCGGGATCGCCGGTGACGAGCTGGCCGTGCTCAGGGACGCCGGCGCCGTGCCCGTCCGGCTGGGCCCGTTCGTGCTGCGCTCCTCGTCGGCCGGTCCCGCCGCGCTCGCCGTCCTGTCGCTCCGGCTCGGCCGATGGGGCGGGCCCCGGTGATCGGCCGGGTCAGCCGACGGTGAAGCTGTGGGCGTCCCACCAGAGGGCGTCCGCCGGGTCCGCGCCCGCCGCGTAGGGTGCCGGCCCCGGCCCCGGCCCGGATACCGTCGACGGTCCGAGGGCCGCGGTGGCCGGTTCGGCCGGCGGCGCGTCCGCTGCCGGGGCGTACACGACCAGCTCGTACCGCCCCGGCCGGCTGACGTCCCAGCCCTGGATCCGCCACGTCCCGCGCTGGCCGGCCAGTGGTGGCCGCCTGCCCCCGCTGACCTCGCTGGCGACGAGCGGGACCTGTTCCT
>DATKNA010000138.1:0-36295 GCA_035541595.1 Kineosporiaceae bacterium | reverse complement strand
CGTCTCGGCCACGATCGGAGCGGTGCAGAACGGACAGACGTCGGACAGGTTGTCGCTCTCCGTCTGCGCGCCACATCGATGACAGGTCAGCAGGTAACTGCCTGCGGCCGCCCGTGGTTTGGGTGGCAGCGCGGCCCAGGCGTCGTAGGAGTGCTCCTCGATGACCGCCGGGACGTCGGCCACCTCCTGTACCGCACCGCAGTACGGGCACTGCAGTGAGGTCGTTCCCGGCGCGTATTCGAGCCGGGCGCCGCACGACGAGCAGTGGAACGTCGTGGTGCCGGGCCGGCCGACCGGGGTCGCCGGGCTGGCCGTGGCGGCGTCGGTGGCGGCGTCGTCGGGACTGTGGGGCGGGTCGGACATGGTCGTTCTCCTGCCGGCCGATCGGTCGCGGGTGGGGCGGAGGGCGGGGTGGCGTCGTGGTGGGCCGGGGGCTGCCGGATCAGGACGGCGGCAGCGGGGGCGGCATGGCGGCCAGCACCGGGGCCAGCTCGGGCACGTCCTTGGCGGGTGTCCATGCCGGCATCCCGCTCTTCCAGACCAGCGTCTCCGGCGTCAGCCTGCCGCTGCGCGCCTGGGTCTTCATGGCGTCCGCGTCGAAGGGGCCCTGCTGCTGACCGCCCACCCCGAGGAACCACTGCACCTGGGGCTCCAGGGGCGGCGGACCGGCCGGGGCGCCCTGCGCCGCCTGGCCCTGACCGGCGGGTTGGCCCTGACCGGCGGGTTGGCCCTGACCGGCCGCGTCCGGCGGCCCGAGGGAGCGCGCCATCTGCTGGCCGATGGCCATGCCCACACCCAGGCCCACGCCCTCGCCCGCGCCGCCGGGATTGCTCGCGGCGGCCTCCATCGCGTTGGCCGCCTGGAGCTGGGTGTACCGCCCGAGGTCCCCGAGGATGCCCATCTGGGTGCGTTTGTCCAGGGCGGCCTCCACCTCCGGGGGCACGGAGATGTTCTCGATGATGAAGGTGGGGATGGTGAGGCCGACGCTCGCCAGGTCCTCGCTGAGGATCGCGCCGATCTTGCTGCCGATGGTCTGCTGCTGGGCGGCGAGGTCGAGCAGCGGGATGCCCGCGGACGCCAGGGAGCTGCCGAGGCGGCTCACGATCATCTGCCGGAGGTACTCCTGTACCTCCTCGGTGCGGAACTGCGGATCGGTCCCGACGAGCTCGCGCAGCAGCTTCGTGGCATCCACGACCCGGGCCGCGTACGCGCCGAAGGCCCGCAGCCGGACCATGCCGAACTCGGGGTCCCGGACGATCACAGGATTCTGGGTCCCCCACTTCATGTCGGTGAAGAGCCGGGTGTTGACGAAGTACACCTCGGCCTTCCAGGGGGAGTTGAAGCCGTACTTCCAGCCCTTGAGGGTCGAGAGGATGGGCAGGTTCTGCGTCTCCAGCGTGTACGTGCCCGGGGTGAAGGCGTCGGCGACCTGCCCTTCGTTGACGAACACGGCGGTCTGGGACTCGCGGACGACGAGCTTGGCGCCCATCTTGATCTCGTTGTCGTAGCGCGGGAAGCGCCAGACGATGGTGTCGCGGCTGTCGTCGAGCCACTCGATGATGTCGATGAACTCACCGCGCAGCTTGTCCATCAGTCCCATGGCTGCCTCCCGGTCGGTGCGGCTCGGCCGCGCCGTGCGTCCGCCGTCACCGCGATGCTAGCGAGGGGTACCGATGATCCGGCCCGGCCCACGGCGCCGCCGTCGGTCGCGTGTGGAGAACGCGACGCGGGTGCGTCCAGGTGTCGCCCTCGCGGCGCGTACCGCGCTGTGACGGACCGTCACCGTCGTCAGGTATGCCGCGAGACGGGCCGGAGGCCGACGGGCGGCCCGCCACCGGCGGTGATCAATTCAAGACGCCGGTGATCTCGCCGTACGCGCTGCGCGACGTTCTGGACGGGCGTCGGCGACACGCCGCCGGTCCAGGACTCCTCCCGCCAGGCCCGGGTCTGTCGGCGCCCCTGCCTAGACTGGCGCTGCGCGCAGCCGCCCGGCGGAGGGCCGTGCACCCCGGGTCCGCTCTGCAGGGCTTCCCTCGGTCGCGCGCGGTCGATCCGTACCGCCCTGCGCCCGTGGGCGACACGGCCTGTTGGCCGTCCCCGCGTGTGCTCGGGCGCCCATGCCCAGGAGGGCTCCCGTGCCGACCGGCCCGTCCGCGAGCACCGACTCGTTCGTGCACCTGCACGTGCACACCGAGTACTCGATGCTCGACGGCGCGGCGAAGATCGACGATCTCTTCGCCGCGGCGGCACGCATGGGCATGCCCGCGGTCGCCATGACCGACCACGGGTACGTCTTCGGCGCCTACGAGTTCTGGAAGAAGGCGCAGAAGTACGGCGTCAAGCCCATCGTCGGCCTCGAGGGCTACCTCACGCCCGGGACGAGCCGCTTCGACCGCACGCGGGTGCGCTGGGGCGACGGCGGCGAGGACGACGTCTCCGGCGCCGGCGCCTACACGCACATGACCATGCTGGCGCAGACCACCGAGGGGATGCACAACCTCTTCCGGCTTGCCTCGCTGGCCAGTCTGGAGGGCCAGTTCTACAAGCCTCGGATGGACCGCGAGCTGCTCGCCACCCACGGCGGGGGGCTCATCGCCACCACGGGCTGCCCCAGCGGCGAGGTCCAGACGAAGCTGCGGCTCGGCCAGTACGCCGCCGCCCGGGAGGCCGCCGCGGAGTTCCGTGACATCTTCGGCACGGAGAACTTCTACTGCGAGCTCATGGACCACGGCCTCGGGATCGAGCGACGGGTCCAGCAGGAGCTGCTGCGGCTCGCCCGCGACCTCGGGCTTCCCCTGCTCGCCACCAACGACCTGCACTACACCCGCGCCGAGGACGCCCAGGCCCACGCCGTCCTGCTCTGCGTCCAGTCCGGATCGACCCTCGCCGACCCGAAGCGGTTCAAGTTCGACGCCGACGACTTCTACCTCAAGAGCCCGGAACAGATGCGCCACCAATGGCGGGACCTGCCCGAGGCGTGCGACAACACCCTGGCGATCGCCGAGCGCTGCGAGGTGACGTTCACCGAGGGCGCCAACCTCATGCCGAGGTTCCCGGTCCCGGCCGGGGAGTCGGAGCAGTCCTGGTTCGTCAAGGAGGTCGAGCAGGGGCTGCACCGCAGGTATCCCGACGGGATCCCCGAGGAGGCCCGCAAGCAGGCCGACTACGAGGTCGACGTCATCTGCCAGATGGGCTTCCCCGGCTACTTCCTGGTCGTCGCCGACTTCATCAACTGGGCGAAGGGCCAGGGCATCCGGGTCGGGCCCGGGCGGGGTTCCGCAGCCGGCTCCCTCGCGGCCTACGCGACCGGCATCACCGATCTCGATCCGCTCCCGCACGGTCTGATCTTCGAGCGGTTCCTGAATCCCGAGCGCGTCTCGATGCCCGACGTCGACGTCGACTTCGACGAGCGTCGCCGGGGCGAGGTCATCAAGTACGTGACGGACAAGTACGGCGAGGAGCGGGTGGCCCAGATCGTCACCTACGGGACGATCAAGGCCAAGCAGGCCCTCAAGGACGCCTCGCGAGTCCTCGGCTATCCCTTCTCGATGGGTGAGCGGCTGACCAAGGCGATGCCGCCCGCGGTGATGGGGAAGGACATCCCGCTCACCGGCATCTTCGACTCCGAACACCCGCGTCACTCCGAGGCGGAGGAGTTCCGCCAGCTCCACGCCGCCGACCCGGAGATCCAGAAGGTCGTGGAGACGGCGCTCGGGCTGGAGAACCTCAAGCGCCAGTGGGGAGTGCACGCGGCCGGCGTCATCATGTCGAGCGAGCCGTTGATCGACCACATCCCGATCATGCGTCGGGAGCAGGACGGCGCGATCATCACGCAGTTCGACTACCCGACCTGCGAGACGCTCGGGCTGCTGAAGATGGACTTCCTCGGGCTGCGCAACCTCACCGTCATCGACGACGCCCTGAAGAACATCGTCGCCAACGGCAAGGAGCCGCTGAACCTCGCGGAGATCTCGGTCGGCCTCGACGACAAGCTCACCTACGAGCTGCTCGCGCGGGGTGACACGCTCGGCGTCTTCCAGCTCGACGGCGGGCCCATGCGCTCCCTGCTGCGGCTCATGCGCCCGGACAGCTTCGAGGACATCTCCGCCGTCCTCGCGCTCTACCGCCCGGGCCCGATGGGGGCGAACTCCCACACGAACTACGCGCTGCGCAAGAACGGACAGCAGCCGATCACCCCGATCCACGCCGAGCTCGCCGAGCCGCTCGCCGAGATCCTCGACTCCACGTACGGCCTGATCGTCTACCAGGAACAGGTCATAGCCATCGCGCAGAAGGTCGCCGGGTACAGCCTCGGCAAGGCCGACCTGTTGCGGCGGGCGATGGGGAAGAAGAAGCGCGAGATCCTCGACAAGGAGTTCGAGGGCTTCAGCGAGGGCATGACGGCGAACGGCTACTCCGTGGGCGCCATCCGCACCCTGTGGGACATCCTGGTCCCCTTCTCCGACTACGCGTTCAACAAGGCGCACACCGCTGGGTACGGCCTCGTCTCGTACTGGACCGCCTACCTCAAGGCGAACCACAAGTGCGAGTACATGGCGGCCCTGCTGACCAGCGTCCGCGACGACAAGGACAAATCGGCGCTCTACCTCAACGAGTGCCGCAGGATGGGCATCAAGGTCCTCCCACCGGACGTCAACTCCTCCGCCGCGGACTTCCGCGCCGTCGGCGACGACATCAGGTTCGGGCTCACCGCCGTCCGGAACGTCGGGGCCAACGTCGTCGACGCGATCGTCGCGGCCCGGCAGACCAAGGGCCTCTACACCTCGTTCGAGGACTTCTTGCGCAAGGTGCCGGCCGTCGTGTGCAACAAGCGGACCATCGAGTCGCTGATCAAGGCCGGCGCGTTCGACTCCCTCGGCCACACCCGGCGCGGGCTGGTGGCCGTGCACGAGGTCGCCGTCGACGCCGTCGTGGCCGACAAGCGCCAGGAGGCCATCGGGCAGGATTCGCTCTTCGGCGGGCTCGACGGCGCGGGCCCGAGGCTGTCCGTCGTCCCCCCGGTGCCCGAGGGCGAGTGGGACAAGCAGACACTGCTCTCCTCGGAGCGGGAGATGCTGGGCCTCTACGTGTCCGACCACCCGCTGTTCGGAGTCGAGCACATCCTCGCCAGGGCCGCCGACACCTCGATCGCCGCGCTCACCGCGGACGACGGGAGGCCCGACGGTGCCACGGTCACCATCGCGGGAATGATCAGTTCGCTGCAGCGCAAGATGACCAAGAACGGCAACCCGTGGGCGGTCGCGACCGTCGAGGATCTCGACGGCGCGATCGAGGTGCTCTTCTTCCCGCAGACCTACCAGACGGTCTCGCACGTGCTCGCCGAGGACCTCGTCGTGATCGTCAGAGGGCGGGTGAACCGCCGTGACGAGGTCCCGACGATCTATGCCGCCGAGCTGACCCTGCCCGACCTCGACGAGCCCGGGCGCGGGCCCGTCGTCGTCTCGTTGCCGGTCACCCGGTGCACGCCGCCGGTCGTCGAGAAGCTCAAGGACGTGCTGGCCACCCACCCGGGCCCGACGGAAGTGCACCTCCGTCTGGTCCAGACCGGCCGGACGACCGTGATGCGGCTCGACGACGGCCTGCGGGTCGCGCCCTCGCCGGCGCTGTTCGGGGATCTGAAGGCCCTGCTCGGCCCGAGCTGCCTGGTCTGACAGGCCTCTGATATGTCCTTCTCCATGGCCCCCGTGCTCCCGTCCCATGGCAGCCCGAACCTCCTGTCGGAGGTGCGCGCCGCGGCGTTCGTCATGGCGGGCGGCCTCCTGGTCGGTGTCGTCTGGGCGGTGTGGGCGCCGTCGATCGCGCGTTCGGCCGACCTCGGCGAGGCGCGGGTAGCCGTGGACGGCTCGCTCGCGCTGCTCGGGATCGGCGCCGGGATCGTCACCGCCGTCCTCCTCGGCCTGATGCCCGGGCCCCGGCCCGCCGTGCGGGTCGCGGTCGTCCTCGTCGCGGCGGTCGCCGCCAACCTGCTCGCCGCGGGGATCGGCCTGGCCCGCGGCCTGCACCTCGCGGCTCTCGGCGTCGTGCTGATGTGGCCGCTCGCCGCGGCCCTTCTGAGCACCCTGCGCACGCTCGCCGGCCTCATCCTGTCTCCCGACCACGACCGCCCGTCGAAGCGCCACCGGCTGGAACGGGTCAGCGGGGCACCTCCACCGTGATCGCCCCGACACACACGCCGGGCGGCCAGCACGTGCGTGGCCGGCGTCGACCCCTGTGGCAGCCCCGTCGCCTTCCGCCGGTCAGTTCGCGCTCCCGCTCTCGCGCGCCAGGTCGACCGCCGGCAGGGAGTGGAAGGCACCTACCAGCGCGCATTCGCGGCGCAGGATCTCCAGTTCCGCGCGCAGCCGGTCCGCCGTCGTCGGCTGCTCCAGGAGCGCCTGCCGCTCCGGCAGGTCGAGGACCACGGCGGCCGCGACGAGATAGGACACCACCTGCGGCTGTTCGGGCAGGTCCGTCACGTCGACGCCCAGCCTCTCGCGGTAGTCGGCGAAACGGTGGGCGACCCGCCGGGCCAGCGAGCCGACGTCCCCGTCGCCGTCCCGCTCGGGCAGGAAGTCGACGAATCCGGTGTGATACGGCGTGTCCGCATCCTCGTCCAGCGCCACCAGCCGGAACCGCGTCTCGCCCACCGTGACCAGGTCGAACCGGCCGTCCGGGTGGGGCGTGACCTCGCGCAGCTCCGCCGTGCAGCCGACCGTGTACAGGGCCCGGACGCCGTCGGCCCCGACCTCGCGGCCGGACCGGATGGCGATCACGCCGAACCGGCGCTCGGCGTCCTCCGGCAACTCCAGCAGCGCCTGGACGAGCACCCGGTAGCGCGGCTCGAAGACGTGCAACGGCAGCACCAGGCCCGGCACCAGGACGGTGTTCAGTGGGAACAGGGGTAGGCGCGTCGCCACGGGCCTCAGGCTATTCAGCCCTCACCCCCCTGCGCGCGCCGGTCCGCTCCCGGCCTGCGCCTAGACTCGACGAGGTGATCCGACGACTCGACCTGCGTGGCCGACCCCTGCGAGCGCGGGCTCTGCGAGGGGTCGTCCCCCGGGCCGTCCTCGACGTCGAACACGCCGTCGAGCGCGTCAGGCCCCTCTGCGACGACGTCCGGGACCGGGGCGTCGCCGCGCTGCTCGACCTCACCGAGCAGTTCGACGGGGTCCGGCCGGCCGGGATCCGGGTCCCCCCGGCCGCACTCGCCGCCGCGCTCGACGGCCTCGACCTCGACGTTCGCGCGGGGCTGGAGGAGTCGGTCCGGCGGGCCCGGCTGGTGCACCGCGAGCAGGTCCCGACCGGTCACGTGACCCGGGTCGCCCCGGGCGGAACCGTCACGCAACGCTGGGTGCCGGTCGGCCGGGTCGGCCTGTACGTGCCCGGGGGCCTGGCCGTCTACCCGAGCAGCGTCGTCATGAACGTGGTCCCGGCGCAGGAAGCCGGCGTCCCGTCGATCGCCGTCACCAGCCCCGCCCAACGGGAGAACCCGCGGGGCCTCGAGGGACTGCCCAACTCCACGATCCTCGCCGCGTGCGCGCTCCTCGGCGTCGGCGAGGTCTACTCCGTGGGAGGTGCCCAGGCCGTCGCCATGTTCGCGTACGGCGCCCGGGACACCGGCGGTGAGCTGGTCTGCGAGCCCGTGGACCTGGTGACCGGCCCCGGCAACATCTACGTCGCGGCAGCGAAGCGGCTCCTCAAGGGCGTCGTCGGGATCGACTCGGAGGCAGGGCCGACGGAGATCGCAGTCCTCGCCGACGACACGGCGGATCCGGTGCACGTCGCCGTCGACCTCATCAGCCAGGCCGAGCACGACCCGATGGCCGCCGCCGTCCTCGTCACGCCGAGCGAGGCCCTGGCCGGTGCGGTCGAGGCGGAGCTGCGCCGGCGGGTGCCGTTGACGAAGCACGCCGAGAGGATCGCCACCGCGCTGGCCGGCCCGCAGTCCGCCGTCGTCCTCGTCGACGACGTCGACGCCGCCCTCGAGGTGGTCGACGCCTACGGCGCCGAGCACCTGGAGATCCAGACCAGGCACGCCGCCGAGGTCGCCGCCCGCGTCGGCACCGCGGGAGCCGTCTTCATCGGCCCCTGGTCGCCGGTGAGCCTGGGCGACTACGCCGCCGGGTCCAACCACGTGCTCCCGACGGGCGGTTGCGCGTGCTTCTCCAGCGGGCTCGGCGTGCACTCGTTCCTGCGCAGTGTGCAGGTCGTGGAGTACGGCGAGTCCGCGTTGCGCGACGTCGCGGCGCATGTGCTGGCTCTGGCGACGGCGGAGGACCTGCCGGCGCACGGCGAGGCCGTCACCGCCCGCCTCGACCGCGGCTGACCGTCCCCACCAACGGGGAGATGGCGTCCTGGACGGCGCCCGCGGCCTCGCGCGCGAACGTCGCGGTCAGGTGGTGGTCGTCCCGGTAGATGATCGCCCCGCCCGGGGTGACCACCTGGCAGGGATCGCCCGGACAGACCGCGGGGGTGAGGTCGACGGCGGTCACCCCGTGGGCGCGGACGACGTCCGTCTCGGCCCGCCACAGCTGCGCGTCCGGCAGCACGTGGCCGGCCCGCGGGAAGGAGCACGCCGCCGGGTCGGTGCCGTGCTCGGAGAGGCAGGCCGGCACGTCGAAGCCCGGCCGGGGCACGTCGCGCAGCAGCGCCACGGACCGGCCTCCGGCGGACAAGCTGCGCAGGGCCGCATCAGCGCCTGCCGCCCAGACCGGTGCGGCGGCCTGGCGGTCGAGCACCGAGCCGTGGGCGTCGAGGAGCTCCCCGAGATAGGAGATGCTGCGCCCGAGCACCACGAGGTCGACGTGCGGCAGCGCCGCCACCCGGGTCATGGCCGAGCGCCGCCAGTCCGAACACTCGGTGTACTCCCGGTGGAAGGCGGCGAGGAACTCGCGGACCTGGGCGTATCCGCAGCCCGACTTGGCCCAGAACCACAGCTGCCACCCCGACCGCCGGGCAGCGGCGTCGAACCCGGGGAACCAGGCCGCGGCGTGCGAATCCCCGATGAGCACGACGACGCGGCTCCCGTTCGGATCGCCGAAGCGGCAGTCGGCGGGTGCCGACCGTGGGCCGAACCCGGCGAAGCAGTCCCGGCTCGCAGCCTCGTCGACCCGGGCCTGCGCCGGCGTCATCAGCGGACGGACCGGCGGGCGAGGAGGCGAAGGCTGCGTCGGACGCGCCGACCGGTTGACGGGTGCGTCGCGTGGGAGCGCCCGGCTCGCGGCCGCCGCCGGAAGGGCCGCCGGCGGGAAGACCACCGTGACCGCACTCCGCGGCTGCGGCAGGGCGAGCGCCGCCACGACCAGGCTCGCGCCGACGAGCAGCGCGCCGGCCGGCAGCGACCGCCGCAGCGCCGGCCGCAGGACGCGCGCCCCGCGCGCGGGCTCCTCGACGAACCGGAAGGTCACGAAGGCCAGGCCGAGCGCCAGCGTCACCGCGGCGAGCCGGGCCCAGACCGGGATGTCGGCCGGCGGCAGGTCGCCGACCGCGGGCGGCCCCCACAGCCGCCGGGCGAGCTGCAGGCACACCCAGTGCCACAGGTACCAGCTGAAGGAGAGCCGCCCGAGGCCCGCCAGCGGGCCACGGCCGAGCAGTGCCGCCACCCCGTGCTGGCTGCGGGCTCCGGCGGCCACGATCGCCGCGGCCCCCGCGACGGGCACCAACATCACGACACCGGGCACCATCGTGCCGTCGTCGAAGACGACAGCCGACCCGAGCACCGCGACGAGCCCGATCCAACCGGCGGCCGCCGACTGCACGTCGGTCAGCCGGTAGAGGTGGGGCCGGGCGAGCGCGACGGCGGCACCGGCCGCGAGCTCCCAAGCCCGGGTCTGGGTGCCGAAGTAGGCCCACGGCCCGGCGGACGCCGTGGTCGCCGCGCTGAGCACGAGGGAGGCCAGCCCGACCGCCGCGAGCGTCGCCCATAGCCGCCGGTCCGTGTCGCGGGGCGCCGGACGCCGAACCCGTCGGGCCGTGCTGCGGTGTCCGGCGACCAGCAGGACGAGCGCCGGCCACACCAGGTAGAACTGCTCCTCGAGACTGAGCGACCAGTAGTGCAGCACCAGGCTGTTGCCGGGGGTCGCGAAGTAGTCGGTGGATTCCCCGGCGAAGTGCCAGTTGGCGACGAAGAGCGCCGCGGCGCGGACGTCGTCCGCCAGGGAGGGGCGGTCCAGGGCGGGCAGTGCGACCCCGCCGGCGACGGCGACGGCGGCGAGCACGAGGCACGCGGCGGGAAGGATGCGGCGGGCGCGTCTGGCGTAGAAGTCGACGAGCGAGATCCCCCCGGTGGCCCGGACCTCGTCGACGAGCAGGCTGGTGATGAGGAAGCCGGAGATGACGAAGAACACGTCCACGCCGACGTACCCGCCGGTGAAGGGACCGAGGCCGGCGTGGAAGGCGACGACCAGGAGCACCGCGACGGCGCGCAGACCCTCGACGTCCGGACGGAAGGCGACGCGGGGGCGCGGCGCGCGCTCGCGGCGGCGCACCTCTCGGCGGGTCGGGGGAACGACGTTCCGGATGCCGCCCGCCGGGGACGGCGCAGTCGCACCGGGCGTCCTCCGTGCACCCGTTCGGGTGGGGGAGGCCAGCAGGCGGGCCTCGCGGCGCGTTCGGGGTGCGGCACGGAGATCGGCGTGCTGCACCATGGGCTCCGACTCTGCCAGAGCCGGCGGCCGTGTGTGCACTCACTCGACCGGTGCCACTCTTCTAGACTCCCCAGGTGACCGCTGAGACCGACGGCCGGCCGCGCGAGCGCCTGCCCGTGCGCCCCGAACTGCGCGGTGGCGTGCCGTACGGCGCACCGCAGCTCGACGTCCCGGTGCGGTTGAACACCAACGAGAACACGCACCAGGTCCCGGCTGGCGTCGCCCGCGCCGTCGTCGACGCCGTCGCCGCCGTCGCCGGCGAGCTCAACCGCTACCCCGACCGGGAGTTCACCGCCCTGCGCGCCGACCTGGCCGGCTATCTGGGGCACGGGCTCGACGCCGGGCAGATCTGGGCCGGCAACGGCAGCAACGAGGTCATGCAGCACGTCCTGCAAGCCTTCGGCGGGCCCGGGCGGTCGGCCATGAGCTTCGCGCCGACGTACGCCATGTACCCGCTGTACTGCCGCGGCACGGGGACCGCCTGGACGGACGGGCTGCGGGCGGCCCCGGCCGGCGCCCGCGACCCCTTCACGCTGACCCCCGCCGCGGCGGCGGCCCAGGTCCGCGCGGCCCGCCCCGACGTGGTGTTCCTCGCCAGCCCGAACAACCCGACGGGCACCGCGCTCGGCCTGGAGATCGTCGAGGCGGTGTACGAGGCGACCGACGGGGTCGTGGTCGTCGACGAGGCCTACGCGGAGTTCGCCAGGGCTGGGACGCCGAGCGCGCTGACGCTCCTGCCAGGGCGGGAGCGGCTGGCCGTGAGCCGCACGATGAGCAAGGCCTTCGCGTTCGCCGGCGTCCGGCTCGGATACCTCGCCGCGGACCCCGAGTTCTGTCACGCGCTGCGTCTGGTCCGCCTGCCGTACCACCTCTCCACGCTCACCCAGGCGGCGGCCCGTGGGGCCCTCGCGCACGCGAGCGACCTGCTCGCCACCGTGGCCTCGATCAAGGATCAGCGGGACCGGCTCGTGACGGCGCTGGCCGCGCTCGGGGCCGCGCCGGTGCCGAGCGACGCGAACTTCGTGCTCTTCGGGGGCCTCCGGGACGAGAAGGCCGCCTGGCGGGCGCTGCTCGACCGCGGCGTGCTCGTGCGGGACGTCGGCCTGCCCGGCCACCTGCGCGTCACGGCCGGGACACCGCAGGAGACGAGCGCCTTCCTCGCCGCCGCGGCCGAGGTGCTGCCGCCGCTGCTCGACCGGCCGCGATCCTCGGTGATCAAGGAACTGGGCGGGATCAAGGACTCCGAGGGCGACCGATGAGCCGGTTCACGCGGGTGACCCGGACGACCGGGGAGTCTGACGTCAGCGTGGAGCTCGACCTCGACGGCACGGGCCGCTCCACGGTGGCCACCGGCGTCCGGTTCTTCGACCACATGCTCGCGAACCTGGCCAAGCACGCCCTGGTCGACCTGGACGTGCAGGCCAAGGGCGACACCGACGTCGACGCCCATCACACCGTGGAGGACGTCGCCATCGTCCTCGGCCAGGCGCTGCGGGAGGCGCTGGGCGACAAGGCGGGCATCCGGCGGTTCGGGGACGCGCTCGTGCCGCTCGACGAGTGCCTGGTGCAGGCGGCCGTGGACGTGTCGGGCCGGCCGTACTGCGTGCACACCGGCGAGCCGGCCGGGCAGGCGCACGTGATCATCGGCGGCTCGTACCCGGGCTCGCTGACCCGGCACGTGTTCGAGACGCTGGCGCACTCGGCGGGCATCGCCCTGCACGTTCGGGTCCTTGCCGGGCGCGATCCGCACCACGTGGTCGAGGCCCAGTTCAAGGCGGTGGCGCGGGCGCTGCGGTGTGCCGTGGAGCTCGACAGCCGCGCCGGGGGCGCCGTCCCGAGCACCAAGGGCCTGCTGTGAACCCCCTCCCTTGCGCTGATCATGCAATCCCCGCTGATCATGCACTCCGTGTCGATCAAGTGATGGATCCACTACTGCGCGGGAACAAGGAGCGGCAGCCCGGCGCTCCGGGGCTGATGGCCGCCGATGTCGCCTGGCCGCTGCTCGTCGTCGCGCTGACCGCCGCTCGATCAGCGGGTCTGTCCGACCCCTTGGCTAGCCGGCTCGTGTCGGCCCGGCGACGGGCCTGATCACGAGGAGGTCCGGTGACCGCACCACGCCTGGAGCTGCTGCCGGCCGTCGACGTCGCCGGCGGCCGGGCAGTGCGGCTCACCCGGGGGGAGGCGGGCAGCGAGACCTCCTATGGGGACCCGCGCGAGGCCGCGCAGGTCTGGCAGGCGGCCGGTGCGGAGTGGATCCACCTGGTCGATCTCGACGCCGCGTTCGGGCGCGGGTCCAACCGTGACCTGCTGGCGGAGGTCGTCCGCACGCTCGGCGTGCGGGTCGAGCTCAGCGGCGGCATCCGTGACGACGCGAGCCTGACGGCCGCCCTGGCCACGGGCTGCGCGCGGGTCAATCTCGGGACCGCGGCCCTGGAAGATCCCGGGTGGACGCGCCGGGTGATCGCCGAGTACGGGGAGCGGATCGCCGTCGGGCTCGACGTCCGCGGGACCACGCTGGCCGCGCGCGGCTGGACACAGGAGGGCGGGGATCTCTGGGAGACGCTGGATCGCCTGGACGCCGACGGCTGCGCCCGGTACGTCGTCACCGACGTCACGAAGGACGGCACGCTTCGCGGCCCCAACCTCGACCTGCTCCGCGAGGTCTGCCGTCGCACGGATCGTCCAGTCGTCGCCAGCGGCGGCATCGCAAGCCTGGACGACATCGCCGCTCTGCGGGAGCTCGTCCCGGCCGGGGTGGAGGGGGCGATCGTCGGCAAGGCCCTCTACGCCGGTTCCTTCACCCTCGAGCAGGCGCTCGCGACGGCAGCCAGGCCGTGACCACGCAGGCGGGCCGAGATCCTGACCGGCCCCGGGACGTGGCCCGGCCCGAAGCGGGCAGCCCCCCGTCCCGGGCCCCGGTGGACTCCGCCGGCGTCCCCTGGGCGGGCCGCACCCTCACGCCCCAGCCGTTCGCCGGCGACGACGGGCGCGCCGACCCCCGGCTGGTCTCGGCGCTCGCGGCCGGCGGCGAGGAGCAGCTGGCCGACGCGCTGCTGTCGGCGCGCGTGCTCGTGCCGGTCGTGGCGGTCGTCGGTGACGATCCCACCCGCACCGGGCCGACCGGCGACGCCCATGCCGACATGGCCGTCGCCACCCTCGTCGCTTCGGACGGTCGCAGGGCCTTGCCGGTGTTCAGCTCCGTCGACGCTCTCGCCCGGTGGGACCCAACGGCCCGCCCCGTCCCGGCGGAGGGGCCTCGCGCTGCGCTCTCGGCCGTGTCCGGCGACTGCGACGCCCTCGTCGTCGACCCCGCGGACCCGCACGCCGCCGTCGTGCGCCGGCCCCTGCTGTGGGCGCTCGCGCAGGGGAGGGCCTGGCGACCACCCGACAAGGACCCTGAGGTCGTCGCCGCGGTCACGGCAGCGGCGCGGGCCGCTCCCGCCGTGGTCGGCGTCCGGTGCTCCCGGGGGCGGCGGGGGGACCTGGAAGTCCTGCTCACCGTCGAGCCCGGGTTGGACGCCGGCGGGTTGTCCGCCATGCTCGAGCAGGTCCGCGACCGCCTGGGGGGCTCCGCGGTGCTCGCCGAACGCGTGGAGGGTCTGGAGCTGCGTGTCGTGCCGCCCTGAGCCCATATCGCCGTCCAGGCGCGGAGGCCGGACCCCCGCGGGGAATTCATAGGATGACTCCGGGATTCTCATCACCATGTCTCTGACGCCCTATCGCCGCGTGCTCCAGCGGCCCGGCGTCCTGCGGCTGCTGGTCTTCGCGACGCTCGCCCGCGTCCCGGCGACCGCCGCGGCTGTCGTGCTGACACTGCACGTCGTGACCACGCTGCATCTCGGCTACGCCGCCGCCGGCCTGGTCGCGACCGCGGCCACCGTGGGCATGGCCATCGGTGCACCCTGGCGGGGTCGTGCCGTCGACCGGCTGGGCCTGCGGCGCGCACTGGTTCCGTCGATCGTCGCCGAGGCGGTCGTCTGGGGCTCGGCGCCGTTCGTCGGCTACCGCCTGTTGCTCGTCGTGGCGTTCGCGGGCGGCGTCCTCGGCCTGCCGATCTTCACGGTCGCCCGGCAGAGCCTGGCCGCGCTGGTCCCGGGCGAGCAGCGCCGGACGGCGTACTCCCTGGACTCCATGGGTGTCGAACTGTCGTTCATGGCCGGGCCCGCCCTCGGCGTGGTCGTCGCCACACAGCTGTCGACACAGGTCGCGCTGCTCGGAGTCGGCGCATGCATGGTCATCGCGGGCCTGGCACTGCTGGTGTTCGACCCGCCGACCCGCTCCGCCGACACCCGGGGCGAGGTGGAGGCCGATGACGTCCGGGCCGGTTCATGGTCGGCCGTGGAGCTCGAGCCGACCGGGGCGCGCCCCTGGTTCTCGCCCGGCCTGGCCGCGGTCCTCGGCGCCACGGCCGCTGCGACGATCGTTCTCGCGGGGACGGACGTCGCCATCGTCGCGGTCCTGCGCTCCCACGGGGCGATCGCACTGACCGGCGTCATCTTCGCGCTGTGGGGGATCGGCTCCATGCTCGGCGCCGCGGTCTACGGCGGCATGCACCGGTCGATCTCGCCTCTGGTCCTGCTCGCCGGCCTCGCCCTTCTCACGATCCCGGTCGGTCTCGCCGGCAGCGCGTGGGCGCTCGCCGTGCTGATCCTCCCCGCGGGCGCGCTCTGCGCCCCGGTGATCACGGCGACGTCCGACGAGGTCGTCCGACGTGTCCCCGGGCGTGTGCGCGGGGAGGCGATGGGCTGGCACGGGTCGGCCCTGACCCTGGGCAACGCGATCGGCGCTCCGCTGGCGGGTGCGGCCGTCGACGCCGTCGCACCCTGGGCCGGATTCGTGACGGTCGGTTCCGTCGGTTTCGTGCTGGCGCTCACCGGGCTGGCCGCCCGGGGGCTGCTCGGACGGACCGCCCGGCCGCTGGACGCCGGCGGCGGGCCCGCCTCCGCGTCAGGAGCCGGCGATGCCCGAACCTGCTCGAGAGAGCCGGTGGTGCCACGCAGCTGAGTCAGGAGACGGCACCGGTCCAGCGTTCCCCCGGGCCTTGTCCCGGTATGTCCGGCAGCGGCGACGCCTCACGGAACGCCAGCTGCAGACTGCGCAGCCCGTCGCGCAGGGGGCCCGCGTGCTGACCACCGATCTCTGGTGCCGCCGCGGTGACGAGTGCTGCGAGTACGGTGATCAGTTTTCGTGCCTCGTCGAGGTCGGCCTCGATCCCGTGCGCGAGGCCGACCTTGACCGCGGCGGCGCTCATGAGGTGGACCGCCGTCGTCGTGATCACCTCCACGGCGGGCACGTCCGCCAGGTCGCGGGTCGCTCGCTCCGGCCGGTCGTCGCCATCACCCGCGCCGCCGGCCTCCGGCCCGGAATGCACGGGTACCTGCCCGTGGTTCGCCACACCACCGGCAGGTGTCGGCGCCAACCAGTTCGGATCATCGGGACTGGGTGGGCGGCCGGTCATACTGGTACCCTTTCAGATCGACCGACCGGGTCCGCGAGGGTCCGGTACGCCAAGTGGAGTCGCTCCCACCTGTCACCCCCGGTTATGCGGCGAGGTCGTCAGGTCCGGTCAGAACCCGCCCTCCGCGGCGGGTCGCTCGTCGGTGTTCCGCGCCGACGGGTCACGACCTGTGGGTGGAGGCTCCCGGCGTTCCGCACGGGAGCCCTTCTCGTGCGCGACGGTCACACCGACGTCGCGAAGGAGCACCACATCAGCGAGCCCCGGATCAACGACCGCATCCGCGTCCCCGAGGTGCGGCTGGTCGGCCCCAACGGGGAACAGGTCGGCATCGTCCGCATCGAGCAGGCGCTGCAGTTGGCGCAGGAGTCGGATCTCGACCTCGTCGAGGTCGCCCCGCTCGCCCGGCCCCCGGTCGCCAAGCTCATGGACTTCGGCAAGTTCAAGTACGAGTCGGACATGAAGGCCCGTGAGGCGCGCCGCAACCAGGCGCACACGGTCCTGAAGGAGATCCGGCTGCGCTTGAAGATCGACCCGCACGACTACGCCACCAAGCGGGGCCACGTCGAGCGGTTCCTCAAGCAAGGCGACAAGGTCAAGGTGATGATCATGTTCCGTGGCCGGGAGCAGTCCCGCCCGGAGATGGGCTACCGCCTGCTGCAGCGGATGGCGGCCGACGTCGCGGACCTCGGCTACATCGAGAGCAATCCGAAGCAGGACGGCCGCAACATGATCATGGTGATCGGCCCTCACAAGAAGAAGGCCGAAGCCAAAGCGGAGCAGCGCCGGCGCCGCCCGGAGGAGAACGGTGCGGACGCGACCGCGCCGGCGACCGCCGCCGTGGCTCCGCAGGAGATCGCGCAGGCCTGACGGCCTGCGCGCAACACGACCCGCGTCGGCCCGGCAAGCCCGGCGCGGCCAGGACAGACGCCCGGCCGATACCCGGCTCAGGCGAGCGGACGACCGGTGCGAACCCCACGACGGCGCGCGCCGCGACTCCCGATGAGCAGGCGCCCGCCTGCGTGACGACGTCGGCCGCCCACCTGGGCAGCCGCTCAGCGAACCACGCCGTGACGGCGTGGAGGCGACGAGGAGAGCACGGCAGCCATGCCGAAGAACAAGACGCACAGCGGTGCGAAGAAGCGCTTCCGCATCACCGGCACGGGCAAGGTCATGCGCCAGCAGACGGGCCTGCGCCACCGCCTGGAGAGCAAGTCCAGCAGGCGGACGCGCCGACTGTCCAACGACGTCGTGACCTCGCCGGCCGACGTCAAGAAGGTCCGGCGTCTGCTCGGCACGTGAGCTGACCGCCCTTCCCGCCGCGGCGCCCCACGCCGAGCGCCGCACGAACCACTCCAGGAGACACCACGTGGCACGCGTCAAGCGGGCGGTCAACGCCCAGAAGAAGCGCCGAGAGGTCCTCGAGCGAGCCAGCGGCTACCGCGGCCAGCGCTCGCGGCTGTACCGCAAGGCCAAGGAGCAGGTCACCCACTCCCTCGTCTACGCCTACCGCGACCGCCGGGCCCGCAAGGGCGACTTCCGCCGGCTGTGGATCCAGCGCATCAACGCCGCCGCCCGCGAGAACGGCATCACGTACAACCGCTTCATCCAGGGGCTCAAGCTCGCCGGGGTCGAGGTCGACCGCCGCATCGTGGCCGATCTGGCCGTCAACGACCCAGGGGCGTTCTCGGCCTTGGTCGCCACCGCGAAGGCAGCCGTCCGGGCCAGTGGCCCGGCCACGACGGGCAGCACCGATCCGGCCGCGGCGAGTACGACCGGCGCGGGCACGACCGCGGCCTGACCGAGCGTCACCTTGCCCGCGCCTACCGCGCGCCACAGCGGCATCGATGGCTGATCCCCTCCCGCCCGCCCGTGAGCGCCCGGACGCGGTCGTGCTGTCCAATCCCCGCTCCGACCGGGTCCGGGCCGTGCGACGGTTGTCGGCGCGTTCGGCGCGTTCGGCGCGCCGGCGGGAGGGCGGCTTCGTCGTCGAGGGACCGCAGGCCGTGACGGAGGCGGTCGTCGCGCACGCTGATGCCCTGTCCGCCGGCCGCCGGGGTCTGCTCCTGGCCGTCTACGCCACCGCGGACGCCGCCGAGCGCCACGCGGGCGTCCTGGCGGTCGCGACGGCGGGCGGCTGTCCGCCCCGCATCGCCACGCCCGAGGTGCTCGCGGCGATGGGTGACACGGTCACCCCGCAGGGCCTGCTGGCGGTGTGCCGGCTCGTCGACGTCCCGTTGAGCCGGGTGCTGGGCGGCCCGCCCCGGCTCGTCGCCGTCCTCGCGCACGTGCGTGACCCCGGCAACGCGGGGACGGTGCTGCGTGCCGCGGACGCCGCCGGTGCGGACGGCGTCGTCGTCACCGACGCGAGCGTCGACGTGCACAACCCGAAGGCCGTCCGGGCGAGCGCCGGGAGCCTGTTCCACCTGCCCGTGACCACCGGCGTCCCGCTCGCCGACGCGGTCACGGCGCTGCGCCGGGCCGGGCTGGCCGTGCTGGCCGCCGACGTCGCCGGCGGCGAGGACCTGGACCATCTCCAGGACGCCGCCGACCGGGGCGCCGGACCGCTGGCCGGGCCTGTCGCGTGGGTCTTCGGCAACGAGGCCTGGGGTCTGCCGGACGAGGCGCTCGGCGACGTCGACGCCGTCGTCCGGGTGCCCGTGCACGGCCGAGCCGAGAGCCTGAACCTCGCGACGGCGGCCACCGTCTGCCTCTACGCCACGGCTCGCGCCCACCGCCGCCTCCACTCCCCGTGATCAAGGAATATGTGGCGATCAAGGAATCCATGCGGCAATGATTCCTTGATCGCCACATATTCCTTGATCACGGGGAGTGCCGGGGGCGAACCCGGGCGAGGATGTGAGCGGTGGTCTGACAGACTCGACTACCGGCCCTCCCTGCGTCGGACGGCCCTCTGAACCTCTCCGAATGGACGTCGTCAGATCATGTCCGGACCGAACACGCAGTACGACCCGGTGGAGGTCGCGGTGCTCAGCGAGGAGGCCGTCCAGCGTGCGGTCGGTCGGGCGCTTGCCGCGGTCGCCGCGGCCGGCGACCTCGACGAGCTCAAGCGCGTCAGGTTGGAGCACGCCGGCGACGCCAGCCCGCTGGCCCTCGCCAACCGTGAGATCGGCGCCCTCCCACCCGCCGCGCGCAAGGACGCCGGCCAGCGGGTGGGCAGGGCCCGGCAGGCCGTCGCGGCAGCCCTCAGGCAGCGGCTCGACCAGCTCGAGGCCGAGCGCGATGCCCGGGTCATGATCGAGGAGGGCGTCGACGTCACGCTCCCCGTCGACCGCATCCCGCCGGGCGCCCGGCACCCGCTCGAGGCGATCACCGATCGGATCACCGACATCTTCGTCGGCATGGGCTGGGAGGTCGCCGAGGGCCCCGAGGTCGAGGCCGAGTGGTTCAACTTCGACGCCCTGAACTTCGACCCGGACCACCCGGCCCGGCAGATGCAGGACACCTTCTTCATCCAACCGCCCGACTCCGGCCTGGTCCTGCGCACCCACACCAGCCCGGTGCAGGCCCGGGCCCTTCTCGAGCGCGGCGTTCCCACGTACGTCATCTGCCCGGGCAAGGTGTTCCGCACCGACGAGCTCGACGCCACCCACACCCCGGTCTTCCACCAGGTGGAGGGCCTGGCCGTCGACCGGGGCCTCACCATGGCCCACCTCAAGGGCACGCTCGACCACTTCGCCCGGGGCATGTTCGGCCCGGGCGTCCGGACCCGGCTGCGCCCGTCGTTCTTCCCGTTCACCGAGCCCAGCGCCGAGCTCGACGTGCTGTGCTTCGTCTGCGCCGGCAAGGATCTCGGCTGCCCGAAATGCAAGGGCACGGGCTGGATCGAGTGGGGGGGCTGCGGCATGGTCCACCCGAACGTCCTGCGCGCCACCGGCGTCGATCCGGACGTTCACTCCGGCTTCGCCTTCGGGATGGGCATCGAGCGCACGCTGCAGTTCCGGCACGGCGTCGAGGACATGAGGGACATGGTCGAGGGCGACGTCCGGTTCAGCCTGCACTACGGGATGGAGGTCTGATGCGCGTCCCCTTGTCCTGGCTGGGCGAGTACGCCGAGCTGCCCGACGGCGTCACGGGCGAGCAGGCGGCCGCCGACCTCGTCCGCGTCGGCCTGGAGGAGGAGGGGGTGTACGGCGGCGACATCCGCGGGCCCGTCGTGGTCGGTCGCGTCCTCGACTACGTCGACGAGCCGCAGCGGAACGGCAAGACCGTCCGGTGGTGCCACGTCGACGTCGGCCCCCACGACGTTCAGGGCCAGGGCTCCCGGGGCATCGTCTGCGGCGCGGACAACTTCGTCGAAGGCGACCTCGTGGTGGTGAGCCTGCCCGGCGCCGTCCTCGCCGGCGGCGTCGAGATCTCCGCGCGGAGGACCTATGGCCACGTCAGCGACGGCATGATCTGCTCTGCCAGGGAGCTGGGCCTCGGGGACGAGCACCACGGCATCATCCGGCTCGCCGAGTGGGGCGTGGACGCCCCCGTCGGCACCGACGCGATCGAGCTGCTGGGCCTTGACGAGGAGATCATCGAGGTCAACGTCACGCCCGACCGCGGCTACGCGTTCAGCGTCCGGGGCGTGGCCCGGGAGTACGCCCTGTCCACCGGCGCCCGGTTCAGCGACCCGGCGCTGGTCGACGTCCCGGCTCCGGACGTCGACGGCTTCGGGGTCCGGCTCGAGGACGACGCGCCCGTCCGGGGGGCCCTGGGCTGTGACCGCTACGTCGCCCGGGTCGTGCACGGCGTCCGCGCCGCCGGGCCCTCACCGCGGTGGATGCAGCGCCGCCTGGAGCAGGCCGGCATGCGCCCGATCAGCCTGGCAGTGGACGTGACGAACTACGTCATGCTCGCCGTCGGTCAGCCGCTGCACGCCTTCGACCTCGCCGAGCTGGCCGGCCCGATCGTCGTGCGCCGGGCCCGGGCCGGCGAGCACCTGGTGACGCTGGACGCCGTGGAGCGCCGGCTGGACCCCGAGGACCTGCTCATCACGGACTCGGCGGGCGGCTCGGACGGCGGCCGTGTGCTCGCGCTGGCCGGCGTCATGGGCGGAGCCGACAGCGAGGTGTCCGCGGCGACCACCGACGTCCTCCTCGAGGCGGCGCACTTCGACGCCGTCACCGTCGCCCGGACCGCCCGACGCCACAAGCTCTCCACCGAGGCCAGCAGGCGGTTCGAGCGGGGCGTCGACACCGATGTCGCCGCGGCGGCCGCCGAGCTCGCCGTCCGGCTGCTCGTCGAGCACGGTGGCGGGCAGATGGGGCGGATCACGGACGTCGACCTGCGCACGTCGCACCCGCCGGTCCGGATGAGCGCCGACCTGCCCGATCGGCTCGTCGGCCACGCCTACGGCCGGGTCCGCGTCGTCGAGCTGCTCGAGGCGGTCGGCTGCTCGGTCGACGACGGTGTCGACCCGGACGCCGGGGCGGGCTCCCACCCGGGCACCGCCGGAGCCGACGTCCTCCTCGTGCGTCCGCCGTCGTGGCGGCCGGATCTACGGCTGGGGGTCGACCTGGTGGAGGAGGTCGCCCGCCTCGCCGGCTACGACCAGATCCCCTCGGTCCTGCCGGTGGCCCCCGCCGGCCGTGGCCTGACGCACCCCCAGCGCGGCCGCCGTTCGATCGCGCGCGCCCTGGCCGAGCACGGTCTCGTCGAGGTGCTCACGTACCCCTTCGTCGGCGCCGACGTCGCCGACGTCTACGGGCTTCCCCCCGACGACCCGCGGCGTCCGGCTCTGGGGCTGGCGAATCCCCTCTCCGAGGAGCAGCCGTATCTGCGGACCTGGATCCTGCCCACGCTGGTCGAGGCCGCCCGGCGCAACCTCGGGCGCGGTCGCACCGACCTGGGGCTGTTCGAGATCGGTTCGGTGACCCGGCCCGAACGTCCGGACGCCGTCGCGGCGCGGCCGCCCGTGGACCGGCGGCCGACACCCGAGGACCTCGCGGCGATCGAGTCGGCCCTGCCGCGCCAGCCGCGGCGTGTCGGCGTCCTGCTGGCCGGCTGTCGCGAGCAGCCCGGTTGGTACGGCCCCGGCCGGCCGGCGGACTGGACCGACGCCGTCGACGCCGCCCTGCTCGTGGGCCGCACCCTCGGGCTGACGCTGACCGTGGTGCAGGACGTCCACGCGCCGTGGCACCCGGGGCGCTGCGCGAAGCTCGAGTTCGCCGGCATCGTCGTCGGCCACGCCGGCGAGCTGCACCCCAAGGTCGTCGAACGGCTCGGCCTGCCGCCGCGGACGTGCGCCGCGGAACTCGAGCTCGATCTGCTGCTCGAGGCGTCCGGCGGGATCGGCGCGGCCGAGCCCGTCTCGACGTTCCCGCTGGCGAAGGAGGACGTCGCCCTGGTCGTCGACGCCGGGGTGCCGGCCGCGGCGGTCGAGGCCGCGCTGCGGGAGGGCGCGGGCGACCTGCTCGAGTCCGTGCGACTCTTCGACGTGTACGCCGGACCCCAGATCGGCGAGGGCCGCAAGTCGCTCGCGTTCGCCCTGCGTCTGCGCGCCCCGGACCGGACGCTGACCGCGGCGGAGGCGAGCGCGGCGCGCGACGCGGCCGTGCGCGCAGCGGTGACCCTGGTGGGAGCGGTCCAGCGCGGAGCGTGACGGCGCTGCTCCCGGCCCGGCCCGATCGGAGGCGAAGGGTGACCGTCGCGCAGGAGGAAACGGCGGAAACAGGGCGGCATTCGGGATCGCGTGTTCCCTCGGTGACGACCCGGGCGGCACAATGCCCGGGTGACGAGGCGTCCGGTTGCGCTGCGTCGCGGCCGCCCCCGCCGTCCCGAACGTCTCCTGGTGTTCCGTGCCGTGACCGTCGCCGTCGCGGTCATCACCGTCGCCGCGTGCGGCGGCGGTCGCGGTGCGCAGGACGCGGCGGCCGGCCTCTCGGCGTCCGGGAGCAGCGCGCCGGTCACGGCGGGGACCGCCTCGACCGCGTCCTCGCCGTCCACGGGCTCGGCCACGCCCGGGACGACGGCGCCGAGCGTGCCTGCGGCCGGGCCCCGGTCCGACGGGGGCAGCGCCGTGCTGGCCTTCGCCGGCGACGTGCATTTCGAGGGCAGCGCGGCCGCCGCCCTGTCGGGTCACGTGGGTTCGGCCTTCTCCGTGCTGCGCGAGGCGGACCTCGCCGTGGTCAACCTCGAGACCGCCGTCACGGGCCGGGGCACCGCGCAGCCGAAGGAGTTCACGTTCCGGGCGCCGGCGGCGGCGTTCGGCGTCCTGCAGCGGGCCGGAGTCGACGCGGTGACGATCGCCAACAACCATGGCATGGACTACGGGCAGGTGGGGCTCGAGGACACCCTGGCCGCCGCGCGCCGGTACGGCATGCCGCTGCTCGGCGCCGGCGCCGACGACACCGCGGCCTGGACGCCGCTGCGCCGCGAGATCCACGGCGTGCGGATCTCCGTGATCGCGGCCACCGACGTGCTCGACGACGTCGCCCGGACGGCGTGGGTGGCGGGTCCGGGCAAGCCCGGTCTCGCCTCGGCGAAGACCACCTCCCGGCTGCTGGCGGCGGTCCGGGCGGAGCGGCCCCGCGCCGACGTCGTCGTGGTGTTCCTGCACTGGGGCCTGGAGAAGAGCTACTGCCCCACGGCGCGCCAGCGGAGCCTGGCCCAGCAGGTCGCCACCGCCGGGGCCGACGTCGTCGTGGGCAGCCACGCGCACGTGATCGAGCCTGGCGCCGGGATCGGGCGCACCGTGGTCAAGTACGGCCTGGGCAACTTCCAGTTCTACTCCAGCGGCGGCTTGTCCGGGCAGAGCGGTGTGTTCACCGTCACGGTGACCCGCGGCGGCGCCGGAGCGCCCGCCTGGCATCCGGCCGACCTGGTCGCAGGCGCGCCGATGCTGCTGGCGGGCTCGGCGGCAGCCGCCCGGCTCGCGGCCGAGTCCCGCCGCTTCGCCACCTGCTGATCGGTCTGATCGGTCCCTTGTCCGGGCGTTCCGGCCCGGTGTCCCGGCTCCGGCTCGTTCCCGGCCTGACGGGGCCGGCCCGAACTCCGGACCAAACGCGTCTTCGGCGCCGTGAAAGCGGTTTGCGCCGTAGGACGTCCGTGGTTCGGGCCTCGGCGGCGCGGACTCGTGCCGGCGACGGCCCGTGACGGCGAAGGGTGCGCCGGCCACGCGCGCCGGGGAGCCGCGACACCCTCTGTACAGGCGCCCGGTGCGGCACCTACCGTGAGCGGACTGGAGCGGTCGGCGACCTTTCGGGTCGTGGGCTCAGGGGAGGCAGGGAGCATGCTGACAGCTCTGCTGGTGGCAAGTTGCTTCTTCACAGCGGTCCTGTTCCTGGTCATCGCGTCGTGGATGCAGACGCAGTCGTTCCGCCGGGCCGCCCGGGCCAACGCCGCGGCCGGTCTGTGCTGCGGGGTGAGCGCACTGGCGCTGCCGCTGGGGCCGCCCGGGGTGCCCGTCGTGGTGCTCGCGGTCGCGACGCTGCTCGGCGCCACGAGCCTGCACGCCGTGCGTGTCGGCCGGGGCTGAGCGACCGGCGGCACGCTCGGACGTCGCAGCGCCCCGGCACACCACCCTGAAGGACATGCGCATGATCATGCACTGAGATGTATGCTCATCCGCCATGACGTCGATCGCGGTGGCCGGAGCCAGCGGCTACGCCGGGGGCGAGGTCCTGCGGCTCGCGCTGGGGCACCCCGAGCTCGAGGTGGGCGTCGTCACCGCGGCCTCCCGCGCGGGATCCCGGCTCGGCGAGATCCACCCGCACCTGGTCCCGCTCGCCGACCGCGTGCTCGCCCCGACGCGGCCTGAGGTGCTCGCCGGGCACGACGTCGTCGTCCTCGCGCTGCCGCACGGCGAGAGCGCCGGGCTGGCCGCGGCCCTGCCGGCCGAGGTCGTGGTCGTCGACTGCGGCGCCGACCACCGCCTGGTCGACCCTGCCGCCTGGGCCGAGTTCTACGGCGGCGAGCATTCCGGGGCGTGGCCGTACGGCCTGCCGGAGCTCCCCCTGGCCGACGGGTCGCGGCAGCGCGAGGCGCTGCGCGGCGCTCGCCGGGTCGCCGTCCCGGGGTGCTATCCGACCGCGGCCAGCCTGGCGCTGGCCCCCGGCCTCGCCGCCGGCCTGCTGGACCCGTCGGACGTGGTCGTGGTGGCCGCCTCGGGCACCAGCGGCGCCGGCCGGTCGCCCGCACCGCACCTGCTGGCCAGCGAGGTGACCGGCTCGATGACCCCGTACGGCGTCGGGGGCGTCCATCGGCATACGCCGGAGATCGAGCAGAACCTCGCCGCGGCGGCCGGGGTCCCGGTCACGGTGAGCTTCACCCCGACCCTGGCGCCGATGGCCCGCGGCATCCTCGCGACCTGCACCGCGCGGTTGTCCGTCGACGCCGGTCCCCGGGGCCGGGGCGGCACGGACGGCGGCGGCCCGGAGGCCGACGGCGTCCGGAAGGTGTGGGTCGAGGCCTTCGCGGACGAGCCCTTCGTCCATGTTCTGCCCGACGGGCAGTGGCCACGGACCGCCGACACCCTCGGCGCCAACACGGTCCACCTGCAAGTCGCTCTCGACCGGCGGACGCGCAGGGTGGTCGTCACCGCCGCGATGGACAACCTCACCAAGGGCACCGCCGGTGCCGCGTTGCAGTGCGTGAACCTCGCGCTCGACCGCCCGGAGACCCTCGGGCTGCCCGTCGCGGGGGTTGCCCCGTGAGCGTCACCGCGCCGGCCGGGTTCCGGGCCGCCGGCGTCGCGGCCGGCCTCAAGGCCAGCGGCCGGCCCGACGTCGCGCTCCTGGTCAACGACGGCCCACGGCACGTGGCCGCCGCCGTGTTCACGACGAACCGCGTCCAGGCCGCGCCGGTCGTGTGGACCCGCCAGGCCGTCGCCGACGGCCGCCTCGACGCCGTGGTCCTCAACTCCGGTGGCGCGAACGCCTGCACCGGCGTCGACGGCTTCGCCGACACGCACCACACCGCCGAGCATGTCGCCGGGCTGCTCGGCCTCTCCGCGGCCGACGTCGCGGTCTGCTCCACCGGGCTCATCGGCGAGCGGCTGCCGATGGGCCGCCTGCTCGCGGGGATCGACGCCGCGGCGGCGGCCCTCGGCCCCGACGGCGGTCCCGCGGCCGCCCGGGCGATCATGACCACGGACACGGTGGCCAAGACCGCGGCGGTCGGCGCCGACGCCGGCTGGACCGTCGGCGGCATGGCCAAGGGTGCGGGAATGCTGGCGCCGGGTCTGGCGACGATGCTGGTCGCCCTGACCACCGACGCCGCCGCGGACGCCGGCACGCTCGATCGCGTCCTGCGCGCGGCCAGCCGCACGACGTTCGAGCGCGTCGACTCCGACGGCTGCATGTCCACGAACGACACCGTGCTGCTGCTCGGGAACGGCGCGTCCGGGCTGGCGCCCGACGAGGCCGACCTCGCTGCGGCCGTCACCACGGTGTGCGCCACGCTCGCCCGGGCGCTGGTCGCGGACGCCGAAGGCGCCGAGCACGAGATCGCGGTCGAGGTCGTGCACGCGGCCAGCGAGGCGGAGGCCGTCGAGGTCGCGCGGGCGGTCGCGCGGAGCAGCCTGTTCAAGGCGGCCGTCTACGGCCGGGACCCGAACTGGGGTCGCGTCCTCGCCGCCGTCGGCACGACCCGGGCGGCGTTCGACCCGCAGACCCTGGACGTGGCGATCAACGGCGTCCAGGTCTGCCGGTCCGGCGCGCCGGGGGAGGACCGCTCCGCGGTCGACCTGGGCGGCCGCGAGGTTCACGTACTCGTCGACCTGCACGCCGGCGCCGCCGCCGGCACCGTGTGGACCAACGACCTCACCCACGCCTACGTCCACGAGAACAGCGCGTACTCGACGTGACGCCCGACATGACCAGTCCCCAGCGCGCGTCCGACCTGTCCGCCACGCAGAAGGCGGCGGTGCTCGTCGAGGCACTCCCCTGGCTGCGCCGGTTCGCCGGCGCCGTCGTCGTCATCAAGTACGGCGGGAACGCGATGGCCGAGGAGGGGCTCAAGCGCGCCTTCGCCCAGGACGTCGTGTTCTTGCGCTCGGCCGGTCTCAAGCCGGTCGTCGTCCACGGCGGCGGCCCGCAGATCTCGGCGATGCTGGACCGGCTGGGGATCGGGAGCGAGTTCCGCGGCGGCCTCCGGGTGACCACGCACGAGGCCGTCGACGTCGTCCGGATGGTGCTGGTGGGTCAGGTGGGGCGCGAGCTCGTCGGCCTCGTCAATGCCTCGGGAGGCCGGGCGGTCGGCCTGTCCGGGGAGGACGCCGGGCTGTTCCGGGCCCGCCGCCGGGGCGCCGTCGTGGACGGCGTCGAGGTCGACGTCGGGCTCGTCGGCGACGTGGTCGAGGTGGACCCGGGGGCGGTGCTCGACCTCATCGAGGCCGGTCGGGTGCCGGTGGTGTCCACGGTCGCCCCGGACGACGACGGCCAGGTGCTCAACGTCAACGCTGACACGGCGGCCGCAGCACTCGCCATCGCCCTCGGCGCGCAGAAGCTCGTCGTGCTCACCGACGTCGAGGGGCTCTACGCCGACTGGCCCGAGCGGGGGTCGCTGCTGCCCAGCGTGACCGCCGGCGAGCTCGAACGCCTGTTGCCCGGTCTCGAGGCCGGCATGGTGCCGAAGATGGAGGCCTGTCTGCGCGCGGTCCGAGGCGGTGTACCCGAGGCGACGGTCCTCGACGGGCGGCTGCCGCACAGCGTCCTGCTCGAGGTCTTCACCCCGGAGGGAGTGGGCACGATGGTGCTCCCCGATCCGATTCCGGACGGCGACCGCCCAGGCCCCACACGCGTGGTTGCTTCGGCGGCGGGGGAGGAGTCGTGACCCCGCCCGGCTCCGACCTCCAGCCGGCCACGAACGGTGTGTCGGGTGCGGCCTGGCGGCAGCGCTATGCCGGCGCGCTGATGAACACGTTCGGTCCGCCTCAGCGGGTGCTCGTGCGCGGCGAGGGGTGCTACGACTGGGACGCCGACGGCAACCGGTATCTCGACCTGCTCGCCGGCATCGCCGTCAACGCCCTGGGACACGCCCACCCGCTGCTGGTCTCGGCCGTGGCCGGCCAGCTGGCGACGCTGGGTCACGTCTCGAACTTCTTCGCGACGGCGCCGCAGATCGTGCTCGCCGAGCGCCTGCTCGACCTCCTGGCCGCGCCCGACGGATCCCGCGTCTTCTTCACCAACTCCGGCACGGAGGCGGTCGAAGCGGCCGTCAAGCTCAGCCGGCGCACCGGCCGCAGCGGGCTCGTCGCCGCCGAGGGGGCCTTCCACGGCCGGACGATGGGCGCACTGGCACTCACCCACAAGCCGGCCTACCGCGCGCCCTTCGAGCCGCTTCCCGGCGACGTCGCCCACGTGCCGTTCGGGGATGCCGACGCGCTCGCCGGCGCCGTCGACGAGGGCGTCGCCGCCGTCGTCCTGGAGCCGGTCCAGGGGGAGGCCGGCGTGCGCCCCGCCCCGCCCGGCTACCTCCCCGCCGCGGGCCGGGCCGCCCACGCCGCCGGCGCACTGCTGGTCCTCGACGAGGTGCAGAGCGGGGTGGGCCGGACCGGCGCCTGGTTCGCGCATCAGCACCGGCACATCGGCGGAGGCGTCCGGCCGGACGCCGTCGCGCTGGCGAAGGGTCTCGGCGGCGGCCTGCCGATCGGGGCGCTCGTCGCGTTCGGCGAGGGCCCCGCGACCCTGCTCGGGCCAGGCCAGCACGGGACGACGTTCGGCGGGAACCCGGTCGCCGCCGCGGCCGCCCTCGCCACCCTGGACGTGATCGAGCGAGACGGCCTCGTGGAGCAGGCGGCGTGGCTGGGCTCGTGGCTGCAGGCCCAGGTCCTCGAACTCGGGCATCCCGCCGTGACGGGAGTGCGGGGCGCGGGCCTGCTGATCGCCGTCCAGCTCGACCGCCCGGTGGCCGCGGCGGTGGCCGGCGCGCTGCTCGACGCCGGGTTCGTCGTGAACGCGGTGACCCCCGACGCGCTGCGCCTCGCGCCGCCGCTGATCCTCACGCAGGAGCAGGCGGCGACGTTCGTCGATGCGCTGCCCACCGCCCTCGACGCCGCGCTGGCGGCGTGCGCCGACGCAGGGCAGGGGCGGTGAGCGAGCTCGTCCCCGCGACATCGCCCGGGCGACCCGGCGCGAGGGCGACCCTGACGCCGCGGCCGGCCCCCCCGACGAAGGCGGCGCGACACCGTGCGATCGTCGACGTCCTGCGACGGTACGAGGTGCGCTCCCAGCCCGAGTTGGCCGAGCTCCTCGCCGGCGAGGGGTTCGGCGTCGCGCAGGCGACGCTGTCGCGCGACCTCGTGGAGCTCGGGGCGGTCCGGGTCCGCCGCGGCCCGGGCACGCTCGTCTATGCGGTGCCCGGCGAGGGCGGCGACCGTTCCCCGCAGGCCGGCCTGGACCCGGGGTTCGTCGACGCACGCCTGGCCCGGCTGTGCGAGGAGCTCCTCGTCACCGCCGAGTCGTCGGCCAACCTCGTGGTCCTGCGCACCCCGCCGGGCGCGGCGCAGTTCCTCGCCTCGGCCGTCGACGCGGCCGACCTGCCCGATCTGCTCGGCACGATCGCCGGCGACGACACCGTGCTGCTCGTCACCCGCGAGCCGGACGCCGGCCGGCGGGTGGCCGACCGATTCCTCGCCCTCGCCGCCGGGCGCGGCGCCGACTGACCCACCGACCGATCCTCGATCGACCCCCGATCGAGTCCCGACCCACCCACTGACCCGACCCCGACACAACAGCCAAGGAGAACCCCCGTGACCGACCGCGTCGTCCTCGCCTACTCCGGCGGACTGGACACCTCCGTCGCCATCGGTTGGATCGGCGAGCAGACGGGCGCCGAGGTGGTCGCCGTCGCCGTCGACGTCGGCCAGGGCGGGGAGGATCTCGAGATCATCCGCCAGCGGGCCCTGGCCTGCGGAGCCGTCGAGGCCTACGTCGCCGATGCCCGCGACGAGTTCGCCGATGAGTACTGCCTGCCCGCGCTGCGGGCCAACGCGCTCTACATGGACCGGTACCCGTTGGTGTCCGCGCTCTCCCGGCCCGTCATCGCGCGCCACCTCGTGCGCGCCGCCCACGACCACGGCGCGACCGTTGTCGCCCACGGCTGCACCGGCAAGGGCAACGACCAGGTCCGCTTCGAGGTCGGCATCGCCGCCCTCGATCCGACTCTGCGGTGCATCGCGCCGGTCCGCGACCTCGCACTGACCAGGGACAAGGCCATCGAGTACGCCGAGCAGCACGAGCTGCCGATCGCGACGACGAAGAAGTCCCCCTATTCGATCGACCAGAACGTCTGGGGCCGCGCCGTCGAGACGGGGTTCCTCGAGGACGTCTGGAACGGCCCGATCGAGGACGTCTACGCCTACACCCAGAACCCGGCGACGCCGCGCGCCGCCGACGAGGTCGTGGTGACCTTCGTGCAGGGCGTCCCGGTCGCCGTCGACGGCGAGAAGGTCAGCATGCTCGAGGCCGTCCAGCGGCTCAACCTGCGCGCCGGCGCGCAGGGCGTCGGGCGGATCGACCTCGTCGAGGATCGCCTCGTCGGCATCAAGAGCCGGGAGGTCTACGAGGCGCCGGGCGCGATCGCCCTCATCACCGCCCACGCCGAGCTCGAGAACGTCACCCTCGAGCGGGACCTCGCCCGGTTCAAGCGCGGGGTCGAGCAGCGCTGGGGCGAGTTGGTCTACGACGGGCTCTGGTTCTCCCCGCTGAAGAAGGCCCTCGACGTGTTCGTCGCCGAGAGCCAGGAGCACGTCACGGGCGACATCAGGATGACCCTGCAGGCCGGCCGGGCCACCGTGACCGGCCGGCGCAGCGAGCACAGTCTGTACGACTTCAACCTCGCCACCTACGACACCGGTGACACCTTCGACCAGTCGCTCGCCAAGGGGTTCGTCGAGCTCTGGGGGCTGCCGAGCAAGCTGGCCGCCGCCCGGGACGCGCGGCTGCAGGGCCGGTGACCGCCGACCTCGGCGCCACCTCGCACCAGGGCGCGGACGCCGCCTCCCCCGGGCTCAGCCTGTGGGGCGGGCGGTTCTCCGCCGGACCGTCGCCGGCGCTCGCCGCGCTGTCGTCGTCCGTGCAGGTCGACTGGGTGCTCGCCCGCTACGACATCGCCGGGTCGCGCGCGCATGCCCGGGCGCTGCACTCCGCCGGGCTGCTGAGCGACGAGCAGCTTGCGGGCCTGCTCCAGGGATTGGATCGGCTCGAGGCCGACGTGGTGACCGGCGCATTCGCACCGACCCCGGCGGACGAGGACGTGCACACCGCCCTCGAGCGCGGCCTGCTGGACCGGGTGGGCGCCGACCTCGGTGGCCGGCTCCGCGCCGGCCGCTCACGCAACGACCAGGTCGCCACCTTGTACCGGATGTACCTGCGGGACGCGGCGCGGGACGTGGCGGACGGGCTGCTCGACCTCGCCGACGCGCTGGTCGGGCAGGCGGCGGCGCACCCGTCGGCCCCCATGCCGGGCCGGACCCACCTGCAGCCCGCCCAGCCCGTGTTGCTCGCCCACCACCTGCAGGCCCACGCGCATGCGCTGCTCCGCGACGTCGACCGCGTGGTCGACTGGGACCGCCGCGCCGACGAGTCGCCGTACGGCTCCGGCGCGCTCGCCGGCTCCTCGCTCGGGCTCGACCCGCAGGCCGTGGCGCGCGACCTCGGGTTCACGGCGTCATCGGACAACTCCATCGACGGCACTGCGAGCCGGGACGTGGTCGCCGAGATCGCCTTCGTGCTCGCGATGGCCGCGGTCGACGTGTCGAGGATCGCCGAAGAGGTGGTCATCTGGACCACCACGGAATTCGGCATGGCTGTCCTCGACGACGCCTACGCCACGGGTTCCTCGATCATGCCGCAGAAGAAGAACCCCGACGTCGCCGAGCTCGCCCGCGGCAAGGCCGGCCGACTCGTCGGCAACCTGGCCGGCCTGCTGACGACGCTCAAGGGCCTGCCGCTCGCCTACAACCGGGACCTGCAGGAGGACAAGGAACCGGTGATCGACTCGCTGGACCAGCTGCGACTCGTGCTGCCCGCGTTCACCGGGATGATCGCCACCGTGCGGTTCGACACCGCTCGGATGGCAGCGCTCGCCCCCGCCGGGTTCTCGCTCGCGACCGACGTCGCGGAGTGGCTCGTCCGGCGTGGGGTGCCCTTCCGGGTGGCCCACGAGGTGGCGGGCGCGTGCGTGCGGGCGGCCGAGGTCCGGGGGGTGGGCCTGGACGCGCTCACCGGCGAGGAGCTCGCCGCGATCTCGCCCGATCTGACCCCCGACGTCCGTGCCGTGCTCGATGTCGCCGGATCCATGGCGTCGCGCGACGGCCGCGGCGGGACCGCCCCGGTCCGGGTCGCCGAGCAGCGCGAACGGCTGGCCGCGAGGATCGCCGAGCTGCGGGCCTGGGCCGGTAGACCGGTCACGCCCGTGGCTGCCGCGCGACAGCGCTGACCGACGACACCGCCCGCGGTGACTCGGCGCTGTTGCCGGCCTTGCGCCGGCTCGTCAGCTCGTCACGCGGACGCGCAGCCGGCGGAACCCCTTGCCCTTGTTCTCGATCTTGACGACCTCGAGCCCGCCGATCTGCTTGGTCGACGCGACGTGCGTGCCCGCGTCCGCCTGGGCGTCGAGCCCTTGGATGTCCACGATCCGCACCACGTCGAGGTCCGGCGGCAGCAGGTTCGTCGCCGTCCGGATGAGATCGGGATAGCTCGCGAACGCGTCGTCCCTGGGCAGCGTGGTCGTCGTGATCGCGCGATCGGCGACGATCTCGGCGGCGCACGCGGCGGCCACCGCCTCCTTGAACCCGTCGGGCACGACGGGCAGGTTGACGTCCATCCGGGCTTCGAGCGGCTCCATGTTCCCGCCCGTGACCAGCGCGCCGAAGTCCCGGAAGACCACGCCCGAGAGCAGGTGCAGCCCTGAGTGCGTGCGCATCAGCGCGGTCCGTCGCTCGTCGTCGACGGCACCGCGCACTCGAGTGCCCACCGGCGGCACCGGGTCCCCCTCGGCCGGAACGAGCCACACGTCGTCGGCCTTCCGAACGCCGACGACCCGGGTCTGCACGCCGCCCCAGAGCAGCACGCCGTGATCAGGCGGCTGGCCCCCGCCACCGGGATAGAAGGCCGAGCGGTCGAGAACGATCCCCTGCTCAGGGTCGGCCGCCAGGACCACGGCCCGCCACGCCCGCAGCGTCTGGTCGGTCAGTTCCAGCCGTGTGGTGCGGCCGTGCTGGTCGGCGGTCACCTGCAGGAGCGTACGGTGGCCGGCCGCCCCCGGGGACTGCCGGCTCCCTAGGATCGGCGGGTGCCGTCCCGTGAGCCCACGCCCCTCGACCGCTCCGCACTGCAGGCCTGGTCGACGCAGGTGGCGCCCGCGCTGCTCGGCGTCCACCTGGTCTCGGACGTCGGGGGCGCCCGGGTCGTCGTACGCCTCACCGAGGTCGAGGCGTACATGGGCGAGGACGACCCCGGGTCGCACGCCTTCCGCGGGCCGACCCCACGGACGCGGATCATGTATGGGCCGGCGGGCTTCCTGTACGTGTACTTCACCTACGGGATGCACTGGTGTGCGAATGTCGTCTGTGGGCCCACCGGCTCCGCGGCGGCCGTCCTCCTTCGGGCCGGCGAGGTGGTCGAGGGCGTGGACGTCGCCCGCGCGCGACGGCGCACGGCACGCATGGACGCCGACCTGGGCCGTGGTCCCGCCCGGCTCACGGCCGCCCTCGGCATCGGCGGCACGCACAACGGGGCCGATCTGATCGATGGCGGGCCGCTCCGGCTCGAGGAGGCGTGCGCGCCGGGCGTGCCGCCGGAGGTCCACAGCGGGCCGCGAGTGGGCATCAGCGGCGAGGGAGGGAGTGCCGAGCGGTTCCCGTGGCGGTTCTGGCTCGCGGGCGATCCCACGGTGTCCGCGTACCGGCCGGGGCAACCGCGTCGCCGCCGCGGGCGTGAAGATGACATGGTGCGGAACGCAGGCGCATGAAACGCAGGCGCAGGAGCGGCCGGAATCGCGGCAGCGACGGAAGGGACGAGTTGTGACGGTGTCGGACACCATGGTCGACGTGCTCGAGGAACTGCGCTGGCGGGGCCTGGTCGCCATCTCGACCGACGAGGAGACGCTCGTCGAGGCCTTTGCCGCGGGGCCGGTCACGTTCTACTGCGGGTTCGACCCGACCGCGCCCAGCCTGCACGTCGGGAACCTCCTGCAGCTGATCACGATGCGGCGTCTGCAGAACGCCGGGCACCACCCCATCGCCCTGGTCGGGGGGGCCACAGGGCTCATCGGCGACCCCCGGATGTCGGGCGAACGGGTGCTCAACGATCGTGAGACGGTGGCGCAGTGGGTCGAGCGCATCCGGGCCCAGGTGGAGCGCTACCTGCTGTTCCAGGGGCCTGCGGCGGCACGCGTGGTGAACAACCTCGACTGGACCGCACCGTTGTCCGCGATCGATTTCCTCCGCGACATCGGCAAGCACTTCCGGGTGAACAAGATGCTCGCGAAGGAGGCGGTGAGCGCGCGCCTGGGGAGCGACGTGGGCATCAGCTACACCGAGTTCAGCTACCAGATCCTGCAGGGCATGGACTTCCTCGAGCTGTACCGCCGGCACGGCTGCACACTGCAGACCGGCGGCAGCGACCAGTGGGGCAACCTCACCGCAGGGACGGATCTCATCCATCGGGTCACCGGGCAGGACGTGCACCTCATCGCGACGCCCTTGGTGACCAAGGCTGACGGCACGAAGTTCGGCAAGACCGAGACCGGGACGGTCTGGCTGGACGCCGGCATGACGTCCCCGTACGCCTTCTATCAGTTCTGGCTGAACTCGGAGGACGCCAAGGTCGCGGAGTACCTGCGGCTCTTCACGTTCCGGACCCGCGAGGAGATCGACGATCTCGAGCGCGTGACCCTGGAGCGGCCGGCGGCCCGGGAAGCTCAGCGCGGGCTCGCGGCCGACGTGACGGACATCGTCCACGGCGTGCGGGCGCGGGAGAGGGTCGAGGAGGCGAGCCGGGCGCTGTTCGGCCGCGGCGATCTCGGGAGCCTCGACGAGCGGGTGTTCGCCGACGCGGTGGACGAGCTTCCACTCCTCCGGCTGCCGCGGCGACCGCACCCGGTCGCCGACCTGTTCGCGGCGAGCGGACTCGTGGCGAGCAAGTCGGCGGCCCGGCGCGCCATCGCCGAGGGCGGCGCGTACGTCAACAACGTCCGGATCGACGACCAGGACGCCGCCCTCGGCCCTGCCGACCTCCTGCACGGCCGCTGGCTCCTACTGCGCCGAGGGCGTCGCTCGCTGGCGGCGGTGGAGCTCGTGGACGGGGCGGATGAGCCGGCCCACTGAGCCCTGCGACAGCACGGCGCGGCCTCCGGCCCGCGACTCCGCGTCCCGGTCTCGAGGCCCACGGTGGCCGGTCCCGCCGGCAGGCCCGCCGGGAACAGCCGCGGCGTCCAGGCCGTTGGACCCCGTCGCGGCGTCGGTTGCCGCGGCCGGTGACCTGCCGCAAGCCACGGTGACCTCCGGCATGCCGGGCTCCGGCCGAGTCGGGTGAACGGCCCAGGCCCGGATCGGCCCGATGGAATTTGACCGGGTTCGCCCGCCCGGCCTACCCTGGCGTGGTTGCCCCGACGAGCTGCCGAAAGGCGGTTGGTTGGTGTGTGTCCGCTCCTTGAGAACTCAACAGCGTGCCAAAAGTCGATGCCAAGTTTTACCTCCGTCTGCGGGGTGTGCTGGGTGTGGGTCGTGTCTGGCCTGGCCTGGTGTGTCTCGTGGGTGGTTCCTTTGGTTGAGACGGATGGTCTTTGCGATCATTCGTGAGACCTGGATCGGTCCTGCCGTGTGGTGGGGCTTGTTCTGTGGGTGTCTTCCGGGCTCTGTTGTTGGGGGTCTGGGGTGTTGACATCAACGGAGAGTTTGATCCTGGCTCAGGACGAACGCTGGCGGCGTGCTTAACACATGCAAGTCGAACGGTGAACCCCTTCGGGGGGGATCAGTGGCGAACGGGTGAGTAACACGTGAGCAACCTGCCCCTGACTCTGGGATAACCCCGGGAAACCGGAGCTAATACCGGATATGACACCTTCGGGCATCCGTGGGTGTGGAAAGATTTATCGGTTGGGGATGGGCTCGCGGCCTATCAGCTTGTTGGTGGGGTGATGGCCTACCAAGGCGACGACGGGTAGCCGGCCTGAGAGGGCGACCGGCCACACTGGGACTGAGACACGGCCCAGACTCCTACGGGAGGCAGCAGTGGGGAAT
>DATKNA010000137.1:0-4675 GCA_035541595.1 Kineosporiaceae bacterium | reverse complement strand
CGGCTGGTCGCGTACGCGCAGGAGCGATTCGTCACCGTCGTGCCCGAGCTCGACATGCCGGGACACGTCGTCGCGGCGCTGCGCTCCTACCCGGAGCTCGCCGCTGACGGCACCGCGCCGCAGGCCCCTACCGGGGCCGGGATCTCGACGCACGCGCTCCATCTCGACGTGCCGGGCACGGCCCAGTTCGTCGGGGACGTCGTCCGCGAGGTCGCCGCTCTCACCCCGGGGCCGTGGATCCACCTGGGCGGCGACGAGGTGCTCGGCATGCCTCACGGGGCCTACGCCGCCTTCGTCACCGAGGCCGCACGCCTGGTCCGCGAGGCCGGCAAGCAGCCCCTCGCGTGGCAGGAGGCGACCCGCGCCGGCCGCGGCGGCCCCGCGCTCGTGCAGTACTGGTTCGACCGCGCCGACGAGCTGGCCCGCTGCGGGAGCGCGGACCTGGCCGCGCCGGGCATCCCGCCCGAGCCGCTCACCGCGATCGACGCGATGTTCGCGGAGGCCGGCGGAGACGTCGGCCGGGCCGCGGAGCAGGGTCAGCGAGTCCTGCTGTCACCGACGCGGCACGCGTACCTCGACGTCCCGTACGCCGAGCCCGGCGGTGACGAGCTGTCCGAAGCCCGTCGCGTGCGCCTCGGGCTTCCCGGATACCCGGCGACGACCAGCCGTGACTTCTGGGACTGGGATCCCGAGACGCTGCTCGCGCCCCAGTTGCCCCCGGAGGCGCTGGCAGGCGTCGGCGCCGCAGTCTGGACGGAGACCGTGCAGGACGGCGACGACCTGGAGTTCCTCCTTCTGCCCCGGCTGCCCGGCTTCGCCGAGCGAGCGTGGGCGAGGCACGGGAACGTGACGTGGGACGAGCACAGCGCCCGGCTCGCCGGTCACAGCCGGCTGTGGGACCAGCACGGCTGGACCTGGTTCCGGTCGAGCCTGGTCCCCTGGAGCTGAGCATCGGTCCGACTCGGCGAGCTCAGGTCGGGTCGAAGGGCAACGGTCCGCGTCGGTCAGGGCGAGAGGTCGCGGCCGCTGAGGTGTGTGGACTCGACGCCGCGCAAGACCATAGAGGCCGGTCGGCTTCCTCATGACCCAGAGGTCGCAGGTCAGTCGGCGCAACGGGAGACACCGCCACCGGTCAGGGACCGATCAGGGTGATGAGGGTCTCCGGGGGTGGTGCGCAGCCCGCGGAGCGAGTAGCCATGAGACATGACGGATGCGCGGCAGGCATGGAGCGACGCGGGGCATCAGATCAGCGCGCTCACGGCACGGCTGAAGGAGGCCTTCGAGCAGCAGCGAGCGGCGGAGGCGCGGCAGACCGGGCAGGGACCAGAGGCCGGCGGCACCTCGGCGGTGCCGGACGGCGCTGCCCAGACCGGTTCCACGGCCCCGTCCGCGCCGTCCGGCGGCGGCGCGAAGGCCGAGGTTCAAGAGGCCGTCCGACGCCTGAGCGAAGCGGCGAAGGACGTCTTCGAGGTGCTCGGCGGCGCGGCGAAGGACCCGGACGTCAAGGCGGACGTCAAGCATGTCGGCACCTCGGTGAGCACGGCCTTCGCGGCGACCTTCACCGAGATCGCCGAGCAGGTCCGCAAGGCCTCGTCGAAGACACCGCAGCGCTCGGAACCGGGCTCGTCGGGCTCCTCCGCGTCGACGCCGCCGTCCGCGTCGACCGGCGAGACGTCACCGAGCCAGACCCCGCCGGCGGCCTCGCCCCCTCCGCCCTACGGAACCCCGCCAGAGGGGCCCAGCGCCGGCGGCTAGAGTGCCGTCGCAACGGCCGGCCAGAGGCGGCGGCGGGGCATGCCTCGGCCGCGAACGCGCCTTTCGTTCACGGGACTCAGTGTTGGGAGCCTGCGGGTAGTGGAGAGCTGACGGTCAGGAGCCTGCGAACTGCGATCCGCAGGACGGGCCGGGACCGGCCTGGTGCCGCGGATCATCGCGTTGGGGCATTGGCGCGTGGCGGGTGCAACACCGCGAAGGGGTCGGTCACTTCCAGACTCTGGCTGTGGAACCGGTACACCGACGCTGGCCTCCCGCCGGCCCGTCCGGTCCGGACGACCCCGCCGGTCGGCTCGATCTGGTCACGCCGGGCGAGGATCCGGTGCAGGTTCGTTACGTCGACGTCGTGGCCGAGGGCCGCCCGGTAGCACCGCGCTAGCTCGCTCATCGTGAAGGTCGGCGGCACGAGCGCGAACCCGAGGTTGGTGTACGACAGCTTCGACCGAAGCCGGGACCGGCCGGCCTCGATCACCTCGGCGTGGTCGAAGGCCATCCGGGGCGGGCTGTCCAGGGGGTACCAGCGGGTATCCGTTGGCACCTGTGGATCGGCGTCGCTGGGGATCAGCCCGAGGTAGGTGGTCGCGACCACCCGTATCCCGGGGACCCGTCTCGGCGCGCCTCGGCTGTCGAGTTGTTCCAGGTGGGACAGCTGCCGAACGTCGACCTTGTCCGCGAGTTGGTGCCGGATCGATTCGTCCAGGCTCTCACTGGGTCCTAGCCTGCCGCCGGGCAGTGACCAACGACCGGCATGCGGCGGGACGGCACGGCGCCACAGCAGCACCTGCAGGGTGCCCTCCCGGACCTGCAGGACGACGCCGAGCACCTCGTGCCGCACCTCGTCCGCCCGGCCGGTCCCGGTGTCGAACGGTGCGGCCCGCCGTCCGCCATCCGGCAAGTCTCCGGTCACGTCGGCCGGTCGAGGGGCGAATCCGCGAATCGGGCTCACGTCGGTCATGGTAGTCTCCCGTTCATTAATTATCGACGGTAAGTCGATAATTAATCCGTCTGACAGATGGAAACCCGGTCGGGGGACGAAGGAGGGCCCAGTGAGCGCCGACGCGACAGCGCAGCGCACGAGCGCGCGGCCGGACGCGACGTGGTCGAGCGAGGTCCGCGAGCTTGCCCGCGCGCGCGACGCGCTGATCCTCGCCCACAACTACCAGCGCCCGGAGATCCAGGATGTCGCTGACCACGTGGGCGACTCGCTCGCGCTTTCCCGGATCGCCGCGCAGGCACCGCACCGGGAGATCGTCTTCTGCGGCGTCCACTTCATGGCCGAGACCGCCAAGCTGCTGTCCCCGGACAAGACGGTGCTCATCCCGGATGCTGCTGCCGGCTGCTCGCTGGCGGACACGATCCACGTCGAGGAGCTGCGGGCCTGGAAGGCACTCCACCCGGTCGCGGTCGTGGTCGCCTACGTCAACACCAGCGCCGCGGTGAAGGCCGAGAGCGACATCTGCTGCACTTCGTCCAACGCTGCGGATGTCGTGCGGTCCGTTCCAGCCGACACCGAGATCCTCTTCCTGCCCGACCGGCACCTGGGCGAGCACATCCGCCGCGTCACCGGCCGGACGAACCTGCAGATCTGGCAGGGACAGTGCCACGTCCACCAGGGGATCGGCGGCGACGTCCTGCGGGCCCGGATCGAGGAAGAACCGGACGCCGACGTCTTGGTCCACCCCGAGTGCGCGTGCGCGACGTCCGCATTGAGCTTGGTCGCGAGTGGGGTCGTGGCGAGCGAGCGGGTCCGGATCGTGTCCACCGGGGGGATGATCGACCAGGCCCGCCGGACCGGTGCCCGGTGCGTGCTGGTCGCGACCGAGACCGGGATGCTGCACCAGCTCCGCCGGGCCAACCCGGGCACGACCTTCGAGCCGGTGAGTGAGCGTGCCGTCTGCCCGTACATGAAGATGACGACCGCGGAGAACCTGCTCACCGCGCTCCGCGAGGGCCGCGAGGTGGTCGAGGTCGACCCTGTCATCGCTGCGCGGGCCCGGCGGGCCGTGCGGCGGATGATCGCGATCGGCTCGCCCACTGCTGGCGGGGAGTAACACGATGAGTACACGAACCGCCAACACCGCGGTCAGCGGCACGCCGGTCGTCGGGCGGGCGGCGTGCGTTCCGGTCGTCGGCCGGCTGGCCGCCGCCGCGCCGACCGCGGAGCACGAGACCGACGTCCTCGTCGTCGGCACCGGCATCGCCGGGCTCACCGTCGCCCGCGGCCTGCTCAGCAGCGGGCTGCGGGTCGATCTGGTGACCAAGATCTCCGTCGGCGACGGCAGCACGCCGCGGGCTCAGGGCGGGATCGCAGCCGGCGGTGCCCCGGAAGATGAACCCACTCTCCACGTCGTCGACACCCTGGTGGCCGGCGCCGGGCTCGGGGACGAGGTCGCCATCACGACGCTGGTGGCCGAGGCACCGGCCGCCGTCGGCGCACTGCTGGACGCCGGCGCCCGATTCGACCGCGGCGCTGACGGGGCATTGGCCAGAGGCAGGGAAGGTGGCCACAGCCGGCCCCGGATCATCCACGCCGGCGGGGACGCCACCGGGCTGGAGGTCCAGCTGGCCCTGCAGAACGCCGTCCTCGGCGGCCCGGACCGTCCGGCCCCGGGCGGGATCCGGCTGCACGCTCGGACCTTCCTGCTCGATCTGCTCACCGGGGCCGACGGAGCCGTGGTCGGTGCGCTCCTGGCCAGACTCGGCCGGGACGGGGAATGCACCGGGGTCACCCGGACGAGTGCTCGGGCTGTGGTGCTCGCATCCGGCGGCCACGGGCAACTGTACGACTCGACCACGAACCCGGCCGTCGCGACCGGGGACGGGCTGGCCGCCGCTGTCCGGGCCGGGGCCCCGGTGGCCGACGTCGAGTTCGTCCAGTTCCACCCCACCGCCCTCGCCGCCC
>DATKNA010000136.1:0-8156 GCA_035541595.1 Kineosporiaceae bacterium | reverse complement strand
ACGGGGGAAGGCGGGATCACGTTCCTGTCAGAACGGGTAGGGCGGCGGCTCGCCCCGCATGGTGATCCATTGGGTCTCCGTGAACGCCTCGACGTTCGCGGAGGCGCCGCCGAACCTGGCGCCCGTCCCCGAGGCCCCGACGCCGCCGAACGGCACATTGGCCTCGTCGTTCACGGTCTGGTCGTTGATGTGCACGATGCCACTCGGAATCCTGTCCGCCAGGGCGAGCCCGCGCAGGACGTCCGGCGTGACGATCCCGAGGCTCAGCCCGTACGGGGTGTGCCGGGCGATGCTCAGCGCCTCCTCCTCGCTGCTGAACGGCGTCACCGGCGCCACCGGCCCGAAGACCTCCTCCGCGAACGCCGGCGCGTCGATGGCCATGTCGGCCAGCACCGTCGCCCGGTAGAACAGCCGGTCGTACTCGCCGCCGGCCACCACCCGGCCGCCGCCGGCGCGGCTCGCCTCGACCAGGTGGTGGATCTTGTCGCGCTGACCCTCGTCGATGATCGGACCCAGCGCCACCTCGTCCCGGAACGGGTCGCCGACCGGTAGCTTCGCGGCGCGGGCGGCCAGCTTGTCGACGAACTCGTCGTAGATCGCCCGGTGCACCAGGTGCCGGCCGGTCGTCATGCAGATCTCGCCCTGGTGGAAGAACGAGCCGAAGGCCGCGAGCGTGACCGCCTGGTCGACGTCGGCGTCCGGGAGGATCACCAGCGCGGAGTTCCCACCCAGTTCCAGGTGGGCGCGCTTGAGGTGCCGGCCGGCGAGCTCGCCGATCCGCCGGCCCACGGCCGTCGAACCGGTGAACGAGATCACCCGGACCTCGGCCGCGGCGATCAGCGCCTCGCCGACCTCGGCGCCGCCGGGGAGCACCTGGAGCAGGCCGGGTGGCAGGCCGGCCTGCTCGAAGATCCGCGCCATGACCACGCCGCCGACGACCGTGGTCCGCGGATCGGGCTTGAGGAGCACCGCGTTGCCCAGCGCGAGCGCCGGTGCCACGGATCGGATGCCGAGGATGATCGGCACATTGAACGGCGAGACGACGCCGACGACGCCGGCCGGTAGCCGGCGGACGAACGACAGCCGCGGCTGATCGCTCGGGATGAGCTCGCCGTAGGGGCGCGACGGCAAGGTCGCGGCCTCGTAGCTCTCCTGGACGGCGACGTTGATGGCGAACCCCGCCATCGCCGGGATGGCGCCCACCTCGCGGATGTTCCATCGGCTGATCTCCTCGGCGTGCTCCTGCCAGAGGTCGCCGGCGCGGCGGAGCACCGCCGCGCGCTCGGTGTGCGGTCGGGCCGCCCACTCCCGCTGCGCCTGCGCGGCCGAGCGGGCAGCCCGGCGGACGTCGTCCGGGGTCGCCCGCCCTGTGGTGCCGATCTCCTCGCCGGTGGCCGGCTCCACGACGGCCGCCGTCCCACCGCCGCCGTCGACCCACACCCCGTCGAGGAAGATCCTTCCCGCCCACGCGTTCCCGTCCAGCAGTCCCACGGCGACCTCCTCGTCACGCGGCTCGATCGGGTCCCGATCGTCGAGGCGAACGGTAGGCCCGGGGTCGCCTTCGTGCGACACTGGCCTTCCGCTGAGCGGAAGGAGATGGATGGCCGGCAACACGGGCGCACCGGGCGCGACAGTCGCCTCCCGGGTGCTCGCGCTGCTCGCCGCGTTCGACGCCGACCACCGCGCGCTGACCCTGAGCGAGCTGGCGCGCCGCGCGGGGCTCCCGGCGCCGACGGCCCACCGCCTGGTGCGGGAGCTCGTCGCGGCGGGGTTCCTGGTCCGGCGGACCGGCGGGGAGTACGTGGTCGGTCGCCGGGTCTGGGACATCGGGCTGCTCGCCCCGGTGCAGTCGGGGCTGCGCCAGCTCGCATCGCCGTTCCTGCACGACCTGTACGGGGCGACGCTGGCCACCGTGCACCTGGCCGTCCGGGACCGGACCCGCGCGCTCTACGTGGACCGGTTGGCGGGGTCGACGTCCGTACCCGTGGTGAGCCAGGTCGGGTCGCGGCTGCCGCTGCACGCCACCGGCGTGGGGAAGGTCCTGCTGGCCTACGCCCCGGCCGAGGTCCAGGAGGCGGTGCTCACCGACCTGCCGCGGATCACGCCGTACACGGTCACGCAGCCGGGCATCCTGCGGGAGCAGCTGCGCCGGGTGCACCGCGACGGGTTCGCGCAGACCGTCGAGGAGATGAGTCTCGGGGCGTGCTCGGTGGCGGTGCCGGTGAGCACTGTAGCCGGCCGCGTGGTGGCGGCGCTGGGGATCGTCGTCCCGCGGATCGGCCGGGACCGGCTGCGCCTGGTGTCGGCGTTGCAGGTGGCGGCCCGTGGCATCGGCCGAAGCGTCGAGCCGTAGCCCGGCCCGACCCGATCCGACCCGATCCGGCCCGACCCGGCTCGACCCGGCCCGACCCGGCCCGATCCGACCGGGCCCCGGCAACTCACGGCGTGCACGAGATCTGCTGCGATGCACGGGTCGTGCCGCCCGAGACCCGCCGTCGAGCGGCTCAGCGCGTGCATTCCGGCGGGCACAGGGGCAGGCTGCGGGGGTGACCGAGCGCGAATTCGCGGGGGCCGACCCGGCGGGCCTGCGCCGCGCGGACTTCCCCGTGCTGCGACCGGTCCCGCTGCGCTGGAACGACGACGACACCTACGGCCACGTCAACAACGCGGTGCACTACCTGCTCTTCGACTCGGCCGTCAACGGCTGGCTGATCGAGGCCTCCGGGACCGACATCCGGCGGCTGCCGGCGATCGGTATCGTCGCCGAGACCGGCTGTCGCTACCTGGCCGAGCTCCGCTTCCCCGAGTCCGTCACCTGCGGGCTGGCCCTCGAGCGGCTCGGACGGTCCAGCGTCACCTACCGGCTCGCCCTGTTCGGCGAGGCGGGGGAGTCGCCGGCGGCCGTCGGGCGGTTCGTCCACGTCTACGTCGATGCGGGCAGCCGGCGTCCCGTGCCGGTCCCCGCCGAGGTGCGGCGGGCGCTCACGCAGCTCGAGCCGACCCCGGGGAGGGCGCCGTGAGCCGTCCGCCGGGGAGGCGGCGCGAGCGCGAGACGGTCTTCACCTACGGCTCGCCGCAGCTGAAGATCGGGCCCGGCGCCGCCGACGAGATCGGCTACGACGTGCGGCAGCTCGGCGCCGGTCGCGTTCTCGTCGTCACGGACTGTGGTGTCGCCGCGACGGGTGCGCCGACGAGGGTCGCCGACGCCCTGCGGGGCGTCGGCGTGCACACCGACGTGTTCGACGACGTCTGCATCGAGCCGACGGATGTCTCGATGCGCCAGGCCGTGGACGCCGCCCGTGCGGCCGGTGCGTTCGACGCCGTCGTCGCCGTCGGGGGTGGCTCGTCGATCGACACGGCCAAGGTCGTGAACCTGCTGACGACGAACGACGGCGATCTGCTCGACTACGTCAACCGCCCGATCGGCGGCGGTCGCGCGCCCGCGCGCCCGCTCAAGCCGCTCGTCGCCGTCCCGACGACGACGGGGACGGGCTCCGAGAGCACGACCATCGCCGTCCTCGACGTCCTCGCCGCCCAGGTCAAGACCGGGATCAGCCATGCACGGCTGAGGCCCGCGCTGGCGGTCGTCGACCCGCTGCTCACCCTGACGCAGCCGCCGTTGGTGACGGCGTCGTCCGGGCTCGACGTGCTGTGCCACGCCCTGGAGAGCTGGACCGCCAAGCCGTACACGGCATACGCCCGCAGGCGCCCGGAGGAGCGCGTGCCGTACTGCGGCGCCAATCCCGTGTCCGACCTGTGGTCGGAGCACGCCCTGGGGCTGCTCGCCCGCTCCCTGCGCGCGGCGGTCGCGGACGGCGGCGACCTCCGGGCGCGGACCGACCTCGCCATGGCCGCCACCTTCGCCGGGATGGGGTTCGGCAACGCCGGCGTCCACATCCCGCACGCGAACGCCTATCCGATCGCCGGCCGGGTGCGGGACTACCGGCCGGCGGGTTACCCGGGCGAGGCGCCGCTCGTCCCGCACGGCATGGCCGTGGCGCTGACCGCTCCCGAGGCCTTCCGCTTCACGTTCGAGGCGGACCCGGCGCGGCACCTGCGGGCTGCTGACCTCCTGGCCGTGATCGGCGCGGACGTCGACGAGCGCGAGCGGCTCCCGGCCGCGCTGGTGGCCCTGATCCGGGACGTCGGTCTGCCGAACGGCCTGGCCGCCGTCGGGTACACCGAGGCCGACGTGCCCGACCTCGTCGCCGGCGCCGTCCAGCAGCAGCGCCTGCTCTCGACGGCACCTCGCGAGGCCGACGAGGAGGATCTCGCCGGGATCCTGCGCCGGTCGCTGACCCTCTGGTGACCCCGGTCGGACCCTCGATCAGGACCCCGGCGGGATCAGCGGGCGAGGCGGCCCAGCAGCCCCGACGCCGCGGCGATCCCGGCCACCGCGGCCGCCACGAGCACGGCGAGGTCGAGCCACAGGTGCGCGGGAGCGCCGACGAGCAGGCCCCGCAGGGCGTCGACCTCGTACGACAGCGGGTTCGCCGTGCTCAGGGCACGCAACCAGAGCGGCATCAGCGCCAGCGGGTACAGCGCGTTCGAGGCGAAGAACAGCGGCATCGTGATGGCCTGCCCGATGCCCATCAGCCGGTCGCGCTTGAGCACGACACCGGCGATCGTGATCGACAGGCAGCAGAAGAAGGCCGAGCCGAGGACGACGACCACCGCGGCGCCGAGCCATCGCAGCGGGTTGGTGGTCACGCCGATGCGCAGCACGAAGCACAGCACCAGCACGATGACGACCTGGGCGACCGCCCGGACGCCGGCTGCGAACGCCTTCCCCGCGACCAGGGCCGACCGCGGGGTGGGCGTGACGAGCAGCTTGGTGAGGATGCCGGCGTCCCGCTCCCAGATGATCTGGATGCCGAAGAAGATCGAGATGAACAGCGCCGACTGGGCCAGGATGCCCGGCGCCAGGAAGTCGAGATAGGGCGTCGACCCGGTCGGAATGGCGCGGATCCGGGTGAACGTCTCGCCGAAGATGAGCAGCCACAGGGCGGGCTGGACGGCGCGCGTGACGAGCTCGCTGCGGTCGTGCCGCAGCTTCTGGAGTTCGACCAGGCACAGCGCGGCGACGCGGCGGGGGAGCACCCGCCAGTCGCCGGGGCCGGCGGCCCCGGCACGCGGGCGCCCGGCGCGCTCAGCGACGAGCGGAGCGCCTGGCTGCGCGGACGTCACGGAATCCCTCCCCGGACTGCAGGTCGTTGCCGGTGTAGTGGCGGAAGACGTCGTCGAGCGACCCGCCGCCGACGGCGACGCGCAGCTCGTCGGGAGTCCCCTCGGCGCGGATGCGGCCGCGGTCCATCAGGGCCACCCGGTCGCAGTGCTGCTGGGCCTCCTCCATGTAGTGCGTCGTGACCAAGACCGTCATGCCGTCGGCCGCCACGAGGTCCGTGATGCGCTCCCAGACGCCCGCCCGGGCGACGGGGTCCAGGCCGATGGTCGGCTCGTCGAGGACGAGCAACCGGGGCCGGTTGACCAAGGCCTGGGCGAGCTCGAGCCGGCGGACCATGCCGCCGGAGTAGGTCGCGGCCAGCCGCTGCGCGGCTTCGCTGATGCCGACGAGCTCGAGGACCTCGTCGACGACCTCGCGCCGGCGGGAGCGGGGCACGTCGAACAGGCGGGCGAACAGCGCCACGTTCTCCCGCCCGGTCAGGCCGCCCTCGACGGACAGCTGTTGCGGGACGTAGCCGAGCAGGCGACGGACCGGCATCGGCTGTCGCCGGGTGTCGAGCCCGAACACCGTGACCTCGCCCGACTGAGCCGGCAGCAGCGTCGTGACCACGCGGATGGTCGTCGTCTTGCCGGCGCCGTTCGGGCCGAGCAGTCCGAAGATCTCGCCGGTCCGTACGGTCAGGCTGACGTCGTCGACGGCGATGTGGTCGCCGAACCGGTGGGTCAGGCCGTGGACGACGAGGGCCTCGGCGTTCCCGCCCGGGGGCGGGCCGGCCGCCCGGGGGGCGTCGACGGGGCGGGCGGTCACGGCTGCTCCGTCCGAGCTTCGAGGACGGCGGCGGCCCGCTCGAGCGCGGGCAGTGCTGCGGCGAGCGCTGCGACGTCGTCGGCGTCCAAGGCGGCGAGGGTCGCGTCCACGGCCTCGACGCGACGGGCGCGCCACCGTTCCATCCGCTCCCCGGCGGTCGCGGTGAGGCGGAGCCGGACGACCCGACCGTCCTGCGCGTCGGAGCCGCGCTCGATCAGGCCGGCGGCGACGAGCTGGCCGACGAGCGTGCTCACCGTGTTGCGGGCGAGGCGTAGCCGGGTGGCCGCCTCGGCGACGGGCAGGTCCGGCTCGCGGCGAACGAGGACCAGCAGGTCCATCTGGGCACCGGTCAGGCCGCGGCGCTCGCCCGGGCCGGCCGCGCGGGCAGCGGCCCGGGTCAGCCGCCGAGCAGCGTCGATGAGGGCCGCGGCCTGGTGCGCCGCGCCGGCGGGTCGCCCCGTCGTCACGGTCACGGCGATCACCTCCGCTCGGTGCTTCAGATCCGTCTGCAGACAGAACTATACGGCATCCGAGGCGGACGTGCAGGGCCTCGGGCCAGTCGGCAGCTGGGCGTCGACTCGCAGGCGGCGGGTCGACGGTCCCTACGGGCGGTAGCGCGCGGCAGCCTGACGGGTGAGGTTCGGCGCGTTCTCTTGCCTCGGGTCCCGCGGCGCTGGGGGAATGCCGGGATGCCCGCTCTCCGGCCGCGCTTCGCCGCCCGCGCTGTCGCCGGGCTGTGCGCGGCCGCGTTGGGGGGTCTCCTCGGCTGCGCCGCGAGCACGAGCGCGTCGGGTACGTCGGCGATCTCGGCGTCGACGGCGTCCGGCGGTCCGGGCTCCGGCTCCACGACGGGCGCGCTGTGGGCGAGCGGCTCGCCCGCTCCTGCGGTCTCCTCCGGTCCGCGAGGTGGGACCGCGGCCCGGCCGAGCCCGCCGGCGCCGTCGGGCTCGGGGCCCGGCTCGGCGTCGGGCTCGGGGCCCGGCTCGGGCTCGGGGTCCGGCTCGGGCTCGGCGACGCGCGCGGCGGCGCGGCGGCCGCTGCCCCCCGCCGTCGCCCTGCCCCCGGCGGCCGGCAGATTCGACTACCAGCTCGGCGGTGCCTACGACCCGCCGGCGGGAGTGAGCATCGTGGTGCGGGACGCCGCGGACCCCCCGGCCCGGGCCAGCTACGGCGTGTGCTACCTCAACGCTTTCCAGTCCCAGCCGGACGCGCTCGCGTGGTGGACGACCCACCACCCCGGGCTGCTCCTGCGGACCGGGGGTGGATACGTCGAGGACCCCGACTGGCCCGGCGAGATCGTCCTGGACACCTCGACGCCGGCGAAGCGGGCCGAGCTGGCCGCGATCGAGGGGACCTGGATCGACGGGTGTGCCCGAAGGGGGTTCGAGGCCGTCGAGGCGGACAACCTCGATTCCTGGAGCCGATCGGCGGGGCTGCTGTCGGGCGCGGACAACGCCGCGCTCGCCCGGCTGCTCGCCACTCGTGCCCACTCCCGTCGGCTCGCGATCGCGCAGAAGAATGCGCCCGAGCTGGCACCGTCGGGCCGGTCGATCGGCTTCGACTTCGCCATCGCCGAGGAGTGCCAGGTATACGGCGAGTGCGGCGCCTACGTGGCGGCCTACGGGTCGCGCGTGCTGGAGGTGGAGTACACCGACAACGGGACCGGAGCCTTCGCCGCCGCCTGCCGGGCGCGCGCCGGGCGCATCTCCATCCTGCTGCGTGACCGCGACCTCGTGCCCAGGGGCGCACCTGGCTACGCGTATCGGGCCTGTTGATCGCGGAGGCGGGCAGGAGCGGTCCCGCCCACGAGCTCATGATCCGGGCGGTGCAGGCGAAGGGGGTATACCTTCGCCTCGGCGAGCTACCTGCGCAGGACGGCGCCGCCCCGTCTCGTGGCGCTGCCCTTCGACCCGCCGCTGCGGGCGCCGCTGGTACTGACCTGGCGGGCACCCCGGCCCGAGCGCTCAGCGGCTCCTGCGCCGGCTGCCCCGCGGACGTGCACCGGACACCGAGGAGGTCGACGTGGAGCAGGACGTGACATTCGGCAGGGACATCCGCCCGCTGTTCCGTGACCAGGACATCGCGTCGATGTCCTACACGTTCGACCTCGCCTCGTACGAGGACGTCCGCGCCCATGCCGACGACATCTACGCCCGGCTGCAGG
>DATKNA010000135.1:0-20101 GCA_035541595.1 Kineosporiaceae bacterium | reverse complement strand
CAGACGTGGTCGACGTCCGGGCCGGGCAACATCGGCCCCGCGCCGTCCAGGCCCGGCGGCATCTCGGTCACGGGCCGGTCGTCCATGACCAGGTACCCCTGCCGGTAGTCGGTGGGGTGGATCAACACCCGTCCACGGGCCGGGACCAGCGAGACGTCGGCGTCTCCCAGCGGCGGCAGCGCGGTCCGCGTGATGCGCCCGGACGCCGGCCGGATCCGCAGCACCACGTCCTCGCCGCGGGCGAACAGGTCCCACGTGTCGGTGGCGCCGAGCAGCGGGCGTCCGAGGTCGGTGACGGCGACCGCAGCCCGCGGCGCGGTGGGCGCGCTCGGTTCGACGGTGGCCGAGGGGCGCACGGACGCCGACGGAGACGGCGCGGGCGGCCGAGCCGGCCCTGGTGACGGGGCTGGTGAGGAGGCTGCTGACTGGGCTGCTGACGAGGCTGGTGACGAGGCGCGTGACGAGGCCACCGCCCAGGCCCCGGCGAGCGCGGCGAGACCTCCGACCCCGAGCAGCCCGCGTCGGGAGAGCGCGGCCGGCCGGCTGGACCGCCCGGGGCGCCCCTCGCCCGTCGGCTCCTCGACGACGCCGAGGTCGAGCACCTCCTCACTCGGCTGGTCGTCGCGCCCCATCTGCCCATCATCGAGCCGGTGAGGGCGCAGGACGAGTGCCATGACGGGCGGTGACGTTCGGCCCTGCCGCCCGGAACGGCAGGGCTCGACCGTGGAACCGCCCAGGATCGCGTCCTGCGCTGCCGCGAGGCCCTGTCGGCGGCGGAGGCCACGCCGAGGATGATCACGAGAAGACGGAGCTGGCATGGCGAGCGGGGCTGTGGGCAAGGCCAGGAGCGGCCCGCCGGAGGCTGTGGGCAAGGCCGGGGGCGAGCTGGGTCCGGCTCCGGGCGAGGCTGGGCGCGCGGCGGCTCCGGGCGTGCTCACCCGCCGGGCCGAGCGGCTCCTCCGCTCCCCGACCCGGGTCCGCCGCGGAGTCCTCTGGTTGTTCGCGACGGGCGCCGGGTACGCCGCGGTGATCGCCGTCCTGGCCTGGGGCGGCGACCGGCCGGGCAGCTTCGCGCCGTGGCTGCGCATCCCGGACGAGACGTACTTCTGGTGGGAGGCCGTCTTCATCGGTCCGGTGATCGTGGCGGGCGGGCTGCTCGCGGCGACGGTCGTGTACCTGCTGGCCAGGACTGCTGGCGGAGGCGGCGGCTTCGACGACACGCTCGCGCTGACCGGGCCGGCCGTGGCGTTCGGCACCGCGTTCACGCTGGTCCCGGACCTTGTCGTCGGGCTCCTGCTCGTCACCCACGTCCTCGACGTCGAGGCGTGGATGACCGGCATCACGACGGCCAGCCTCACCCTCGCCCTGGTCTGGGCCTATCAACTCGCCTACGTGGCGGCTTTCCTGGTCGCATTCGCCCTCGTCGTCCGCACGGCGCACGGGCTGCCACGCCGGTGGGCGGCCCTCGTGGGCCTGACCGGGTTCGTCCTCTACCAAGGCTTCCTCTTCGTGTTCATCCGCTGACTCGTGGCCGCCCGGCGTCGTGGTTCCGGCTGACGGTCACGGCAGAGGCGGACCAACGACTCTGGGCCGCCCGGCGCGCCCGGTCGACAGTGGGGTGGACGACGACGGTCCTCCCGAGACGGGACCAGGACCGCCCGAGACGGGAACAGGACCGACGAGACAGGACCAGGACCGAGAGGTTGGACAGCAGATGACCGTCACCGCGACCCACCGGGCGGTGGATTCGGCGCCCGGGACCACGCCTCGTCCCGCGCTCCTGGCCGGGCTTCTCGTCGCGCTCGCCGTCGGCATGGCGACGGCGTCCGTCGTCGGTCCGCTCGTCCTCGGGCTGATGACGTACCGCACCTCCCCGACGACGCTGAACCAGCTCCTCGGCAGCGACGCCGCCGCGCTGGTCGTCGTCGCCCCGATCACCGTGGTGGCCGCCGTGCTGGCCGCCCGGCGGCACCCGGCCGCGCCCGTGCTCGCGACCGGCATCGGGGTCTTCACCGTGTACACCTATGCACAGGTGATCGTCGGGCAGGAGTACCTGCGGCTGGCCGGCACCGTCGAGCGGTGGTTCCCGCTGCTGCTCGCCGTGTTCATCCTCGGGGAGGGGGCGATCGTCCTCGGACTCCGTGGCATGCCCGCCCAACTCCCGGCGCTGCCCCGGCGGCTCGAGCGCGTCGCCGCGTCGGCCCTGCTGCTGGTGGCCTTCTTCCTGGCGTTCGGACTGCACCTGCGGACGCTGATCATCGCGTGGACGGATCCGCTGAGCCTGACGGAGTACGCCTCCAGCCCGACCCCGTTCTGGCTCGTCAAGCTCATGGACCTCGGCATCGTCGCCCCCGCTGCGATCGCCGCCGGCGTCGGCCTGTGGCGGCACGCGGCCTGGGCCCGGCGGGTCGCGTACATCGTGCTGACCGGCTACACCCTGCTCGCCGTCAGCGTCACCTCGATGGCGGCCGTCATGATCGCGAAGGATGATCCCGACGCGTCCCCCGCCCTCGCCCTGGGCTTCGGGTTCTTCGCCGTGGTCTTCGTCGTCCTCACCGGGGCGCTGTACCGCCGCCTGTCCCTGGGGACGGCGTCGGTGACCGACCGCCGTGAAACAGGTGGTGGCCCGCTGGGAGCATGACGGACCCGACCGCGGACGTGTCGTCGGGGTCCGCCATCGAGGTCACGACGGCGATCTGCGTCGCGACCACGGCGCGTCACCCGGGGGGTTGGTTGGCCCCGCTGCCCCACCGGGCCGAGCCGGGTGCCGGCGTCAAGGTGTGCCGCTGAACTGCCGATCATTCCGCGACCACCACCCGGAGAGGACCGTTCGCGACCATGCGCTTCCGCGGTGTCGCTGCCGGCGCACTGCTCCTGGCTCTGTGCCTGCTGCCCGCGGGCATGGGTGCCGCCGCGGGGCAGCGCAGCCAGGCTCGCGCGGCGCTCGACGCCGGGCTGGCCCACACCGCGCAGGAGCAGGCCGAGGTCCTGTCCGACTACTTCCAGCGCTCGCGGTCGCTCACTCTCCTCGCCGCCCGGAACTCGGCCTTCCGGGAGTTCTACGAGAAGCCGGGCAGCAGGGTCCTCACGATGCGTAGCGACGCCAGACTGATGGACGAGATCAACGACGGGCTGGCGTATCTCGAGACCTTGTACCCCGGCAGCATCGGGGAGGCGTGCTTCATCGACCGCTCGGGCGCCGAGGTCGCCCGGACCGTCCGCGGCGTGCGGGCCATCCTCTCGGGCCTCTCGGCGGACGAGCGGCGCAACCCTTTCTTCACGCCGACGCTGGCCCTGCCGGTCGGCTCGGTGTACCAGGCGCGCCCGTACGTCTCCCCCGACACCCAGGAGTGGGTGATCTCGAACTCCACGCCGCTGGGCACGCCTGACGGAACGAAGCCGGCGATCCTCCACTTCGAGGTGACGCTGGAGAGCTTCCGGGCGGCGGCAGCGTCGCGGAACGGCCCGTACGCGATCGACGTCGTCGACGCCGGCAACGGGCACGTCGTCTTCGACAGCCGGCACCCTCAACGTGTGGGCGCACCGCTCGGTCTGCCCGGCGACAGGCGGTTCGCCGCCCTCGCGAACTCGGTGGAGCGCGCCGGTCGGCTGACCGTGGACGGGCGGCCGGGGGCATTCGAGCATCTGGAGCGAACGCCCGGGAACGCCAACGACTGGGTGGTCGTCGCGACCGCGCCGACGCCGGTGGGTCCCCTGTACGGGATCGGTCCGCTCTCGATCGGCCTCATCGTGGCCGGGGTACTGCTCGTGGCCCTGGCCGGCCTCGTCGACCTGCTGGCCCGCCGGGAACTCCTCTCCGCCGCCATGACGGACCCCCTCACGGGGCTGGGGAACCGGCGCCTGCTCATGCGGGACCTGCGCCAGCAGCTACGGGCGGTCAGCCCTGCCCGCCCGCTCGTTCTCATGCTGTTCGACCTCAACGGCTTCAAGACCTACAACGACCTCTACGGCCACACCGCCGGGGACGACCTGCTGGCGCGGCTGGGGCGCGCCCTCGACGCCGCGATGACATCCCGTGGGCGCGCCTATCGGCTGGGCGGCGACGAGTTCTGCGTCCTGGCGGCCCTCGGCCAGGACGGCATCGGCCCCGCCGTCGCCGTGGCGGCGGCCGCGCTCAGCGAGCACGGCAGCGGGTTCGCGATCGACGCCTCCTACGGGCTCATCCTGTTGCCGTCCGAGACCCAGGACGCCTCGGAGGCCCTGCGGCTGGTCGACCAGCGGATGTACGCACAGAAACGCGGCAGCCGGCATTCGGCTGACCGGCAGAGCAAGGACGTGCTCCTGCACGCCCTCTACGAGCGCAGCCCCGAGCTGCGCGCCCGGCTCCGGCAGGTCGCCGAGCTCGTCGGGCGGGTGGGCGAGGTGATGGGGATGTCAGCCGAAGAGACCCAGCACGCCGTGCAGGCGGCGGAGCTGCGTGACATCGGCCAGGTCGCCGTCCCGGACGTCATCATGACCAAGCAGGGCGAGCTGGACGACGAGGAGAGGGCGTTCCTGCGCAACCTGCCGATCGTCTCCGAGCGGATCATCGCCGCGGCTCCCGCGCTGTCCCAGGTCGCCCGATTGGTCCGCTCGACCAGCGAGTGCTTCGACGGCACCGGCCATCCCGACGGCCTACTGGGCGATGCCATACCTCTCGGGTCACGCATCGTCGCAGCGTGTTATCGGTTCGTGGTGCTCACGTCCGACCGTGAGAGGGATCCGCGGGCGGTCGGCGCGTCTCTTGACGACCTGCGCCGGCAATCGGGCAAGCAGCTCGACCCGCAGATCGTGAGCGTTCTCGCCGCCGTGGTCAGCGCGGCCGAGATGCAGGCGACGTCCGCCTGAGGAGGTGCAGGCGACGTCCGGGTCACCGGAGGACGTAACGGCCCGCCCGGGGGTGGGAACGCGGGCGACGCTGCGGGGCACCGGATCGGTCACGCCGCCACTGGGTCATCGCGATCTTCCTCGCCACCCACCCGGTGCACCCGTTCCGTCGCGATGCACGGGCTGTGCCGTTCGGCGATGCCTCGGCGTGGCCACAACGCGTGCATTGGCGCACAGCGCGTGCATTGGCGCACAGCGCGTGCACCGCGGACCGTGCATCGGCCGAACGCCTCCACGACAAACGGCGGCGATGAGGCGCTGGGGGGTGTCACCGGCGCCTGCCCCAGGCCGCGACCGTCATCGGGGTCATCACCGTACAGCGCGGATCCTGAAGGGCGGCGACCGCCTGGTCGAACTCGTCGGTGCTCACGCCGCCGTGGGCCAGCACCGGGTCGCGGAACTTCTCCAGGGTCAGACGGAGGAAGTCCGCTGCCAGCGGATCGCCGCCACGCACGATGGGGCACCGGCCCTCGGCCTGCACGTCGACCAGGCCGATCGCGATGAGGTCGCTCATGGCCTGGCGGCCGTACTCGACGTGGATCGGGGAGATGGTCTCCAGGTGGGCCATCGCGGCGCGGACCGCTCGGCGGAGCGCGATCGGTTCCGCGGCGTCGTAGATGGTGACGAAGTCCGGTTCCTCGATCAGCAGGACGCCACCCGGGCGCAGACCGGACGCCATCCGGCGCAGAGCGCCGCGCCTGTCGGCCAGCCACTCGACCAGCCACCGGGCGTGCACGAGGTCGAACCCGCCGGGCAAGTCCTCAGCGGTGATGTCGTGTCGGAGGACCTGGAGCCCGCGACGGATCGACGTCCGTGCAGCGAGGAAGGTGACGTCCAGGTCCGTCGCCAGGACCGTTCCCTCCGGCGCGACCTGATCCGCGAGCCAGAACGCGATGGAACCCCCACCGGCACCGATCTCGGCGCAGCGGCTGCCGGGGCCGACGCCGAGCGCGGTGAGATGTCGCTTGGTCCCAGGGTCGAGGGCACCTTCGAGGCCGGCGAGCCGCCGTCGTTCCAGCGCCCATGCGTGGTCGTACGCGTACCCCTGTGTCACCGGAGGCTCCCTCCCCGTTCCCGTCCGCCCTCGGCGACTCTGCGGGGGCGGTCGGGATCGCACCGGTCGCGCCCGGTCCTCTCCCGTGACGGATCAAGGATGTGCGGCCGCCGCGGCGAGGAAGCACGGACGTCGTCCAGCGCCCTGGTTCCCAGCAGGGCATGGTACGTGGGGTTCGCGAACGACCACGTCCGCTCGGGTCGCCGGTGACACACCTGGCGGGGACGGCGGCAGGCCGGAGTCGAGATCCGGGGGATCCTTCGGGCAGGGTGCAGCGGCACTGGTAGCCTCGGCCCGGCGGCATCACAAGGTGCCGCCGCGCGTCGGCCAGCGTTGCCGGATCGGTGTTCGGTCCACGGCGGGAGGCGGACGCGTGGGTCATCGGCGACTCCTGCCCCTGCCCCGGCTAACCGGCGGCATCGGGCGAGTATGCGTCCGAGAGGTGCTGGTCATGCGGAGAGCGGTCCGTCGGTGTCTGCCCACGACCTGATGGCGGGCTTCCCGCCACCCGCCGAGTCCCGGGTCACCTTGGCCAACTGGCAGGATCCCCCGTTCAACAGGTGGTCGTTCACGCATCTGCGCGAGGTGATCCCCACCCAGCGCATCGCGCGCGGACCGGTCCAGCGGGATCTCCCCCGGCACGACGGCCCGGGCGATGTGGACGACGTCGAGGTGACCCGGCTCGCCGCCGGACGGTCGAACCTGCACAGCGTGATCGCGGACACGTTCACCGACGCTGTCGTGGTGTTGCACGACGGAAGGATCGTCCTCGAGCGCTATTACGGGGGCACGCGACCCGAGACCCCGCACCTGCTGATGTCCGTGTCGAAGTCCATGGTGGGCTGCGTCTGCGGCATCCTCGCCGCGCAGGGCGGGCTGGATCCCGACGCGCCGGTCGCCTCCTACGTCCCGGAGGTCAAGGGCTCCGGGTACGACGGCGCGACGGTTCGCCACCTGCTCGACATGCGCACCGGTGTCGCGTTCAGGGAGACCTACCTGGACCCGGAGGCCGAGGTCCGGGTCATGGAGCGGCACATGGGCTGGCGTCCTACGGGGGGGGACGACGGTCGAGGGATGTACGCCTACCTCACGACGCTGGGCAGCGACGAGCCCCATGGAGGCCACTTCGCCTACCGCTCCGCGGACACGGACATGTTGGGTTGGGTGTGCGAACGTGCGGCGGGGACGCGGATGGCCGACCTGATCTCGACGTTGATCTGGCAGCCGATGGGCGCCGAGTTCGACGCCGAGGTCACCTGCGACGTCGCCGGGACGGCGATCCACGACGGCGGAGTCTGTGCGACGGCACGCGACCTCGCGCGTTTCGGCCAGATGCTGCTGGACGACGGACGGGTGGGCCGCGACCCGGTGGTGCCGGAGTCCTGGCTGGCGAGTGCCTGGCGCATCGATCCGGACACCCGCAGAGCTTTCGCGGCGTCGGACTCCGAGCCCGTCCTGCCCGGTGGTTGGTACCGGAGCCAGTTCTGGTTCACGCCGGGCCCGTCCGGGGACGTGCAACTGTGCCTGGGGATCCACGGCCAGATGGTGCTCGTCGACCGCGCGACCCGGACGGTCGCGGTCAAGCTCTCGACCTGGCCGGACCCGCAGAACGCGGCGCACCTCGTCGATACCATCCGTGCCTTCACCGCCGCCGGACGCCACCTCGCGGGGCTCACCTCCAGAGCGCACCCGGCGTGGCCCACCGGGCCCACCGGACTGGTCGAAGGGCGTGAGCGCGGGCAGGCATAGCACCGAGCCGGGGCGGGGACGTCCGCGGGCGATGCCCGCCCTGACCCGCCAGGAACCCGGCAGGAACCCGGCAGGTGGGTACCGTGCGGCTACTTGACGTACCCGATGGGGATGACGGTGGGGGCCTGCGGCAGCGCTCCGTCGTGTACTGGGACCGGATCCCGGTGATGTACCGGCGACATCGCTCGGTCAGGCCGTCGGCGGTCTGCATTCGCCCCTTGGTGACGAGAATGCCGAGGTCGGCTCCCTTGAACCGATAGTCGCCGGGTCCGTAGACGCGGAGGAAGAAGCCTTCGTCCTCATGGGTGACGTCGTGCCAGTCGTTGCTCGCCCCGACGAACCCGAGCGTGCCGTCTTCGGCCAGGTGCCAGATCCCGGTGGACGGCGCCCGGAGGATCCGCTCCACGCCGTCCGTGGGCTCCTTCATTATCAACTGTGCCCAGACGTCGACCGCGGCGAGGTGACGCCAGCGCTCGTTGATCTCATCGACGTCCACGACGTAGTCGACCTGCATGAACTCGAGCAGATGGAAGAGGAACAGCGGGACGTCCGCATACGCTCCGGCCGTCACATTGGTCATCGACGACGCACCGGAGATCCGCGGGTTGAGCTCTCCGAGATAGACCTCGTCCGCGTCGAGATCGACCAGGACGTCGACCTCGAAGAAGCCACGGTAGCCCTCGTGTCGCAGCCGGTCGCCCAGGCGCCGGACGTGGTCGATCGCCGCTGTGCGCTGCTTCTCGGTGAGCGCCTCCGGGAACAGGTCGTTGCCGCACCAGCCGCCCTTGTAGGGGGTGAGTTCCGGGTAGCCGGTGAGATCGGTCATGAAGGGCCCGACGACCGTTCCGTGCCGGGTGTTCACCGCTTCCACCGCCGCCGCCCGGTTGTTGATGCGCTTCATCACCTTGAGCTCCTCGCCGATCATGTGCTCGGCGTCCTTGGCCCAGTCGCGCTTGCGAGCGATGAAGAAGGTGGTCTTGCCGGAGTCGCCGTACGGCGTCTGCACCACGAGGTCGGTGCCGAGGCCGGCCGTGGTCGCAAGCCTCGTGAGCTCGGCGTAGCTGTTCGCGCGCCCGATCACGTTCGGCACCGACGGGACGCCGGCCGCCTCGCCGAGCCGGGTCGTCACGATCTTGGAGTCGAGCCGCCGGCGGAGCGAGTCCGGTGGCAGGATGAGGTCGTAGCCCAGCTCGCGGCAGATCTGTTCGGTCTCCTCGTCCAGGAAGACCATCGCGACCATCGGCGCCTCGCCCGACCGCCCGACCCGGCCGGCGATGTGCGCCTGAACCTCGGGGTCGCGGAGCAGGTAGTTGTTGATCTCTTCGCTGCTCTCGAACGCCACGTACGGCTTGTTCCTGGGCGTGAAGACGCGGGGGCGCCCGCCGTCCCAGGAGTCGTAGTAGACCACGTATTCGAAGTTGCGGACCCAGCGGTCGATCCCCAACAGGTTGAACGCCGTCGGGCCGACGAAGAAGATCGGGCGGGTATTGGTCCGGAAGAACGTCCGGATGTCGGCCATCCCCGTCAGGGTTCGCCCCCGCAGCGCAGCCGAGACGCCTTCCGTCGTGGATTCGCTCACGACCACCTCCGTGCTGGGTATCCTGCCGGATCACCGTCGGCCGGCCGGGTCTGCGAGGGTCGGCCGTCCACGGCACGGCCGTTCACCACGAGTGCGGTGTCGGGACCCCTCGGCCCGCGACACCCGTGTGGCACGTCTGGCCGTGGCCCTTCGGGCTGGGCGCGACGTCGAGCGCCGGGTTCTGGTCGAAGAAGCCCGACGGCTTGAGCCAGAACGAGACGGTGTCGACGGACATGACCGGCCATTCCTCGGGGCGGGTGATGTGGTGGATGCCGAACACGTACCAGAGGACGACGTCCGTGTCCTCGAGCGGCTCGTCGTCCTTGATCCATTCCGACATGCCGGTGTCGACCATCGACTGCGTCGGGTAGTCGCCGCACGGCCAGCGTTCCTCGGCGTGGTGCCTGGTCACCCAGAGGCTGTGCCCCATGATCGGCGCACGCACGTGCTGGGCCGTCGTCGGATCCATGATCGCGGGGAAGCACGCGCCGGGGACGAGCTTGTAGGCGACGTTGGTGCCGTGTCTGTTGGTCTTGCCGGGGTTGACGATCTTCCAGGAGCGCGGCCGTCCGGCGGAACTCGTCGGCGCTCAGGGGCTCCAGAGGATGATCAGCCACGCTGCTCCCTTCGGCGGGTCAACTATGCCAGCCCCGGCGGGTCAGCCCAGGCCGAGGATGCGGACCGATTCGAGAGCGATGTGGACGTCGGCGGCGTCAGCCGGGGCGGAGAGCTGGCGGCCGGTCAGCTCCTCCAACCGGTTCAGCCGGTACCGGACGCCGTTGCGGTGCAGGTGCAGGCGGCGCGCGGCCGCCATGGTCGATCCCCCCTCGGCGAGCCAGACACGCGTCGTCTCCAGGAGCTGCCGGCGGTCGGCGATCGGGAGGTCGAGCACACGGCCGAGCACCCTGCGGGCGACGTTCCGGGCCGCGTCCGGGCTGCCGGCGAGGAGGACGCCGACGGGCTCGTCCTCGAACACGCCGACGTCCGTCTCACCGGGTGTCACCGTCCGGCAGGCGAGCCTCGCCTCGCGCAGGGCCACCGGCGTGTCGACCAGGCGGCCATAGCTGCCGCTGATGCCGACACGGCCTCGGGCGACCGTGCGGAGGAGGTCGGCGAGCTGGTGCTGGCCGAAGCGTGGCCGGAGGGAGACCACGCCCTCCTGCATGTCGGCCGCCAGGCGCCATGCGGAGGCGATGTTCTCCTCGCGGAGCAGGGACTCGACCGCGGGGAGGGCGTCCGCCCCCGGCCCGGGGCATTCGGCGGCGACCACGACGAACCGTCCTTCCTGCGGCAGCCGGAGCAGGTGCGCGGAATCCCAGGACGGGCTGTGGTCCGAGGAGCCGACGAGGAGGGCGTCCAGCACGGCCTCACGGACCTGGCGGTCGATCTGGGCCCGGGCTGCGGCCGTCGCCCGGTAGGCGTCCGTCACGTCGACGGCGAGCCGGTCGGACACCGCCCAGATGTCGGCCGCCGCCGGCAGGAGGCTGTCGCGCGTGTCCTCGTCCGCGCGGTCGACCAGGACCTCCCAGAGGAACCGGGAGCCCACCCGGAAGGCCTGCAGGACGGCGTCGATGGGAATGCCCTGATCGGCCCGCAGGCTGCCCGTCGTGCGGGCGGCGACGGTGTCCGGGGCGGGCAGGCCTGCCAGCTGGGTGAGGATGTAGACGACGTTCTCCCGGCAGCTGCGCTCCAGCTCGGCGGGGTCGATGACCGCCGGGTCGCGGTACATCGGCTCCTGCTCCATGATCCGGACAGCCATCTCGGCGGCGAGTCCGGGGACGTCGTCCAGCAGGCGGGCGCTCAAGGTCCCGGTTGCCGTGTTGACACCGATGGTGCCCATGGCGTGATGCTAGATCCTCGGCTTCCTGACGCGCCGCTCGAGGTGTGCACGCGCACAGCCGCCTCGGTTCCGGCGACCATGGAGAGTTCGGCGTTCCGGCCGCACCATCGATTCACGTCCCATTGACGGCCCACCACCGAGGAGCTCACGGATGAACCTTCCTGCGGAATTCGTCCGGTCGGCGACCACGCACGCACAGCGGGTCGCCCTCCGGACCGCCGACGGCAGGACCTTTACCTATGGCGAGCTGGACGAGCTGACGGCCCGGGTGGCCGGACTCGTGACGGACGCCGGGATCGAGCCCGGTGACCGGGTCGGCGTCATGCTGCCGAACATCCCCGAGTTCGCCGTCGCCTATTACGGCGTGCTGCGCGCCGGCGGCGTCGTCGTGCCCATGAACCCCCTGCTCCGGGCGCGCGAGGTGGCGCACTATGTGGACGACTCGGGCGCGAAGGCGGTGTTCACCTCGCCCTTCTCCCTCGACGAGGTCAAGGCCGGGGTGCCGGCGACGTGCACCGTCACCCTCGTGGACGCGGGATTCGCCGATCTCCTCGCCGGCGCGGCGCCGCGCCGCGACCTGGCGGCTCGCGACCTGGGCGACACGGCCGTGATCCTGTACACCTCGGGCACGACCGGCCGCCCGAAGGGCGCCGAGCTGAGCCACGGCAACCTGCTCAGCAATGCCGAGGTGTCCGGCAGCGACCTCCTGCAGGTCACGCCGGACGACGTGCTCTTCGGCGGCCTGCCCCTGTTCCACTGCTTCGGCCAGACCTGCGGCCTCAACGCGGCCCTGCTCACCGGAGCATCGGTGTCGCTGTTGGCCCGGTTCGACGCGAGGACGGCGCTCGACCTCGCCCGCGACCACGGAGTGACCATCTTCGAAGGCGTTCCCACGATGTACACCGCACTGGCCGGCCTGGACGACATCGGCGAGTTGCCGCGCCTGCGGGTGGCGGTGTCCGGCGGCGCGGCGTTGCCGGTCGAGGTCCTGCGACGGTTCGAGAGCCGGTTCGACTGCATGCTGCTCGAGGGCTACGGCCTGTCGGAGACCTCTCCGGTGGCGTCCTTCAACCACCCTGACCGTCCCCGCAAGGAGGGATCGATCGGCCAGCCCATCCGCGGCGTGGAGATGACCGTGATCGACGATGAAGGCCAGCCGGTCCCGATCGGTGAGGTCGGCGAGATCGCCATCCGCGGTGACAACGTCATGAAGGGCTACTGGAACGCCCCCGAGGCGACCGCCGCGGTCCTCTCGGCCGACGGCTGGTTCCGCACCGGAGACCTGGCCCGGCAGGACGAGGACGGCTACTTCTTCATCGTCGACCGCAAGAAGGACCTCATCATCCGCGGCGGCTACAACGTCTACCCGCGGGAGATCGAGGAAGTGCTCTACGAGCACCCCGCGGTGGCCGAGGCCGCCGTGATCGGGATCCCTCACCCGACCCACGGCGAGGAGGTCGGCGCCTTCGTCGTCCTGCGGCCCGGGGCCCAGGTCGCGGCGGACGATCTGCGCAGCTTCGTGCGCGAGCGGGTCGCCGCCTACAAGTACCCGCGCGAGGTGTGGCTCGTCGACGCCCTGCCGAAGGGCCCCACCGGCAAGATCCTCAAGCGCGAGATCGTCGCCCCGACCGAGAGCTGAGCCCGCGATGACGGCGACCGCACCCACGACCGCACCCACGGCCACCCCATCCGCCACGACCACCCCATCCGCCACGACCACCCCATCCGCCACGCCCACCGTCACGACCTCCGACCCGGCGGACGTCGCCGCACCCCTCGACGCCCTGCTCGTCGAGGCCGCCCTCGGCCCCGTCCGCCGGCTCGCGCCCGACCTGTCGACCGTCCGGATGCTGGCTTCCCTGGCGACCCGGCCGGCGGTCACCGCCCGCCGGCTCGGCACGCTCACGGCGGGCCTCGCCCAGATCGCGCTCGGGACGTCGACGATCACGCCCTCCCGCCGTGACCGGCGATTCGCCGACGAGGCATGGACGCAGAACCCGCTGCTGCGCCGGCTGGTCCAGGCCTACCTCGCCGCAGGCCAGACCGCCCAGCAGCTCGTCGCGGACGCCGACCTCCACTGGCGCGACGACCAGCGGGCCCGCTTCCAGGTCGAGAACCTGGTGGAGGCGCTCGCGCCGAGCAACGTACCGCTGCTCAACCCGGCGTCCGCCAAGGCCGTCGTCGATACGGGCGGGCTGAACGTCGTCCGGGGATCGACAGCCTTCGTCAGGGACATGGCGTCGGCACCGCGGATCCCCGAGATGGTCGACCGCACGCCGTTCGAGATCGGGCGGAACATCGCCGTCACACCGGGTGCCGTCATCCTGCGGACCGAGGTATTCGAGCTCATCCGGTACGCGCCGCGGACTCCGCAGGTCCGCCGGGTGCCCCTGCTGTTCGTTCCCCCGACCATCAACAAGTACTACGCGATCGACCTCGCCCCCGGTCGCAGCCTGGTGGAATACCTGGTCGGGCAGGGCGAGCAGGTGTTCGTCGTGTCGTGGCGGAACCCGCAGGCCGTCCACGCCGAGTGGAACGTCGACACGTACGTGCAGGCGATCCTGGAGGCCATGGACGCCGCCCAGCGGGTGACCGAGTCGGAGCAGGTCGCGCTCACCGGCATCTGCGCCGGCGGCATCCTCGCCTCGATGACCGCGGCTTACCTGGCGGGCACCGGCCAACAGGACCGGCTGGCCGCGTTCTCGCTGTTCGTCACCGTCCTGGACAACGAGGAGGCGGGTCTGGCCGCGGCGTTCGTGGGCCCGCGCATGGCGGATCTCGCGAAGCGGATGTCCCGGCGTCGCGGCTACCTCGACGGCAGCGCTCTCGCCGAGGTCTTCGCCTGGCTCCGCCCGGGAGACCTGGTGTGGAACTACTGGGTCAACAACTACCTCCTGGGCAACAAGCCGCCGGCGTTCGACATCTTGTTCTGGAACGCCGACACCACCCGGATGCCGGCGGCGATGCACGCCGACTTCATCGACATCGCCCTGGAGAACCGACTCGTGCGGCCGGGCGCCCAGACCGTCCTCGGCGTGCCCGTGGACCTGTCGCGGATCACTGTCGACGCCTACGTCATCGCAGGCATCGCCGACCACATCACGCCGTGGCAGAACTGCTACGCCACCACGCAGCTGCTGGGTGGGACCAGCCGGTTCGTGCTGTCCACGAGCGGTCACATCGCCGCCCTCGTCAACCCGCCGGGCAACCCGAAGGCCACGTTCCAGACGGCCAAGGACAACCCCGCGGATCCGCAGGCATTCCTGCGCGCCGCCGAGTCGCACGACGGCAGCTGGTGGCCGGACTACGACGCCTGGATCGCCGACCGCAGCGGTGCCCTGGTGGACGCGCCGCAGCGCCTGGGTGGCCGCGGCCTGGAACCCCTCGCCGACGCGCCCGGCACCTACGTCTTCGAGACCTGAGGGGGAGGGGGCTGGCACGGGCCGAGTTCCTCGAGCCCCGAGATCGAGCCGTCGGCGGTCGGCCGCCCGGCTCCCGCTACAGGTCCAGCTCTTCGCGCCGCTCGGTGGAGGGTGCCAGGAGGGGGACGTCGACGACCGGCACGGGGAGCGGGCCGGGCTGGGCGCGGTACCTGGACGCGTCGACGAGGAGCGCTTCGTACGCCGAGCGCGCCGCCGTGGTGTGGAACGCCTTGGCGAAGATCCCGGGATCGTGGTCGAGCCGTTCCAGCTCGTCGGCCAGGGCGTGGAGCCGGTGTTGGATGTCCGACGACGTGAACAGACCCCACACGACGGTCAGCTCGTCGTCGTCCGGGCCGCCTCCGGCCGCAGCGGACTCCACGTCGTCGCCGACCAGCTCCGGTTGGCCGCTGCCGTCCGGGACCGGGCTCAGCCAGGAGAGCGTCGACCTCAGCAGCTCGGTCGGCAGCACGAGGGCCGCGATCAGTGCCCCCACGATGAGGATCGCCATGACGCGACTCCCGGCCATTGGAGGAGGTCCTGCCAGGATAACGGCGGTTCGACCTCCTCGATGGTCGCCCTGGTCGCCCGGTCGTGCCGGGAAGAGACGCCTCTTGACCTCGAGTGCGACGTGTGATGGAACGGTGGCACGCACCGTGCCCGCGGCGAGGTGACCGCCGCCACGACAGTCGGAGGAGGACGGGCGGTGAGCCTATGGCAGCGCTATGACGCCATGCTGTTCGACATCGACGGCGTGATCATGGGGACGACGTCGCTGCACGCCGCGGCGTGGGCGCGGGTGTTCGAGGAGTTCCTCCTGACCTGCTCGCGGGACGACGGTCGCTCGTTCGAGCCGTTCGCTCCGGACGCGGACTACGTCCGGTACATCGGCGGTCGGGCGCCGCACGACGCTGTGGCTGCCTTTCTCGGCTCGCGCGGCATCGATCTGCCCCGGGGGTATCCGGACGACCCGCCCGATGCACGCACCCGGTGCGGGCTCGCCAACCGCAAGAGCGCTGTCTTCGCGGCGACCCTGGCCGACCACGGCGTCGAGGTCTTCCCCGACGCGGTGGCGCTCCTCGACGTGCTCGCGTACGCCGGCAAGCAGCTCGCTGTGATCTCCGCGAGCGAGGGCTGCGAGGCGCTCCTGGAGCGCGCCGGTCTGCTGGACCGCTTCTCGGTCCGAGTGACCGGCGCGGACGGGGCACGCCGTGACCCGGCCGGCGAACCCGCCCCGGACGCACTCCTGAAGGCGGCCGACCTCCTCGGGGTGTACGCCGTGGACGCGATCGTCTTCGACGATTCGGTCGCCGGAGTGCGAGCGGGGAGGGCGGGCGGGTTCGGGCTCGTCATCGGCGTGGACCGGCGCGACGCCGCCGCAGAGCTCGCCGGGAACGGCGCGGATCTGGTCGTCCGGGACCTCCGGGAGGTCATCACGATGGAGGGACCGGCGCCGGCCCGGAGGATGCCACGGGTTCGGCGGCCGTGGGAGACCAAGAGGTTGTTCGAGGCGATCTTGCTCGTCCCTCCGGCCGAGGGCTTCGGGGACGACGCCGTGCTCGGCGAGGAGGTGGCCGCGGTTCTGGGGCGACTTCGCGAGCACCACGTGGACGTCGCCGTGACCGAGCCCGGTGAGGACCCGGCACCTCGATTGGGCCGGATGGTGGGCGCGGCAGAGCAGCGCGGCGTCGGGCCCGGGCTGGTCCTCGTCACAGGGTGGCTCCGGACCCTCGTGCCGCCGGCGGGCGCCGAGCGGGCGAGTGTGGTCTCGGTGCTGCCGGACCCGCCCCCAGGGCCGTTCCCCCCGTCCATGCGCTGGACGGGCGGTGGCGCCCCGACGTGCCTGGCGCTTCTGCGGCAGCAGGCCGAACGGCGGGATGCGGGGTTGGTGCCGGGAGTCGACCTCGACCCGGCCTGGACGGTGACGGTGCACGGGGACGACCCGAGGCATCGGCGCGCCCATCAGAGCCTGCTCACCATCGCCGACACCCGGTTCGGCACTCGCGGTGTGCGGGAGGAGGAGGGGCTGGGCAGCCTGCCACGCGTGCTCGCGGTCGGGGTCTTCGATGACACGACCACCCCCTCGACGCTCCTGCAGGGGCCGACATGGACGGGTCTGCACCTTCTCGAGCCGCTCGACATCAGCCGCGACCGGCGGACCCTGGATCTGCGGGGCGGCGTCCTCGTCCGAGAGCTGGCGGCGGAACCCGTGCCGCTGCGTACGCTCCGCTTCGCCTCGCTCGCCCGGCCGGGCTGCTTCGCCATGCGGGCTGAAGGAGCCGTCGACTGGCTGCACACCGGCCACTCGCTGATCCCCCCCGTCACGGACGGCACGTTCGTGCGCACCCAGCTGGGTCACCTGTCGCGGGCGCAGACCGAGACGGGCGCGGGTGGGCTGATCGCCGCGACCACCGTGCAACGCGAGCGCAACGCCCGCGGTCGTCGGGTCGTGGAACGACTGGCCTTCTACGCGGCCGACCCCGACGGCCGCCCCGCGATGGACACCGCGAGTGCCGGGCTCGCCGAGGCGGATCGGCTCGGCTTCGAGGCGCTTCTCGCCGAGCACCGGACCGCCTGGGCACGCCGTTGGGACGATGCACTGGTCTGCATCGACGGCGACCCGGACGCGCAGTTGGCGGTCCGCTTCAGCCTCTTCCAGCTCATGGCCAACGTGCCCACCGATGGTGAGGCAGCCGTCGGCGCGCGCGGGGTCAGCGGGGCGTCCTACCGCGGGCACGTCTTCTGGGACGCCGACGTCTTCGCCCTGCCGTTCTTCGCCGCGACCTGCCCTCCGGCCGCCCGGGCGATGCTGGAGTACCGGCTCCGTCGGTTGGGTCCGGCGTACCGGGCGGCGGCGGAACGGCACCTGCGGGGCGTTCGGTTCCCGTGGGAGTCCGCGCGCACCGGTGTGGACGTCACGCCCAGGGTGGACAGGCCGCCGCAGGGGCCGCCCATCCCGATAACCACCGGTGAGCACGAGGAGCACATCGTGGCCGATGTCGCCTGGGCGGCGTGGCAGTACGCCGCCTGGACCGGCGACGAGCAGTTCCTCCATGGCGCCGGCCGCCCGCTGCTCCTGGACACCGCCCGCTACTGGGCCTCCCGAGTGAAGATGGACGGGGCCGGTCGTGGGCACATCGACGACGTCATCGGACCGGACGAGTATCACGAGCACGTCGACGACGACGTCTTCACCAACGTCCTCGCCCGCTGGAACCTGCGTCGTGCCGCCGCGCTCGCCGAGGAGATCATCCGCCACGACAGGGCAGTGCCGGACGACGACGTCCGGCCCGCAGACATGACCGGCGGGGGCGGGCAGCCGCTCGACGACGCGCCTCGCGGGGACGGCGTGGCCCCCGGGGAGGTCGACGAGTGGCGTCGCGTGGCCGACGCCCTCGTCGACAACTACGACCCCGACACGGGGCGGTACGAGCAATTCCACGGGTACGCCACACTCGAGCCCCTGGTCATCAGGGACCTGGCGACGACCGCACCGGTTGCCGCGGACCTGCTCTTCGGGCGTGAGCGCATCGCCCGCTCCCAGATCATCAAACAGCCGGACGTGCTGATGCTCCACCATCTCGTGCCGGAGGAGACGGCGCCGGGCTCGCTCGGCCCCAACCTGACGTTCTACGAACCCCGCTGCGCCCACGCCAGCTCCCTGTCCCCGGCCATCCACGCGGCGCTGTTCGCCCGCGACGGCCGACCGGACGAGGCCTTGGACCTCTTCCGCATCGCGTGCCGGCTCGACCTCGACAACCTCACGGGCACCACTGCCGCCGGCCTGCACCTGGCGACCTTCGGTGGCGTCTGGCAGGCCCTGGCGTTCGGTTTCCTCGGCGTCCGACCGCTCGCCCGCGCGTTGCTCGTCGACCCCCGGATCCCCCGCACGTGGCAACGCGTGCAGATGAGGCTGCGGTTCCACGGCGCGCGGCTCGACATCCAGGCCTCGCCCGACGCCTTCCGCATCACCAGCAACGCCCCTGCGGACGTCGTCCTGACGCGCAGGGGCGCGCCGGTCCGGGTCGTTCCCGGCGAGGTGCGGCGCTGGCGGCGCGTCGGCGAGGCGGGATGGGAGCTCGCGTGACCACCGTCCTCGCCGCGGTGGACGCCACCGCTGCCGCCCGCCCGGTCCTGCAGACGGCGTGCCGGCTCGCCCACGCCCTGGACGCGGACGTGATGGCGCTCCACGTCGGCGAGGATCCCGGACCGGCGCGGGCGGTCGCCGAGGAGCTCGGCACGTCGCTGATCACCGTGTCCGGGGAGCCGGCCGACCAGATCGTCCGCATCGGAGAGCGTCCCGACGTCGCGTTGGTCGTCGTCGCCCTGTCCGGCGTCCCCGCCCGGCACGAACCCGGGCAGACGGCGCAGGCGGTGGCCACCCGGTTGTCCAAACCCGTCCTCGTGGTGCCGCCGGACAGCCCGCCCCGCCGGACCTTCACGCGCGTGCTGTTCCCGCTGGACGGGACCCGAGGCGTCAGCGCGGCCCTGCGTCCCCTGATCACCACCTACGTCGCGGCGGGGTTCGATGTGATCGCATTGCACGTCTTCCGGCCCGACACCGTGCCCCGGTTCCTGGACAGCGCCGAGGACATCGACGTCTGGCGGGCGGAGTTCCTCACCGAGCACTGCACCGACCTGGGCATCCGCCTGGCCACGCGGCCGGGCCCCACCGCCGACTCGCTGCTCGACGTCGCCGCGAGCGAGGATGTCGACGTCATCGCGATGGGCTGGCGGCAGGATTTCTCACCACACCACGCCCTCGTGGTCCGCAAGGTTCTCACCGAAGCCGATCGTCCTGTGGCGCTGATCCCGCTCACGGACGAGTCGTGGCCCAGACGTTCCGTGACCCAGACGTTTCGTGACCCGGACGTTCCGTGACCGAGACCTTCCGTGACCCGGACGTTCCGTGACCCGGACGTCTTTCGCGACCTGGGACTTTCGCCTCTACCCGGCCGGCTGACGGGTCGCGAATGTGGGAATTGGGGCACTGTGCCCCGTTGCCGTCAGGCGAACGGCAGAAGGTGATGAAGCCATGACGCAACAAGTGAGTCGGAGCGCCGCGAACGGCGTGTCTACGGGCACCGTCGTCAGCGGTGGACGGACCGTCAGCGAGCGGGGGACCGGTGGAGCAGTGTTCGCCGCCGTACTGATGATCATCGGCGGATGCATGGGGATGCTCCAGGGCATCGCGCTGCTCGCCAAGGGGACGTACTACGTCCAGCCGGTCAACTACTGGATCAACACCGGTGCCTCGACGTGGGGCTGGATCATGATGATCGCCGGCCTCGTCGTCCTCGCGGCGGGGTTCGGTGTGATCGCCGGGGCGGCGTGGGCACGCTGGACGGGCATCGTCCTGGCGAGCCTGCAAGCCCTGATCAACTTCGTGTTCATCCCCGTGCAGCCCTGGTGGGCGGTCACGCTGATCGTCATCGACCTGTGGATCATCTACTCGCTCTTCGTGCACCGGCGCGAGGAGGTCTGAGCGTCGCAGGACACGTCAGCGACGGGCGGTTCGCAACCCGGGGGCCAGACGCCGAGTGATCGGTGTCCGGCCCTCGCCCCTGTCGTGG
>DATKNA010000134.1:0-18884 GCA_035541595.1 Kineosporiaceae bacterium | reverse complement strand
TCGCCGACACGGTGAACGTGTAGCTCGTCCCGTTCGTCAGACCGGTCACGGTCACCGACGTCGCCGGCGGGCTCCCCGTCACCGTCGTCGGCGTCTGCGCCGTCGCCCCGACGAACGGCGTCACCGTGTAGCTCGTGATGGGGGTGCCACCATCGGAGGGCGCCGTCCAACTCACCGTCGCCGAGGCGTTTCCGCCGCTCGCCGTGACATTGGTCGGAGCGGCCGGCGCGGTCGCCGGCCCGGTCGCGAACATCACGTCCACCCAGTAGTTCGCGGCCCCGAAACTGTTGCTCGGGAACGTGCTGCTCGTGCCGTAGGCGTAGACGCCGTCGCCGCCGCTGACCCCGTCCTTCAGGGCGTGCAGAGGCGCGTTGTCGACGCCCGCCGAACCGAAGTACCCGGAGTCCGCCGCGTAGTGCCCTGACGGTGCGAAATACGACGCCACGTAGACGGTGCCGGCCGTGATCGCCACCGGGGTCGCGAAAGTGACCTGCTGCCAGCCGGAGGCGCTCTCGCCCGAGAACGTGGCCGACGCCAGCTTCGTGCCCGTCGCCGTCCACAGGTCCCCGACGTGCGTGCCGGTATTCCCGCTGCCCTTGTAGAACCGGATCCCCGTGATCGACCCGCTGGCATCGGACGAGAACTTCACGCCCAGCTCGACCGACGATCCATCGGCGATGCTCGGATTCGCCGGCGTCGCCGTCGAGGGCCAGATCGTGCAGGCCGTGCAGGCCGTGGCCGACGGCGTCACCGGATTCGACGCCGGGGAGGCCGGGCCGGTGCCGACGGCGTTGGTCGCCGACACCTTGACCGTGTACGTCGTGCCGTTGGTCAGCCCGCCGACCACCACGCTGGTCGCCGGTGGGTTGCCCGTCACCGTCGTCGGGGTCTGCGCCGTCGTCCCGATGAACGGCGTCACCGTGTAGCCCGTGATCGCGCTACCGCCGTCCGACGGCGTGGTCCAGCTCACGGAAGCCGACGCCTTGCCCGGCGTCGCGATGACACCGGTCGGTGCATCCGGTGGGGTCGCCGCCGCGGTCCGTGGGGTGAACATGACGTCCACCCAGTAGTTCCGGGCGTTCAGGCTGCTGGTGGGGAAGGTGCTCGAGGCGCCGTTCTGGTACAGGCCGTTCACCGTGCCGCCCGACGTGCGCAGCGCGTGCAGCGGCGGACTGTCGACCACGCCGTGACCATCCGGCCCCGGTGAGGGAGGCGGGTACATGTAGGCGTCGTCCTGTGCCGTGTGGCCGTTGGGGGCGAAGTAGGACGCGACGTACGCGGTGTGCGCATTGATCGTCACCGGGGAGGTGAACGTCACCTGCTGCCAGCCGGAGGCGCTCTCGCCCGTGAACGTGGCCGAGGCGAGCTTCGTCCCGGAGGCCGTCCACAGGTTCCCGACGTGGGTACCGGTGTTGGTGCTCGCCTTGTAGAACCGGATGCCCGTCACCGTGCCGGACACGTCGGACGTGAACTTCACGCCGACCTCCACCCCGGTCGAGCTGCCGGAGTCGGCCGTGCCCGGAGTCGCACCGGTGCCCCAGATGGAGCAGCTGCAGCCGATGTTCACCGTGGCGGCGGTGGAGGTGGTCTGGATGTTGCCGCTGTCGTCGACCGCCCGCGACCTGATGGTCGCGGTCGGGTTGCCGTGTGCCACCCAGCTGTAGCTCCAGCTGGTGGTCCCCGTCGCCGGATGCCAGCTGCTGCCTCCGTCCGTGGAGACCTCTACTCCCGCGACGACTCCGCCGTTGTCCGCGGCCGTGCCCGTGACGGTGATCTTGGTGCCGTCGGCGATGTTCGCCCCGCCCGTCGGAGACGTGATCGTCGAGGTCGGCGGAGTGGTGTCGGTCGACTGGGTCGCGGCAGTCAACCCAGGGATCAGGGCGTACGGCTGCACGCCCATGTCGGCGAACAGGTTGACCGTAGCCTGCTGCATGGCCGGTGCCGTGTCGTCGCCGTTCGGGTTGTCCAGCCCCCAGGCCCATTGCACGGTGCCCGCACCGAACACGAGCGCACCGCTGGCAGCGCGGTACATGGTGAGGTGATGGGTCGCCGTGCTGTTGGCCTGCGTGTTGGTTCCGTAGTCGGTGAACACCTCTGCCGAGGTGGAGGTCGTGGACGACATGTCGAAGAGTCCGGCGGGGCGGAAGCCGTTGTCCGCGTCCTCGTCCCACTCGTAGCCCAGCGTGCCCGCGCCCGGATCGAGCGTCGCCGTCCCCCCGGGGGCGAGGTTCGCCACGGACGTGTTGCGCCAGAACCGCAGTTGGCTGTACTGCGCGGGCACCTGAATGTCCGTCGTGCCGGAGTTGACGACGAACAGCTGGCCGGTCAGGGCATTCTGGGGACGACCGCCGTCACCGGGTGGGCTGAACCGCGGATCCGCCCAGGTACCGGTCCACGTCGGTGGGTCCTGCGGGTCCGTGACGGTGTCGTAGTGCGTCTCCTTGTAGCAGACCAGGGTGCGGTTGGCGGTGTTGCTGCCGTCGATGCTGGGCTCCGTGCGGGTCTTCCAGAACACCTCGTTCCCGCTGAAGAACGCCAGGTTCACGCCTTTGTCGCGAGCGGCCTCCACGTTGGCCCGTTGGGTGCCCGACCAGTATTCGTCGTGCCCCACCGACAGGAAGGTCTTGTGGTTGGTCAGCAGCGCGCCGCCGGCCGGCGTGCCCACGTCGATGCCCGAGGTGTAGGAGACGTCGTACCCGTTGGCCTCCAGGAACCGGATCATCGGGTACTCGGCGTACATCACCCAGCTGGTTCCCTGGTTGTCGTCCGCGGTGTGGAACGGTCGGTTGTAGGAGACCTTGGACGCGCCGGTGTAGATCGCGTTGCTGGGGGGCGGGCAGTTGTCCGCGCAGGTGTAGAGACTGTTGCCGCCGTAGCTGTTGTAGGCCTGCCAGGTCTCGTCGGACGTCTGGAAGATCATGTCCGAGTGACTGGAGTCGTTGCGCACTATGAAGACGATGTGGCTGGACCCGCCGGTGTCGTCGCGCACCAGGTGGGCGATGTAGACGCCGGACACCGCGGTCGCCGGGACGGTCCAGGATGCCGACACGGCCCAGTTGCCGCAGTCGATCAAGCCCGTGGCGTCGGTATCGCAGGCGGGTTGGGTCTGGGGCAGCGTCGCCGACGGCCTCAGCCCTTTCGAGTTCGGCATGATCCGCGCGCCGTTGCCCTGGTAGTAGCCCAGCCGAAGGATGTCGAAGTGGTAGGACGAAGCCGTTGTATTGATCTTGAACTGGACCGTATCCCCCGGCTGGACACTGATCGAGGTGGCGAAGCCCTGGATCGACTGGTCACCGGAGCCGTTGATCTGCCAGTCGGTCGGCGGGTCTCCCGGCGCGGTGTTCTCACAGGCGATCACGCTGACGACGGGGGGACCGCACGGGTCCGCCGCCGCCGCCGAGACCGCTTGCAGCGAGACGAGCACCATCGCCGCAACGGCGACGAGCGCGCCGAGCCACACATGACGGGCGCGGCGTACGGTCGCCGGAACGTGCTCGGCGTCACCAGGAGCAAGCATCTGAGTCATCGATCGCCGTTCTTCAGCGCTGGACCGGGAGTCGAGTAGGTGAGCCCGCAGCTGATACCGGTGATACCGCGGTGTATCGATGCGCCCCTGCCGCACGGACTGCCGGACATGTCCGAATCGATCGCACGGCGCGGGTGACGTGGGTGCACAGCGGCTCGCCGAATGGGCGTCGGGGCGTCATCTCCCACCTCGCCGAGCTCGATCTGCGACGCGGTGTGGCGAGCGCCAGAAGGGAATGAGAATCGCGGTCGGAACGTCGACCTGTCGGTCGGTGACGTAGTGACGTACTCAGCGTTCGTTCTCGACCGTCACGTCATGGTTTGGGAGATCTGCGTCAACCAAGTCGGAGCGGCCGCGGACGATCGCGCCCAAGCCGCGAAGGCCGGACCCAGGGCCTTCGGTACACTCAGGCCGTCAGTGCAGGGACGCACGGGATGCGCCGTCAGTCGGCCGGACCCTCGTCGGTGTCGCTCCGGCCGTCAGGAGCCGAACTACGCGCGACGATGTGCTCCTCCTCTTCCGCCGCCGTCCCGTCGAGGAGATCCTCGCCGGGAACGCCCTGGGCGGCGGCGACGCCGGCATCCACTGACAGCTGCTTGAGTCCGTGCGCGCGCCGGGCCTCCCGCACGCCCTGCGAGATGCTGTGCCACAGGTGGTCCTCCCCCAGCTCGGCCATCAGCCCCGACCGGCGCAGCGCCTGGCGGACCGGCCACATGACCCGGACCAGGTAGAGGTCGACGTCGCGCTCTCGCAGCTCACCCAGCAGTTCGGCGAGCGCGTCGGCGCTCGTCGTGTCCATCTGGTTGGTCGCCTCCATGTCGAGCACGAGCGCCCGTGTGCCGGGAGCGGCATCGACCTTGGAGAGGACGATGTCATGGATCGGCGCCGCGGTGACCCAGAAGATCGGCGTGTCGGCGCGGAGCACCAGAACCCCGGGGAGAGTCGGCCGCTCCTCGTGATTGCGGGTGCTGCCCCAGGCGGCCTTCTCGTGCGGCACCTTTCCCATCACCTCGACGTCGACCCGGCTGGACCGGTAGACCAGGCCCAGCACCGCCCCGGCAACGGCCAGCAGCAGGCCGTACAGCGGCCCGAAGGCCAGCACTCCGACGGCGGCGACCCCCGCGGCGACGACGTCGTTCTTCCGCACACGGGAGTACCGGCGCAACGCGGCGACGTCCATGAGCTTCCAGACCGCGTTGACCACGATGGCGCTGAGGACGGCCCGGGGCAGCCCCGAGAGCACCGGCGCGATGGCGACGATGACGACCACGGACAGCCCTGCCGCGGTGAGCCCCGCCACCTGCGTCCGACCGCGGGCATCGCTGAGGGCTGCCGTCTTGGACAGGCTGCCGGCCACGCCGATGCCGCCGAACAGGCCGGAGCCGAGGTTGGCCGCGCCGGAGGCGAGCAGCTCCTGGTCGGCGTCGACCCGGTAGCCGCCGCGGGCGGCGAACAGCCGGGCGGCGCTGAGCCCCTCCGCGAGACCCATCAGCGCGAGGGCTGCGCCGGCGCCGAGCAGTGCCGGCAGGTCGCCGGCCGCGACCGACGGCAGCCCGGGCGTCGGCAGTCCCCGCGGCACCGGGCCGACGACCTCGACGCCCTTCGCCCTCAGGTCCAGGGCCGACGAGGCAGCGATTCCACCGAGAAGCAGTACGAGCCCCCAAGGCACCCGCGGGGCCAGCCACTGTCCGCCGAAGAGGACGAGCAGCGAGACCGCCGAGACGATCATCGTCGCCCTGTCGGCCTCGCCGCGGGTGAGGCTCTCACCCAGCGAGCCGACCCGCTCGACCACCTGACCCTTCGGCGTCGGCACGCCCAGCAGGTGGGGTACTTCATTGAGGATGACCAGGACGGTCAGGCCGAGGACGAAGCCGGTGACGATCGGCTTGGAGAGGAACTCCGCCACCCAGCCGACCCCGAGGAGACCCGCGGCGACCAGGACCAGTCCGGAGCTCAACGCGAGAGCCGCGGTATACGACGCGGCCCGCGCCGTGCCCGCGACCCCGAAGCTGGCGAGCAACGAGCCGGACAGCACCGACACCGTCGACACCGGACCCACCACGAGCTCACGCGACGAGCCGAAGATCGCGTACGCCACCAGAGCCACCGGCACCGCGTACAGGCCCACCTGGACCGGGGCACCGGCGATCGAGGCGTAGCCGAGCGCCTGGGGCACGGCGAGCGCCGCCACCACGGCACCCGCGACGACATCGCCGCGTAGCCAGCCCCGCTCGTACCCAGGCAGCCACCTGACCGCCGGGACCCGCCGCCAGCGGCTCCCCGATGCTGCCTCGCTGCGATCGCTCATGCCGGCCCTCGCGTCTGTCGTCCGGACACCGTCCGGACACCGTCCGGACACCGTCCGGACATCTCCCGGTCACCTAGGCTACAGAGTGGGGAGCCTGACGGGTCACTTCCCGCACCGGGAGACGCCCGCAGCAGCCGGTCGGCGGCCGAGTAGCGCGCGGCCCGACGCCCGCGGGTCGTGAACGTCGTGCAACGCACGCCGTCCCATACCGAGCGAGGGGTCGCTCGGGCGGGCGACGCGAGCGCTCCGCCGGGCTGCGGATCCACCTCGTGACGTTGGGCATGGTCACGAGTACCCTCGAACGCGCATGTCAGCGGGGGACGCATGCCAGGCGGGTGTCCGGCGACGATCTGACCGTCGAGGTCCGCCGGGCGGCCTGACCCCTTTGTCGGGAGGGGGACGAGTGACGGGCCAGCGGCTCGACCTCACGGCGAAGTTCGTCCCGCCGGAACCCGCCGGGCTGGTGCGCGCACGGCTGCTCGACGTCGCCGCCCATCGGGTCGGTCTCGTGCTCGCCCCGGCCGGACACGGCAAGACCACGCTGCTCGCCCAGATCGCGTCCCGATTCACCGGCGCCGCCGCCTGGTACCGCATCGACGCCGCCGACCGGAACCCGGGCGAGCTGTCCGGCCGGATCGGCCGGGTCCTGGTCAAGCGGTTCGGGGCCGACGGCGACGGTGGTGTGTTCCACTCGTTCGATCAGGTGGCGGCGGCTCTGGACGCCCTGCCTGCGGCCGGGGAGCTGCTCCTCGTGCTGGACGACTTCCACATGATCGCTGGGAGTGAGTCCGAGCGCGGCCTCGTCCGACTGATCACCATGGCCCCGCCGTCGCTACGGGTGCTCCTGGGCGCACGACGGGTCACCGGGCTCGACGTCACCGCGCTGCGGGTCTACGGCGGAGTCCAGGTGCTGGATGCTGACGACCTGCGCTTCCGGTCGTGGGAGGTGGAACGCCTCTTCCGTGAGGTCTACGGCCAGCCCCTGCTGCCGGAGGACGCCGCGACCCTCACCCGGCGCACCGAAGGGTGGGCCGCCGGTCTGGCCATGTTCCACCTGCTCACCGCCGGACGGCCACCGGCCGAGCGCCGCCGCGCCGTGGGCGACCTCTCGCGCGGGTCGCGCCTGGTCCGCTCCTACCTCGTCCGGGAGGTGCTCGAAGACCTGCCGGACGATCTACGCAGCTTCCTGCGCCGGACCAGTGCGCTCGGCATCCTCACCGGCGAGCTCTGTGACGCCCTGCTGGAGACCACGGGCAGCCAGGACGTTCTGGAGGAGCTGGAACAGCGGCGCCTGTTCACCACCAGCCATGACGACGGCCGGCACTTCGCGTATCACCAGGTGCTGCTGGATCACCTCGAGCTGGAGCTCACCGAGCACCTCGGGCCGGCAGCCACCCGCGCGTGGTACGCACGCGCTGCCGATCTGCTGCTCACGGCCGGCGAGGTGCGGGCCTCCTTCCGGGCATCCGCGCGTGCCGAGGACTGGGCCGCCGTCGAGCAATTGCTGCACCTTCGGGGTGCCGAAGTGGTCGCCACGCCGCTCGGCCCCGTGGAGAGCCTGCTGCCTGTCGACCTGCACTCCCAGGACCCGTGGCTGCTGCTGGCCCGGGCCCGCCGGCTGGCGGCACAGGGTGCGCTGGCCGAAGCCGTGGCCACGTTCAAGCTCGCCCGGTCGGTGGCGGAGGACGCCCAGCTCGCCGCACGCTGCCTGGACGAGGCGCGGGGCGCCGCGCTCTGGTTGCCCGACGCCGATCCGGCGCCGCGCGGCTGGGCCGGCATCGTCCGCACCGCGACGCAACGCAACCCCCGGCAACTGCTGCCGGCGGCCTTGGCGCTGCCCGGCGCCGAAGGCCGGCTCGCGGCCGGGGTCGTCAGCCTGTTGGCGGGAGACCTCGGGCCTGCCGGCGCACTGCTCGCCCAGGCGTCCGGGCACCCGGAGGCGGGGTTCGGAGTCTTCGCGCTGGCCTCGTGCGCGACGGCGCTGGTCGAGCTGCTCGGCGGCAGGGAGGAGGTCGAGCACGTCGCCGAACGCGATCTGGAGGCGCTGACGCTCGACGCGGAGGTCACGGGCTGGCCATGGCTGTCCCGGATCGGGCGCGCGCTGCTGGAGACGACGGCCGGGCCGGCCGGGGGGGTAGCCGTCGCCGAGCCGGCCGCGGAGCGTGACCCGTGGGGCCGAGCACTCGTGACGTTCATCGACGGCGTGCACCGGCACTCCGGGGCGACGCTTCGCGAGGCGGCGTCCCGGTTCAGCCACCTCGGCGCACCCGTGCCGGCCCAGTGGGCCGCATGCCTCGCCGAGGCCACGCCGGCACACCGGGGGCATGAGGCGGACGCGGCGCCGGTCGCGGCGCGATGGTCCACCCAGGCCGGCCAGTGGGCCAAGGCCCTGGGGCTGCGGGACGCCCTCGCGGTGATCGACGATTGGGCTCGCCGCGGCCCGCCCGACACCGCGCGCACAGTGAAGACAGCCGGACCCGCGGCCACCGCGGACGTGCCGGCACGCACCTCGGACCTGGCGGACCTGGCGGACCTGGCGGACCTGCCGGGCCTGCCGGGCCTGCCGGGCCTGCCGGACCTGCCGGTAACGACGGGGACCACGGACCGATCGGGCGCCACGACCGCATCGGGCACGGTGAGCACCGGCGCCCACCAGGCATCCCGGGCGCGGTGGCCCGCCCCCACCCCAGGCGCATCGACCGCTCCGCCGATCGAGCTCCGCCTCCTGGGCGGTCTGGACATCGTGCTCCGCGGCGTCCCGGTCGACATCTCCCGGGTGCGGCCACGGGCCCGCTCGACGCTGCGGTTGCTCGCGCTGAAGGCCGGAGACGTTGTCCACCGCGACGCGCTGGCCGCCGACCTGTGGCCGGACGCCGACCAGGAGGGATCGCTGCGCAGCCTGCAGGTCGCCGTGTCCAGCCTGCGCAGCCTGCTGGCCTCGGGGGCACCCGCCGATCACGCCGGCACTGCGGCTCACAGCCGCTCGAGCCTGCTGGTCCGGATCGGGGAGAGCTACGGTCTGTCGCTGCCACCCGGCGGTCGCAGCGACGTCCGGGACTTCGAGGCCCGGCTCGCCGACGCGCGCTCCGCGCGCGTGCGGGGTGCGCGCGACGCCGAGCTGGCGGAGCTGGCGGCAGCCCTCGCGCTCTACCGGGGCGATCTGCTCCCCGAGGAGGGCGCCGCGGAATGGGTGGTCGGCGAACGGGAACGCCTCCGGCTCGCGGCGGCCGCGGCGGCGGAAGGCCTTGCCCGCTGCCTGGGGGATGCGGGCGAGCTCGGCGAGGCGATCGAGGCGGCGCGGACCTGCCTGCGGCTCGACCCGTACCGGGACAGCGCCTGGCGGCTGCTGATCGGGCTGCACAGCCGGGCAGGGAACCTCGTCGCCGCCGGCGCGGTCCGGAGGGAGCACGGCCAGATGCTCGCCGAGCTCGGGCTGCCGGCCGAGGTCTGAGCCCGCCCGCCGGGCATCCCCGGCGTCAGTCGGACAGCTCGAGCCGCCAGGGCAGGTGCGCGGGCACCACGAGCTCCAACAGGCGGGCCAGGAGATCCTCGTCGACGCCCACCCGGTCACCGCCGGTTCGCAGGCGCACCACGAGCGCGGGACGACCACGGCCGGGCAGCGGCGCTCCCGCCTCCCGCGACCAGCTGGTTCCGCCGGATTCCTCGATGTCCGCCGGGAGACCGCTGGCGAGCTCGACCAGCTCGCGGACGGCACGCGGCGTACCGCGCCACGCGTGCAGCTCGGCGGCCCGGGCCACCAGGCGGCGACGGCGCTCCACCGGCAGGGTGCGGGCCCCGGCCAGTCCGAGCCAGCTCGCCAGCCAGTCCAGCAGGTCCGGGGGTGCCGTGCCCGGATCCAGGTAGGCGGGGAAGCAGTCGAGGACGGCGATGTCCCTCGCCAGGATCTCGTCCAGGGCGGAGCAGAACCGCTGCGTGAACGAGTCGTCCAGGTACACGGCCGGCAGGGTGGCGCCCAGCGGATGCGGGCTGGGCGACCGGCCGGACGACCCGGATTCCGGCCGGACCTGTGGGGGTGACGTCGCGATCGTCACGACTGCACCCGGACCTGGTGCTGGTAGGAGAAGACCAGCGTGCCGGGCGCGACGGCGACCCGGGGAGCGGGCGCGCCGCGCTCTCCCGTCTCCGGGTCGGCGGGGAAGAGCAGCACGTCGTCCACCTGCGCGACACCGTCCACCCTGGCCAGGACCCCGGACACGTCGAACGCCTGCACGGGGCGGCCGAAGGGCCAGCCGTCGCCGGCTGGGCCGCCGTCCTGGGGCGACAGGTAGTCGTACACGGCCTTCAGGGCCGCCGTCTGGACCCTCTCCGGCCGGGCATCGGACGCCGCCGTGATCCGGGCGACCACCGTGACGCCGCGGTAGGCCGGCGGCTGCACCAGCAGCCGGGTGCCGATCACGCGGCGGGCGTCGAGGTGTTCGCCGATCCGGCGCAGCAGCTCCTCCGGCGGGTGCCGGACGTCGTCGTACCCGATCCTGCCGACCTCGTCGGTCACGACGCGCGGGACGACGAGCAGGCGGATCCCGCCGGCGGCGTCGTCACCCGACCGGCCGGCTCCGGCGGTGGTCTCGCCGGCCGGGAGGCACTTCACCCGTGCGGCGTCCGGGGCGACGTCGCGGGCCAGCACCTCGAAGTCGTCCGCGGTCACGGCCCGGCCGCTGGCCCGCAACTCCAGCGGACCGCGCAGCCGGGCGTTAGGCATCGTCTCGCCGTCCACACCGCCCGACGCGGGATGCCGGTTCTCGACCCGGGAGACGTACGGCACGCTGGTCTTGAGGACGCGGATGACGCCCCGAGCGGTGTTGCCGCGCCGGCCGCCCCCGACCCGGTAGGCCGACACCCGCAGCGCCGCTCCAGGCGGCGGCACCGCGCCGTACTGACGGGGGGCCCCGTCCGGCTGCCGGACCGACGGCCCGAACTCGATCTCGCCGGTCACGGCGTCCAGGCGGTAGTGCAGATCCTCGGGCCCGGACCGGGCGAAGTCCCGGACCGGCGACCAGGACGTCGTCCGGCCGCCGGGCTCGACCGCCTCCAGGACGCTCGCCTCCCGCCACGGCACCACCGGGTGCCGCTGCAGCGTGAACCGCTGGCCGGGGGCGCCGTCCGAGGTCCCGAGGACCTCCCCGCGGACGGTCTCGGCGTGGACGATCTCGGCCGTCCCTCCCACGGTCATCGCCCGGACGCCGGCGATGCGCGGGGTCCGGGTGTAGGTCGGAGTGATCCCGTCGGGCGGCAGCACGCGGCACCGCAACCAGCCCGCCCGGTTCCGGGCGATCAGGGACTGCTCGTGCGTCGCCGGCACGTGCAGGACGACGTCGCCGGCCCGGTTCAGACCGCCGGTCTCGTCCCGGTCGACGTCGCAGGCGCTCCAGCCCCTGCCGCTCCAGGCCTCCCAGACCAGCGGAGGCTGTCGCGGGTCGATCCCGATCCCGCCCACGGGGCAGTCGATCCGCAACAGCACGGCGCACGACGGGACCGCCGCCGACAGGCCGATCAGCAGGGCCTCGCCGGCCCCCGGCACATCGGAGAAGGCGGGCACCTGCTGGACGCCGTCCAGCAGCGACGTGAGGTCGGTCGCGTCCCCGTTCACGCCCGCGGTGGCGATCCGGCTGAACTCGCACGGCACGATCGGGAGGTCGGCCGTGGTGCTGAAGATGATCGACTCCTCGGCGTCCGTACGGGCCGTCGCCACCTCGGTCTCCGCACGGACCAGCACCGTCGCCGGTTGGGCGGCCGCGAGCCAGAAGGTGGCGGTCCCCCGAGCCGCGGTCGGCGGGAACAGCTGCACGCCGATCAGTTCCAGGAACTTCACGTAGTGCCGGTCCGGCACCCGGTTCAGCCGGTAGATCAGCTGATCCGTCATCTGGGCGAACGCCTCGATCAGGGTCACCCCCGGATCGCTGACGTTGTGGTCGGTCCACTCCGGGCACCGCTGCTGCACCAGTCGCTTGGCGTCGTCGACGAGGGACTGGAAGTCGCGGTCGTCGAGGTCGGGCGCGGGCAGGACCATGTCAGCGACCTCCGTTCCCCGAGGGCGACGGCACGACGGCCGCGGAGGCCGCGACGGCCGTGAGGTCACCGCCGGCACCGGACGTCAGCACATCGAGCGGGGCGTCGATCATCGGGTACCGGGCGACGGGGTGCTCAGGGATGACGTAGAACGGGAAGACCAGGTTGCGCGGGTCGTTCGTGCCGCGGATGCGGTACCGGACGTCCAGGTACAGCACGCCCGCGTCCACCGCGTCGAACCCGACCTCGACGTCCTCGACGTCGATCCGCGGCTCCCACCTCTCCAGCGCCACCCGGACCTCGTACGCCAGCTGGCCGGCGGTCGCCGCGTTCGCCGGGCCGAAGACGTGCTCGGCGATCCGGCTGCCGAACTCGGGGCGCATCGGCCGCTCTCCCGGGGAGGTGGCGAGCACGAGCCTGATCGCCTCCTCGATCTCCCGCTCCCGGGACACCAGCGCCACCCCGCCGGAGGCATCCGTGCGCAACGGGAAGGCGATCCCCGAGCCGACGAACTCCATACCCATCGCTCACCCTCCGATCAGGACGGTCACGGCGCCCGCGACGATGGGCGCGCCGCACCCGGAGAGGTCGCCGAGCCGGGCGGCGGGCATCCCGCCGATCAGCACCGTCGGACATCCGGGCGGGACGATCGTCGTCGGCGGGTGCACCGCCGGCGGCGGGAACGAGCAGATGTGCGGCGTGCCGACGGTCGCGGCCGGCAGCCCCCCGATCAGGACGGTGGGCACGCCGGGCGGCCCGATCACACCCGGGTGCCCGGTCGGGTCACCGACCCGCGCGGCTGGTGGCATCGCTGGCTCCTCGGCATCTCGGTGGGCGGCATCTCGGTGGGGGCTGGCCGGTGGCCGGGCTAGTTGATCCGGACCAGGCCGCCGGTGATCGTGGTGGTCCCGCCGCCGGACACCTCGGCCTGCCCGCTGCCGGACAGCTTGGCGGTGACGCCGGACAAGGTCAGCTCGCTGCCCGCGGTCACCGAGACCGATCCACCGCCGCCGTCGACGGTGACGCCGCTGGTGGCCTTCAGCGAGATGTCCGATCCCTTCAACTGCAGGCTCCCCGTGCCGGCGTCGACCGTGACGCCGTTCTTCGCCTCCACCGTGACGGTGCCGTCGCTGTGCAGGGTCACGGTGCTGCCGGTCGCATCCAGCACGAACCGCAGCGTGTCGTCGCCCGTGCTGATCGACACGCCCTCCTTCTGCCCGTCCTGGTCGAGCAGGTCGATTCGGTGCCCCCGGCGGGACACCATCGAGCGCCGGTTGACGGCACCGGACCCGGAGTCGACGTCGTCGATCGGCCCCGGCTTCGGGGTGTCCATGCCGTTGAACAGCCCGCCCAGGACGTAGGGGCGGCGGATGTCGCCCTGCTCGAACGCCGCGAGCACCTCGTCGCCGACCTCGGGGAGCACGTAGTGGCCCCGGTTCTTGCCCGCGCCCGGTTGGACCGTCCTGGCCCAGTCGCTGACGTAGTCGTCCGACAGCCAGGGGAAGGTCAGCTTCACCCGGCCCTGGTGCTGCGGGTCACGGGCATCGCTGACCTGGGCGACGACGACGCCGTCCCATGACCGACCACCGGGCGCACCGCCCGAGGCCAAGCCGAGGATCGATCGGTCCTGACGGCCGGTGACCGCGAAGTGCGTGCTGTACCCCGAGGTCTGGTCGTAGGTGTGCCGAGAGGTGGTGACCACGTACTTGCCGTCGAACGGCGCTCCGAGGTTGTCGACCGCGATCGCCGAGCCCGCCTGGATCCTCGGGTTGCCGCGGGCGACCCCCTCGAACTCGGCGAACGCGCCGGCGATCTGTTCGGCCAGCGCCTTCGCGGCGGCGTCCACCTCGGCCTGTTTGCGGTAGGGGACGTCGGTCGCGACGTACACCGGATCGCCGAACACCGTGGCCAGGTCGGTCGGCCGAGCCCCCTGGGCGCTCAACTCCGCCGATCGGGTCTTCGCCGGTGCGGTGCCGACGAGTGCCCTCTTCTGCGCCACGTCCCACCCGCGCACCTGCACCTCTGTCACCTGCTCGGCGGAGGTGACCAGGGCCCGGAACCGGACGAGGTCGCTCCCCTGCCGCAGCACCAGCGGCTCCGAGCCGGGCGCACCCGTGGCCGGGGCGTCCTGGGCCGGACGCGGCGCCCGGAACTCGAACTTGCCGTCCTTGACCGCCACCTCGTGGCCGATCTCCCGGGCCAGACCGGTCAGGAACTCCCAGTCGCTGACGCCGCCCTGGCTGACATGGTCGAAGACCGTGCTCGTGGCGTCGATCGTGCCGAGGGTGAGACCGGCCCGCTGGGCGACCTTCTTCGCGACGTCCGAGGCGGTGACCTGGGTGTAGGTCTCGGTGCGCCGGCCGCGGAACAGCCGGTGTGCCGGGTCGAAGCCGCGGATCACGGTGAACGTCCCGGTGGCGTCGAACTCGGCCTCCAGCGCGGTCACCTCCGCGGTGATCAGCGGCACCGGGCTGGACGATCCGGTGCTGGTCGCGGCGACCACGAGCTTGGAACCGATCTTCGCGCCGGTCTTGGACAGAACCGCCCGGTCCGGGTCCCGGAAGCGCAGGATCACCAGGTCCGGCAGGTTGAGGCTGTCGTCGACCGTCGCCGAGACCAGCAGGTGCTCCAGATCCTCCGGCAGCGGTGTGCCGTCCACGGTGACGCTGAAGGCGTTGCTGATCTGCGGCTCGGCCATGCCGGATTCACCCTCCCCTGGTCGAGCCGGCGAGCAGCTCGTCGAGAGCCGGGACGAACAGCGACCGCCCGAGCGGCAGCCGGACCGGGTCGTCGATGCCGTTGAACGCGGCCAGCGGGCGCCACAGCGCCGGGTCGCCGTACTCGCGGTAGGCGATGGAGGCGAGCGAGTCGCCGGCCACCACGGTGTGCAAGGCTCGCGCGGCCAGCGCCCCGGAGGTCGGGTTCTGGCCGAGCGGATCGCCCGGCATCTCCTCCAGGGTGAGATTGCAGGTGGCCCGGATCGGTGTCCCGTCGGGTGTGAACAGGGTGTACTTGGCCTGCACCGAGGTGACGAACGCCGCGAAGCTGGTGACCTTCCCCCAGTGCAGGACGACGAGCGGCGGTGAGGCCTTCTTCTTGCCCAGGCTCTCATCGGTCGGGACACAGCAGCCGAACAGCTGCTCCACCCGGTCGACGACGCTGCCGTCCAGGGAGTCGGTGGCGTCGAAGAAGATCTCCAGGGTGAGCTTGCACGGGTCGGCGCCGGTGAACTCCGGTGGGCCCGCCGTCTTCGCCCCGCGGGCGGGCTTGCGCTCCCACTTCGCGGACTTCTGGATCGACAGCTCCTTGGGATTGAACTGGAACGCGATCCGGCCGAGCGGCGACCCGGGCTTGCCGCCGCCGCCGGCCGGCTTGGCGGTGTACAGCTCCAGGGCCGCCCGGGTCAGCGTGGGCCGAGCCGCGCCGGCCGCGCCGCCGGCCGCCGAGTGCAGGGCGATCGCCTTCGGGCTCATGGGGCTCCTGACGGTTCCGGTCGGTCACTCGGGCAGGAACCCGTGGTGAGCGATCTCGATGGTCTCGGTCGCCACCTTGGGCGAGTCGAGGTTGAGGCTCGGCCCGCTCCAGCGCACCGGCACGACGTCGGCCAGGCTCCAGGAGGCGACCTTGGTGTTGTCACTGGTCATCGCGACGATGGTGGCGGTGCGCCGGGTGACGCCGGCGGTCATGCTGGCGAACCACTTCGCGACCTTGGCGGTGTCGGGGCCCAGCGGCCGGCTGAGCTTGACGTTGGAGTACTTCAACCGGGTCGGGAGCTGCCAGACGTAGCCGTTGTTGCCGCCCTCCTCGCGCTGCTCCAGCACGACCTCGACGCCCAGCCCCTCGCAGCTGTTGAACGTGCCGAGGTCCTTGTCGTCGATGGAGACGGCGAAGCAGACGCTGACGGCGGGGTCGACGTCCGGCATGGTGTCCTCCTCAGCGCCTCAGGTCGGTGATCAAGCCGGCACGCTCCCGGTCGAGCCGCAGCTCGGCCTTCAAGCGCGCGGCCAGGGGGTCGAACAGCCTGCGCACCAGCTCGTCGGTCGACGGCTGGGCACTCTGGCCCGTGCCCGGCCCTGGGCTCGGGGCCGCCGCAACCCCCGGTCCGGCCGGGGCGGACGCGGGCCCTGTCGCGGCCGCGGCGGCAGGGCCTGCCGTCTGCACGACCGGGACCCCCGCCGGCTCGTCCGCGGAGCCCGTCCGCCGTGGCTCGTCCGGCGCGGCCGTCGGCACCGCAGTGGTCGGCAGCGTCCCGTGGAAGGTCGGCCGCGCCTGAACAGCCGACCGCGCTGCCACCCCAGGGGCGGGCATGGCCGGGGACAGCTCGACCACCCGCTGGACCCGGGACGACGACACAGTGGGCCGGGGCGGCACGAGTGCGCCCACCCGATCCGGCGCCACCCACGCCCAGGTCGATGACTCGACCGGCGCGACCGACGGCACGTCGGGCCTGGATTCCCGCCACGGCGTCGATGGCATGGCGGACGACGAGGGCGTCACCCGCGTCGGCGACGTACCCGGCACCATCGGGGCTGCCGGCGCGACCGGCACCGAGGCTGCCGGCGCGCCGAATCGCTGCACGGCCTCGACCGCGCCCGTGACATGGCTCGTCGGCGCGCCCGACGAGGCGTGAGGAGTGCGAGACGTGGGTGCCGGCACCTCCGGCTCTTCCCAGCGGATCGGCACCGGTGCGGGCTCCCCCGCCGGCGAGTGCTCCGGCGGAGCGGCCAGTGTCACCGGTGAGGTGCGGTCACCGAGAAGTGGCGCTCCCTCGTGTGGCGTCCGCTCGTACCAGGGTAGGGACGGCTCGGGCTCCACGGCCGGCCCGCCGTCCGAACCCGGAAGGCCGATGGCGCCGTCAGGGCGATCTGCTGCCTCCTCCGGCTTCGTCCCGCTCCGCTGCACGTCGGCATCCGGGAGTCGGTCGGCGGCGAGCCGGGAGACCAGCCACGAGACGCCGCCGAGCGGAGCGTCCGCCGGAGCCGGGTGCGCTGGTTCGGCCGGCGTGGTGCTGATCGGCCCAGTGCTGACCGGCCGAGTGCTGACCGGCCCAGTGCTGACCGGCCCAGTGCTGACCGGCCCGGTGCTGATCGGCCCGGTGCTGATCGGCACGATCTCGATCGATCGCTCGGCCGTCGGCGGCTGCGCACCCGGCGGCATCGGCGGGGTCGCCGGTGTCACGACCGGATGCGTCGCGGCCGGTGGCGCAGCTGCCGGCGGCACCGGCGAGGACGGAGCCGGTGACCCCGGGCCGGCGGGTTGGCGTTGCACCGAGGGCTCAGTCGGCGGCGCTGCGAGTCCCGGCGCCTGGGCCCGAGGTGCCTGGACCGAGACGGGCGACACTCCGGGCGGGTGCGCGAGCGGGGCGCCCAGACCGAGGCGGCGCGGCGGCGCGATGACGTCAGGATCGGCACGAACGCGGCTCACCGTGGGCATCGGAGCGGGAGGCGGGCCCGGCGCGGGGCCGCGGGCCGCTGCCGAAGGGTCCTGTCCAGACGTCACGGCCGGCGGCCGTCCGGCGGGCGATCCGAGGGGCGGGGCGGTACCGGTTCCGGGCAGCAGCGGAGCGGTGACCGTCGGCTGGATGGCAGCCACCGGGACGTCGGAGGCATCGACACCGAGCGCACTGCTGTCGTCGTCCACCGACCCAGCGGCTTCGCGCTGCACCATGGGCGGCTCGGGCTCGGCGGGCGAGCTCGCCGTCGGCCCCCGGGATGCCGCAGGTGGCGAGGGCGGCGCCAGGACCGGTAGCTGCGGATACGGCAGCTCGAGCGGGGGCGCGGAGACCAGGGATCCGGCCGACCTGACGGGCGATGCCACCGCCCCTGTCGGCTCTGGCCGTTGCCGCACGGAGACGGGGAGCGCAGAAGTCTCCGGCGTCCGCTGCGCAGTGGGCCGTACCGCCGACTGCGCCGCTGACAGGACCGACGACGGCACGGTCGACGACGGCACGGTCGACGACGGTGTCGACGCGTCCGGTCCGGCGTCGTCGAGCGGTCGCGCCACAGGAGTCCCCGCGACCGAGGGTTCGGCAGCGACGGGCATCCGCTGCACTGCGGAGGAGCTCGACGGGCTCGCGCTCGCCGGCTGGGCCAGACCGGTGACCAGACCGGATGGTGCCAGCGGGCTGACCCCGTGGGCCAGCTCCCGGATCACGGCGGGGCTGTGCCAGGTGGTCAGGCTCCCGGCGAACTCGGCGGGCCGGACGCTGGGGGCGATGTCGCCGAGCACGCGCTGGATCTCCGGCACCGTGCGCCAGCCGTCCGCCGGCCGGTCGGCGTCGGCCTGGACCGACCCGCTCGTCGCGGCGGGCGACCCTCCGCCGGAGGACCATGTGTCGAGCGAGGATCCGGGGCTTGTGGTGGACGCACCGGACCCGTCGCGGGCCAGCCATCGCCAGAGCCCCATACCCTCACCTCCCTCGCAGCACTCGCTGGTTCATCCGGCTGATCGCGTCCACGTAGCGACGCCGGTCCGCGTGCTCCAGGTCGAGCAGCGGATCCAGGGCCCAGTGGAAGTGGTAGGCGACGTACGCGATCTCCTCGTGCAGCCGGTCGGTCGCGTACGTCACGATTCCCCCAGGCGCCCCCCGGCCACGTCGACCGTGAACGTGTGGTTGCACGACGGGCAGGTGACGCCGGCGTGGGTATGGCCCTCCTGATTCACCCGGCGGTAGAGGTCCTGGAGGAAGGCCAGATCGGTGGCGAAGAGGTTCTCGATGATCCCGGCGTGGACGTCGTCGATGGTGCCCAGCCGGGTCACCACCCTGGCAAGCAGGACGACGGTCAGATACGCGGGGTTCTCCCGGACCCGGTCATCGCGGAGCGGGACGAGCTCGTCCCGCCCGGTGGCCAGTCGCATCACACCGGAACGGTGCACGGTCCCCGAGCCGTCCACGTAACCGCGTGGGAGCTCGAAGGCGAACTCGGTGCGCAGCGGCTCGGATTTCGCCGCGATCGGCCCGGCGGAGGACGGAGCGGCCGGCGAGGCCGGCCGCTCCTCCAGGTCGACGCCGTGCGACCGGCG